>CBDUGV010000005.1:0-54234 GCA_965366815.1 uncultured Bdellovibrionales bacterium | reverse complement strand
AAGAAACAATATATCCGCTCGGAGTTAGACGAGGTTGGCCGGGAATATATGAAGCACACCGGTGGCGTTATCATTATCTTCGATGATCTCGACAATCCAGATAGTCCGAACCATACGATTTTCAGTGATGCGACACCGATCTATTTCAGAAAACCCTTTGGAAAAGAGCCCCTTTTGTCTCGAATGAAAACTGCGATTCTTGGACGCTTTACGAAATCGAAGTAGAGATTGATGTATGGATCTCGACGCAGAAAAACTACTTGTCGATATCAGCGACGGTAAGGAAATCCCCGAGGAGCATATATCCTATGTGGTGGACTGCCTGAATGCAGTAGATACGACCGATCTGGGTCGGGTTCCTTCGATTGATGCAGTGTATGCCTATTTAGTTGTCATAGGAAAGTTGCGACGATTCGAGCATCGACCAATCCTTGAACGCTATCTCGATGCGAACGATGTGCTCACGGTCAGTCAGGTACTTGAAACACTATGCTTGGACTGGGGTGGCACCGCTGAGTATTTGGAGCGGGTATTTAACTTTGCCTTGGGTGTCGGATGGGACTATGACGATGATGTTCGACTCAGTGCGATTCGCATTCTCGGAGAATTTATAGCGGCTTCTGGTGCGAAGGCATCCTCTCAGCGACCGGCTCAAGAGATTCCCGATTCTCATCTTCAGGTATTCGAATTGCTGCTGGGCGTTTTTGATGACAAAGATGCTGAGTCTTGGACCCGACAGCAGGCGTACTTCTCCCTGTGTCGCGGTTTGGGGAAGCAATGGAGTGAGTTGCCGGGTGAATGCGTCAATCTCGATCTCTCAGCGGGGTCAGAGGATGTCGATTGGCAATTGATCGATCAGTGTCGGGAATTGTTAAATTCGTCCTCGTCAGAATCTGTGTCTGCAGATTCGTCAAATTCCTCGTCTAAAACCGGTCCGCCAGCGATTCGGTAGTCTTCGCGCATCCAGGCACCTAAATCGCTCATCTTGCAGCGCTCAGAGCAAAAGGGCCAGATACCAGCCTGTTTTTCTTGAACTTCGGATTTGCAATATGGACAGATGCGCGCCATGATAACTCGTTGGTATTATAGAAAGTCAAGCTGCTATTCTGGAGCAGCCGCCGATTGGTGTCAAACTTAGAAGCAGATATGAAGGATTGTATCCCCCGAATTGTAGGTAGCGTGGTTCTTGCAGCCTTGTATGTGCTGCTGACAGTCGCCGTGTTGTTCCCGTCAAACGCGCTGGCGGCCTATTCCGAAGCTGAAGTCGAACAGCTGGCGCAGGAAATTTCTGAAACCACGATGAGTCCATTCTGTCCTGGGCGAACACTCTCCGCTTGTCCCAGCGGGCAAGCTCGTGAGCTGCGATTGAAAGTGATTACTTGGCTCAATGAGGGAAGCACTCCTGATGAGGTGCGCACCCAGTTGCTCGCGTTGTATGGAGATGAGGTCCGGGGGACGCCCCGAACTGAGGGGTTTGGAATAATGGCCTGGCTGGTTCCAGCTTTTGTAATTATGCTGACGTTCTTGCTGATTCTCTATGCGTTGCGCAACCTTAAAGCACAACGCGGCGGCAGTTTGGAGAATACTGCGGTGGAGGGTGTCGTTTCTCAGGGAGCAGAGAGTCAGGAGAGCGATCCAGAGTTGCTTCGTCGAGTTCAGGAAGAAGTCGAAAAGCGAATGCAGTAGATATACGAAACGGTAGGGAAAACGAAAGTCATGTCTGAACTGAAAGCACAGATACAAGCTCGACTCAAAGATGCAATGAAGGCTCGAGATCAAAAGACGGTTACCACCTTGCGTGGACTTACTGCTGCGATAAAGCAGTACGAAGTCGATTCAAGAGAGGAAGCCGACGATGAGCGTGTCTTAGGGATCGTGCAAAAAGAAGTTAAGAAACTGCGAGATGCGCTTGGATTTGCGGAACAGCAAAATCGGGACGATTTAGTAGCTCAGAACAAAGAAGAAATTGCCTTGCTTCAGGAATTTCTAGGGGCGCAGTTGAGTGAAGATGAGCTGAAGAAGATAATCGAAGAGCTGATTGCTTCGGGAGCGAATGGCATTGGGCCGATTATGGGGCATTTGAATGCCAAGTATAAGGGTCAGTTTGAGGGGAAAGTAGCGAGTCAATTAGTTAAAGAACTGCTCTCTGAGTAGTCTTTGCTTCGCTCTGCCACCTCAATTGGAACGTTTCATGTCGAAGAATGATGACAGCTCCCAGGAACTGGCGATACAGCAACAGATAAGTCTCGCAGCCGAGCAACTGAGCGCTCAGTATTGTTTTAGTGGTGACGATGTGCCGGAAAGCATCGACTCTGCCGCACCTCGTGCACGGCGCATCATCCGAGCCTTACGCAGTTTGGTGGAATTGATGATTCCTGTGCGAGGCGAGGATCAATTCTCTGACGCGAATGCTCTCGATGCCTGGTTTCAAGTAAAGCTACGAGATGCCTGGTCGACCTTACTTCCTGAAATCGAACGTTCCATTCCTTACCGTTGGCTTGGACGGGCAGCTCAAACAGAGGGGCCGCCGGAGGAAGAAGATCCGAAGGCCGTGTCAATCGAAGTCATGAAGACTTTTCTTTCTAAGCTGCCGCTCATTCGCAGCAAAGTCGTTGACGATTTGCAAGCGGCCTATGACGGAGACCCGGCTGCCTTGACCTTTGCCGAGCTGAAGCTTTCCAATTTGGGCTTAACTGCAGTCGTCTCCTATCGGATTGCCCATGAGTTTTACTTGCTCAATGTGCCGATCGTTCCTCGAGTGATGAGTGAATGGACTCACTCGAAAACTGGTGTGGATATTCATCCGGGTGCGCAGATTGGAAGCAGCTTCTTTATCGATCACGCCACGGGAGTAGTTGTGGGGGAGACTGCGGTCATTGGCGATCGGGTAAAACTATATCAAGGCGTGACTCTTGGAGCGCGCAGCTTCGCTCGAGATGAACATGGCAATCCGGTCAAGCACGTTCGCCGACATCCGACCATTGAAGACGATGTCGTCATTTTCTCCAATACGACCATCCTCGGTGGTGATACCGTAATCGGCAAGGGATCAACTATCGGTGGGAACGTGTTTCTTACGGCGAGCGTGCCAGCAGGGAGTGTGGTACTTCGTGGTGCCGAGGGGCCAGTTATTAAGTCGAAATTGCGCGACTAGCGGTGGCAACTCCAAGTGACGAAGAAATCGATCGCCTCCACAGAGAAGCCTGTGAGAAAGGCGAATCAAACTACATAGATCCAGAGACGGGGCTCATGGTGTTTACCGAGCACTATCACCTTGCCAAGGGGAAGTGTTGCCAATCTGGTTGTCGGCATTGCCCCTATGGCTTTAAAAAGTAGTTGGCTAGGTTAGTTCTCGCCGCTGGAAAATCAGAGTTGCCAAACAGAGCGCTACAAGTGAATAACTTGCGGCGTAGATTACAGCGTAGGCAAGTTGCTCAGGAGCCGCTGCCTTTCCATAGACAATTTGGTCAGCTACGTTGAAAAGACTCAGATCGGGAACAATCCAGTCTAGCACCATGACCAATCGATCGAGAGCCGGGTTTGAGACTTCAGGATTTTGTAGAAAATATTTGAAATAGGCAATGGAATGCCCAGCGATGTAGGTGCCTAAGGTAAACATTCCCGTCAGGGTAGTCGTTACCACCAAGGATGAGAAAAACATTGCGACAGCGGCGATGATGCTTACTTCCAGCAAGATAAATACCGTTGCTTGTAACAAGAGCCAATCAATTCGCCCTTCAAAGCATGCGGTAAAGCCGACAAGTCCGACCCCCATCATGAAGACGAGCAAGCTCACCGTGCAGGTGAGCCCGCAATGCTTGCCAACGATGAACTGCCAGCGCGATACGGGTTTGGAGAGAATGTTGTAAATCGTCTTTTGCTTGAGTTCTTTGTTGAGAAGAGTCACGCCAATAAGGATAGTGATAATCGCACCAAAGAAAGAGAGTGAGAACAGACCAAAGTCCTTGATGACTCGCTCCTGTTCACCAATGCTCACCGAGCCAAAGAACGCGCTTACGCCTACCATCAAAATGGCAAAAAGCACTACTGAATACAGAACCTTATTTCGAACCGCCTCACGAAAGGTGTTCAGAGCTATGACGAATATCTTCATCGTCTACCTTCCTCGTTGATTCTTCAGTAACTTTCATAAACACTTCTTCAAGCGTCAGCCCAGCATTCTTAAAATTCATAACCTGGACGTTTTGGGTAAGAGCAGCTTGCAATGCCTGCTCTGCGCTCGCTCGACTAGTGAACGATGCGACCAAAAGGTCTCCTTGCGCTGTTTTACGAAGTTCGCAATCTGAAGCCTCGGCCAGTACTGATTGCCTGAGATCTGCCTCAACTCCTTTACTCATGAGGCTCAGTTCGAATCGTTCGCCAAATAAATCTGATGCCTCGTGGAGGTCGAATACATGCTCGACCCGACCTCGGGCCATGATCGAAACTCGGTCACAGATATCTTCAACGTCAGAAAGGATATGCGAGGACATGAAGATGGTCGTTCCTTCGGCCCGCAATTGCAGAATGAGTTCACGAACCTCCATTCGACCAATTGGGTCGAGACCGGAAAACGGCTCATCGAGAATAAGCAGCGTTGGTCGATTGATTATCGCCTGAGCCAAGCCGAGTCGCTGCTGTAAGCCCTTTGAAAGAGAGCGAACCGACGAGCGCTTTCTATCGAGTAAGCCGACACGCTCAAGCGTCTCTTCGACTCTTGCAGCCCGTCCTTTTGGTTCAATGCCGTAGAGTGCAGCAAAGAAGTCGAGCGTTTCTTCAACGGTAAGGTGATCGTAGAAATACGGATGCTCTGGAAGATAGCCGATATGGGCGCGCTGATCTGGGGTTTTCAGTTCCTCGCCGTTGAGCGAGATAGCACCTGAGGTTTTGTGTATCAGTCCCATGATGCATTTGATAGTGGTGGTTTTGCCAGCTCCGTTGTGACCTAAAAAGCCAAAGGACTCTCCACGGTAGACAGATAAGCTTACGTCAGTGACGGCCGGAATGGGACGAAAGGTCCAATACGAACGAAACGACTTCACTAAACTATCTATTTCGAGAATGATATCGTTCATCGTCTCTCTAGTGTTTACTCGCCAGTCCAGTCCGCGCTGTTTTACCGGGAAAGTCCAAGCCTTTCCTTGATGAGCTTGTGTCCGGGCGCAGCGTTTCCGGGTTGATGACATAAATATCGCCAAATGGGTCGAATGGAATATGAGGCAATAGTTCGGCTTCGACTATCTCTTGCAGACTTTCAGCTTTCTTTCCCTTTTCTTTCTCGTAGCGATTGGCAATCTCTTGAAGTCGCTCAAGGTCGAGACTGATGATCGCGAGCTTGAGTTTTTCTTCGAGCGCCGCTTTTGCGTTTCTGTCGGGCTCGCGCTTGATTAAGTTTTGAAGAAAGCTAATCGCCATCTGAGGGCTGCTCTCGTTAAGCGTGATACGGGCTGCGAGCGATGCAACAAAGGGTGGGCTGTTTGGAAGTTGAGCCGCGGATTGCAGCATTTCTCCTGCGGCTTGGAAGTCCTCATGGAAGTACCAATAGTTAAAACCGAGGAGATAGCGATGTCGCCAATAGTTGGGTTCAGCGGCGATCGCTTTTTTTAGAACTATCGTGCTTTGATCTTTTTGATCCGCAACCCAGGAGAGCATAGTCGAGCAAAACTCTATTATCGGTCGAGTCTTTGGATTGAGGTCGGTAACCAATTGGCACATATGACCGAGCCAGCGATAGTCGCGCTCAGTTGCCATTTGCTTGCCGAAGTAGTTGAGCGTGTTGAACCAGAGAATATCGGCAGCGAAGTTATCAAATCCCAATGTGATCATTCGGACTTTTTCTATCTCTGGCAAATAGAGTGGGGGAGACTCGGCGGCGACGGAAACTGATGCTTGGATTCGCCGCAGTTCTCCGCGAGACCAGAAGATACTGGTAGCTGCCAGCAGCGATACCACCAGGCATACATTCGCACTTCCTTGAATCCACTGATTTTTCCCACGGTTTCCCATATGAATTTAGATGGAAAGGCTCTGGGGGTTGTTTCAAGGAAATCGCTATATTTCGCTGATTTCCCATAAAAAAAGGAAGCCCATGGGCTTCCTTTTTAACACGGTAGCGGCCGTTGGGGCCGCTACCGTTCTAGGAGACTTCAAATTAGAAGGTTCCTGCTGCAGCACAGCTTGTTACAGCGGTATTCTGCATGATGTTTGCGTTTGCACCAGATGAACGCCAGTCATAGTCGCGGTCTCCACGAGCGTGACAGCTCTGTCCAGCAAACTCGTCGTTTGCACTACCACCGACAATCATCGAGATAGATACGTCTTCACTGAGTACGAAACCAGGAAGAGTGGTTGAACATGCAGCATCTGCACAAGCAGCATACTCTTCGTTATCTACGAAATACGCTTCTTCTGCCGTTAACGCGTTTCTCAAGTCAGACTGAGCACGGGAGTTAAACGCCCGAGTTTTGTACTCAGCAAACTGAGGAATCGCAATTGCAGCCAAAATACCAATAATGGCTACAACAACTAGTAATTCAATGAGAGTAAAACCTTTTTCGCTTCTCATTCTATGTTTCCTCGTAAATATATTATTTGCATTATTAAAGTTACCTAACTCTCAAAGGCTTTGTTTTCACATCTCCTTTGAGCCCTCCAGTTGTGCCCATCTGCGCAAAGCGCTTCCGGATAGCCCTCTGCTTGCAGCAGGCGAACCGACGAGGACGCCTTCTAAGAAGCAAAAGGAGTGCCAAGTCTTAGAAAAAGTAAGGGATTCCCCTTACAAATTTCTTGGCTAATATTCCTTTGATTCTCAGGACCTTAGCGTCCAGTGTTATCCACCACCTTTTCCCCACCACAGATCTAAGCGATAACCCTGATACACAGTTGGCGACAAAAATTGTTCTTTGGCAGAGCCAACGACAATAATTGTCACTTCCAACACAGAATGACCTCTTAGCCCGGACTCAACTTCCCCTTAATGAAGACCGATTTCGCGATATTCCTATAGACAAAGTGAGTTAGGCTTAAGATGTGCCTGGTTCAAAAAAGTCTGCATAAATTGCACCTATTTTCCTTAGATTTATAGAGAAGTGAAATACTCAGTGCTGTTGAGGGGTTAGAGTCTGAGCCTATCGATGTTCATGTAGGGTTGTCGGCCGCGAGGGGCTAGTAGTGCAAAGGTGTAGTGCGTTTTAGCTGCGATCGGATCGCATCATTGAGGTCGCGATAGAGAGGATCGGCTGAACTAGTCTTGCTCTTGAAGGCCGTATTTTTTGAGCCGATAGCGAAAAGAACGAAAGTTAAGGCCGAGTAGCTCTGCTGCTTGCTTCTTCACACCGCCAGATTCCGCCAGGGCACGGTTGAGGTAGTCTTTCTCCAGTCGGGCGAGTTCGCCTTCTAGATCTATTGGAAGAATTCGAATTTCAGTTTCGCGATTACCTTGCTGGTTTCCAGAAAAACCGTTTGAGCTGTGATCCTGTGCTCCGAAATTGCGAACTTCTTCGGGGATATGGCTCGGGAGGATCGCTTGGCCTCCGAGTACGAGTGCTCGTTCGATTAAGTTCTCAAGCTCACGTATGTTGCCAGGGAAATCGTAGTTGTTGAGAATCTGTAGAGCCTCGGGAGATATTTGGGCGATTTGCTCATCCCCTTGAGCTGCGGCTTGCATGAAATGTTGAACCAGCAAGGGTATGTCTTCTCTTCTGTCGCGAAGCGGCGGAACAACAATGTTTACTACATTGAGTCGATAGTAGAGATCTTCACGAAACCTATTCTCGCTGATTTCTTCACGTAAATCGCGATTGGTTGCGGCTAAAATTCGAACGTCTACCGGGATGTCTCTCGTTCCGCCAACAGCTCGAATCGTTCGCTCTTGTAGCACTCTCAGCAGTTTTGTTTGAAGGTGAAGGGGGAGTTCGCCGATTTCATCGAGGAATACGGTTCCGCCCTCAGCTTCTTGAAACAAACCGAGTTTATCGACAACTGCCCCCGTAAATGCCCCTTTCTTGTGACCGAATAGCTCGCTTTCAATGAGGTTCTCGGGAATCGCACCGCAGTTAATTGCAACAAATCGCTTATGAGCTCGAGGTCCTTGCTCGTGGACACTTCGAGCAATGAGTTCTTTACCTGTGCCGCTTTCACCGCTTATGAGCAAGGAAGCATCACTTGCAGCAACTCGCTCTACGAGTTGATAGACTCGCTCCATCGCGGGGCTTGTGCCAATCATTCGAATGCCATGTGGCCGATTAAACGTACCGCTTGCCTTGTGTGCTTGAGTTTCAGCAAGAAGGGCTGTCATCCGCTCATGAAGATCGAGTTGCTCTTGAATGCTATGGAGGCGGCTGACATCTGAGAAGCGAAGTACTTTGCCACTCTGCCCGCCGCTGCTGTCGCTGAGGGTTGTGACGCTATAGGAAAGAAATACCTCTGAGGTATCCCCTGGTCTCGTTAATGCGATTTCGGAAGTGATGTCTTTTCCGGGCTGCGAGGAACTGACCGCTCGGGAGATGTCTTTTGAAGCATCGTCTACAAATACTTGTTGAAGCGGCTTGCCGACGAAATGCTCAGCTCCTAATTCCGAGAGGCCAATGATTGCTTTCGCGGCCTCGTTAATACTCGTGATTGTGGCGTTCAAATCAAGAGTGATCACCCCTTCTGATAAGCCATCAAAGAGTTGGCGTTGCCGGGCACTATAATCAGAGAGATCTTTCTCCTGAGAGGCAATTGTTGCTCCGGCGAGTTCCAATCGTTTTGCAATGTAGGAGCTTACCAATGCAATGACTACTAAGGAGGTATAGACCCCGAGGATATCTAAGGGGGAGGATCTCAGCACGTCGCCTAACAAGGTTATAGCAGCGTAACTTATACCACTGAGCGCAGCGACCAGTACGGCACCTGTTCTGCCGAGCAGGAAAGCAGCAGCGACAATGACAAAGAGATAGAACGATATCATTACCGGTGAACTGGTCGCATAAATCGCCAGGCTCGAGAGCAGTACATCAATGGTCAGTTGCCCGTAGGCAAAGCCGCGAAGTGTCTTGCTATTTCGCAGGAGAATCGCATTTGCCAGTGAAATTGCATACGTCAAAGCGATGGTGACGAAGACGATCTTTTTTTCAACCAAGGAAGACAGCGAAGTGAGGCCTTCCCAGGCACTCGCACTCATAATAAGCGAGAGGACAACCACACGAATCAGAATAAGTTGCTCGAGCATTGAACGGAGCGTGTCCGGTGGCAGAACCTGGCTCGGCGTGATGAAGAACTCTTGAACTGAACGAAGCGAAAGGCTGTCTCGAAGTGTTTCGAGGCGCTGCTTTGACTTACCGTCGACTTTCGATGTTTCTTGTTCGCCCATAGCTCTAACTGTGTTCGCGTTTCTTGAGAAGTAGAAGGCTAGATGACAGAACCGAGCTTAAAGATCGGCAGATACATAGCGACTACGAGACCACCAATGAGGGTTCCAAGCACGAGAATCATGATCGGTTCGATCAGCTGCTTCATCGCATTTACCGCGTTCTCTACTTCACTCTCGTAAAAGTCTGCGACTTTGCTCAACATCGCATCAAGTGCACCTGTTGATTCACCGACTGCGATCATTTGCACTACCATCGGTGGAAAAATCGTTGAGTCTTTTAGCGGTTCAGCGATTGCCTTTCCTTCAGAAATACCGTTCTGGACGTTTGTGACTTCTTTCTCCACAACCTTGTTTCCAGCCGTGCGTGCGCAGATTCGCAGCGCTTCAAGGATCGGGACACCTGAACTCAGCATGGTTCCAAGCGTTCGGGTAAACCGTGCAACCGCAACTTTGCGGATGATTTCTCCGAAGACCGGCAATTTGAGAAACAGAGGGTGTAGTACTTCTTTCCCGCGGTCGGTGTTGGAAAAGCGTTTATACAACCAGATAAATATTCCAAAGCTCAGGAATATCGCGAGATAGTATTTTACAAAGAAGTCCGACATCGACATTACCATTCTCGTAGGTGCGGGGAGTGCGGCACCAAAATCCGAGAACATATCTGCAAATGTGGGAATAACGAAAATTAAGAGAATTGAGGTTACGATAGCGGCAGCCGAAACAACAACACCTGGATAGATCATTGCCGTTTTTACCTGGCGCTTCAGCTGATCCATTTTCTCCAAATAGATAGCGAGCCTCTCCAGGATGATATCTAGAATACCACCAGTCTCCCCGGCTGCGACCATGTTGACAAAGAGGTCGTCGAAGATTTTCGGGTGATGCGACAAGGCTTCGGCGAGCGTTCCGCCAGATTCTACTCGTTCCTTGACATCCATCAGGCACTTGCGCATAGCAGGATTCTCATGCTGTTGCCCGAGTACTGTAATCCCTTGAACCAACGGAAGACCGGCGTCGATCATCGTCGCAAACTGGCGAGTGAAGATCACGACATCCCGCATCTTTGCCTTGGGACCAAAGCCCGGGATGTTTATCTCGCGATCAAGACCTGCACCCTTCGGCCGAATCTTCTTGATTGCCGGTGTGATTTTTTTGCCACGGAGTGCGTTAAAGACATGCTGTTGGCTGACTGCCTCCATCTCGCCTTTGACTTTCTTACCGTCACTTGTCTTACCTTCCCATACAAAGACAGGCATCGCTTGTTCCTCTCGTCGGTTCGCGTATATTTAGTTGTTAGTCATTCGCTGTTGTTCTGAGTACTTCCTCGACCGTGGTCGTCCCTACTCGAAGTGCTTCAATTCCGGACATACGCAGCGAGTACATCCCTTCTTTGATTGCTTCTCGTTTGATCTCTGCTGAAGATGCTCCATTGAGAACGAGCTCCTTGAGCCCCTCGGACATAGGCATACATTCGTAGAGTGCGACTCGCCCCTTGTAGCCAGTGTTCGAGCATTTGTTGCAACCTGTGCCATGAAATATTTCGAGGTGTTTCGCTTCAGCAGCCGGTACGCCAACATCGATCAGCGCATCCGGACTGAGGTCGAGTTTCTCTCTGCAATCCTCACAAATTCGTCGTGCAAGTCGTTGGGCAACCACAATGTTTACCGAAGATGCGACAAGGAAAGGCTCAACCCCCATATTGAGAAGTCGGTTGATAGTCGAAGGAGCGTCGTTGGTGTGAAGGGTGGATAACACCAAGTGACCGGTAAGAGATGCTTTAATTGCAATCTCAGCGGTTTCGTAGTCACGAATCTCACCGACCATGATGATGTCGGGATCCTGACGGAGAAAACTACGAAGTGCAGCGGCAAAGTTAAGACCGATATCCTCGTGCATTTGAGTTTGGTTGATACCAAAGAGGTTAAATTCCACCGGATCCTCGGCAGTCGAAATGTTAACCGTTGATTTGTTGAGTTCTGCGAGCGCAGAATACAGTGTGGTGGTCTTACCAGAACCAGTTGGTCCAGTAACAAGTACCATCCCATAGGGTTTTTGTATCGCTTCATTGAAATGAGTGAGCTGTTGCTCCGAGAAACCCAGCTTCGTCATATCCGTCTGGAGATTTGACTTATCAAGGAGTCGCAGGACCACTTTCTCACCGAACAGACCCGGTAGTACGCTGACTCGAAAGTCCATTTCGCGTCGGTTACCGAGTTTTAGCTTGATTCGACCATCCTGCGGAAGCCGTCGCTCAGCAATGTCGAGTTCGGCCATAATTTTGATTCGCGACGTGAGAGCGTTCTTCAGCTTCAGTGGTGGCTTCATGATTTCGTAGAGCACACCATCAATCCGGAATCGGACTCGAAATGTTTTTTCATAAGGCTCAAGGTGAATATCTGAAGCCCCTTTCTTAATCGCATCAGTCAAGATCGCGTTGACCAGCTTAACAACCGGCGCGTCTTCGGTTTGTTTCTCAAGCGCGCCAAGGTCAATGTCATCGCCACCTTCGACAACTTCGACGTCATCATCGAAATCCTCAAAGATACCCTCATAGGAGACATCTTCTTCGAAGGTTTTCTCGAGCTTGGTCTTGAGATCGGTCGTAGTGGCGAGTACGACTCTGACATCGTAGCCGGTTATGAACTTTACATCGTTGAGCGCGATAATGTTCGATGGATCAACCATTGCCACGGTGAGTGTGGAATTAATGAGCTCCAGCGGGAGAATATGATGTTTTACCGCCAAGTGCTGTGGAATGAGTGTGATGACATCGATATCAACGTCATGCTCTTCGAGATTTACGATCGGCAGCCCGTATTGCTTGCTGATAAGACTGGTGAGCTCGCTTTCCTCGATGAAACCAAGTTTCGTGAGGGACGAGTTGATTAATTCGCCGGCACCAGCAGCTTGCTCAACGGCTTGCGCTAGTTGCGTTTCATCTATTATGCCCTGCTGAAGGAGCAGATCACCGATTCTTGAAGACATGCTTTGCTCTCGCTGTTGAGGTCGCTCTGCTCTTTCACCTGCCCACTACAAAGCGACAATTTTTGCGCCCTGCTGACAAGCAACGGCACAGTCTCTGGTATCGGAATAAGGTATTGAAAACTTTATCGGTGATTTGTGGCGAAATACGGCACAACCCTTAGTCAAGGGCAAAATTTGCCGCGCCGTGAAAAAGACGTTTATACCCGGCTAGTTAGTGGTATCTGAACGAATCGGATGACGGAGACGTGATAGCAAAAGTCGAGTCGATTTCCCGCCGTGCAGGCTGCTAGTTAACTAGAAAAATCGTCAGTTCTACGTATGTAGCAGGTTAGGGCACTGGTATCGTTCTTAGGGGGAGACTGAGTGTTGTCGGTAGTCCGAGTGTCTATTTTTTATAGCGCAGAGGCTTCTCAGAGGAGCGCAGAGTCCGCTGAGGGGGGCTGTGGCAAGCCTTTGGACATGCGATGAGAACGCTTGCACATCTTTCGGGGCTAGAATCCGAGTTGATTGTGCAGCTGTTGGATCAAGTCGGATATCTTGACGCGGCGTTGCTCTAAACTGTCTCGATCGCGGAGGGTTACCGAGTCATCCTCCATCGTTTGATGGTCAACGGTGAGACACACAGGTGTTCCCGCCTCGTCTTGTCGACGATAGCGGCGGCCAATGTTTCCACCGTCGTCGTAGATCGCGGCGTATCGCTCGCGCAATATATTGTAGACCTCGGTTGCTTTCTCCGGGTGGCCGTCTTTTCTCAGAAGCGGAAATACTGCAACTTTCGTCGGCGCAAGGCGAGGATGAAACTTCATCACCACTCGCGTGTTGCCGTCGATTTCCTCTTCGCAGTACGCGTCGATGAGGAAGGTCAGCAATGCGCGGTCAGTTCCTAATGCAGGTTCGATCACATGTGGTGTCAGGGTTGCACCGGATTGCTGGTCTCTCCAGAGCAGTTGCTTTCCGCTGTGTTCACTATGCTTGCCGAGATCGTAGTCGCCACGGCAGGCGATGCCTTCCAACTCGGACCAACCGAACGGGAATAAGTATTCGACATCTGCACAAGCCACTGAATAGTGGGCCAACTCGTCATCGGCGTGATCTCGCAAACGCAATCGTTGCTCAGAGACTCCAAGATCGATAAACCAATCAATCCGAGTCTTTCTCCAATACTCGTAATACTCCTTCACCTCTTCAGGTTTGCAGAAGAATTCCATCTCCATCTGCTCGAACTCACAGGTGCGGAAGGTGAAATGTCTTGTCGTTATCTCGTTTCGAAACGATTTCCCCTGCTGGGCGATGCCAAAGGGCAATTTGACCCGAGTCGAGTCTATGACGTTGAGGAAATTGACGAATATGCCCTGGGCCGTCTCCGGGCGAAGATAAACCACATGGGCTGAATCTTGTACGGGCCCGAGGTGGGTCTGAAACATTAAATTAAAGGCCCGTGGCTCGCCAAAGTCACATTTTTCTTTCTTTTTTCCCTTGGCGCAGATCGGCCAGTTCTCATCTTCCAGATGATCGGCGCGCACTCGCGTGCCGCAGCGGCCACACTCAACCATCGGGTCAGTAAAGCCAGCGACGTGGCCTGAGGCTTCCCAAACTCGCGGATGCATGATGATGCTCGCGTCAATGCCGACAATATTGTCACGCAATTGAACCATTGACCGCCACCACGCGTCTTTTACATTCCGCTTGAGCTCAACTCCGAGTGGACCATAGTCGTAGCAGGATCCTATGCCACCGTATATTTCACTGGACGGGAAAACGAATCCTCGTCGCTTTGCGAGTGACACAATGGTTTCCAGGGATTCAATATTGGCTTGCTCTTGAGTAGTGTTTTCAGACATGAGGTGAACTTAATTCGTGGTTTTCCGCTGATTCTGATATGTTTTTTGCTCTAAATAATATATCAGTAGCGAAGCAAAATTGATATTTTCGCTCAATATATTGACTACCGGTTTAAGCATGAACGTACGGACTTTGTCGAGGGGCTTAGTGGGTAAATGAACCTGGTGTTATTCGAAGCGCATGAACTTGGTGCTGATCGCATACTGCGCTTGCCTGCCAAGCGAGGCGAGTACTTGCGCGAGATACAGGGAGTGGAGCCGGGTTTTCTTCTACGGGTCGGGCAAATTGATGGTCCAGCCGGGCAGGCGACTGTACTTGCGGTCGATAAGAGCGAAGTCGTGCTCGAGGTGGGGCCACTCGCGCCCTGCGACGCGACAATGGACATAAGTATCGTTCTTGGCTTGCCCCGTCCGCAAACCCTAAAGAAGGTGCTTGAAACTGCGGCTACCTACGGCGTGCGTCGGCTTATCTTAACGGCGGCTCACAGGGCGCAGAAGAGTTATTTTAGTTCTAAAGTACTGCAGCCAGAGCGATTGCGAGCTCATTTACTTCTTGGACTCGAGCAGGGAATGGGCACCGCCCTTCCGGAAGTAGTCGTTTGTCGTGCGTTTTCGGATTTGCAGCTGCCGCCGGAAATGGATTTTAAACTCTTGGCGACCCCCTCTGCTGAAAGCTCGCTCCCACAGCTGGGATTGCAGCGTTCTCTCCTCGAGACCTCTCGAGTAGTCTTGGGCGTTGGTCCAGAGGGAGGTTGGTCTGAGCGCGAAGAGCGCTGGTTCGTCGAGCAGGGGTTTTCGCCGTTTCAAATGGGTAAACGAGTATTGCGGGTTGAGACAGCAGTTTGTTCTTTGCTCGCCCAGCTTTTTTTATTGCAACAGCTAGCATGCGAGTAGATGAGTAGAAAAAAGAAAGTTTCCAAAGCGATTGAGCCAGAAATTGTCTCAGCTGATTCAGATGATTCAGAGTCGGACGTGCCCGAGCTTGATGCGGAACTCATTCCAGATCCCAAAGATCTCGTTCCAGCTACCACAAGTTCCTCGAAGAAAAAGTCACGAAGTAGTTCAAAAGAGATCGTTCAATATGACCCCTTGCGTCGATATCTGGCAGAGATACGGCATCTCCCAACTCTCACACGAGAAGAGGAGCATGAGTTGGCTCTGCGCTTTCAAGATGGTGACAAAGCGGCGGGGTACAAACTGGTCCTCGCGAACCTGCGGCTCGTCGTGATGATTGCCCGCGAGTATCAGAGGAATGTGCAGAACGTTTTGGACTTGGTGCAAGAAGGGAACATTGGCTTACTCGAAGCAGTAAAGAAATACGACCCATTTCGAGGAGTGCGCTTTCCTTCGTATGCCGTGTATTGGGTCCGCGCCTATATGCTCCGTTATCTCATTAATAACGTTCGCTTAGTGAAGGTCGGTACGACACAAGCACAGAGAAAGTTGTTCTTTAATCTCATGAAGGAGAAGCAGAAACTTGAACGCGAGGGATTTGTACCCGAAGCCAAGCTGCTTGCTGAGCGACTTGATGTGAAGGAGTCCGAAGTTATAGAGATGCAACAACGGCTGGCGCTACCCGATATGAGTGTCGATCAGCCAGTTGGCCAGGGCGATGATGCGCTCGATCTCCACGGGGTGCTGGCAGATGAGGCTGATACCGCAGAAGAGGTGGTAGTACAGGAGCAATTCGATGATGTCTTGCGCGAGGCGGTGTTACAGTTTAAGGATCAGGTTGACGAAAAGGAGAAGGTCATTATTGACCAGCGCCTCTTTACAGAGGACCCAGTGACACTCCAAGTAATAGCCGACCAATTTGGTGTGAGCCGGGAGCGTATTCGACAGATTGAGAGCCGTCTCAAGGCTAAGCTCAAAGAGTTTCTGTCCGATCGGCTTGAAATGTGATCGAATGGGGGAACTCCTTAACCAGCAAGGGTATGAGCAAGCAGAATGGCTGATAGCACGCCTGGATTTGGACCATTTGGCACGGGGAAACCCACCGTCCGCAAACGCTCGCGGATGGGGTTTGTCATTTTCTTTTTAGGCATCTTACTTTCTCTCGCGCTTTATTTTCGGGTTCACGATGCGGTAAGTAATTTTTACAACGGCATTGCGGAGCGTACCGCTCCAGTGGTGAGCATTCCGGATCCTCCCTTTGGCATTGGAACCACGCCAGTTGAGTTGACCATTCAGGTAGGTGATGCTGGAGCTGGCCTCGATCAGGTAATCGTGCGAGCGACTCAGGCGAAACAAACAAGAGATCTTTTTCGCAAAAGTTATCCGACAAAAGTAACTGACGATCTTATTCAGATTCCGATTAATGCCAAGGAGCTGGGTTTGTATGAAGGAGATCTACAGATAACTGTCATCGCTTTTGATCGCAGTTTCTGGAGCAATACGTCTCGTGCTTCCGCGAAACTTCAAATTGACTATGAGTTTCCCGAAATTGAAGTACTGACGAAGCAGCATAACGCAGTTCAGGGGGGAGTTGAGTTGGTGTTTTATCGGCTCACGAATGATTCCAATGCATTCAGTGGGATCATTGTTGGTTCGCTCTTATTCCCCGGATTTCCGGCGATTTCCTTAGATTCAGCTTTTAGAGAAACTCCTGACGTATATTTTGCACTGTTTGCCATTCCGCTCGATTTTGATTCAGATCAAAGTAAAATCAGACTTCTTGCCCGAGACAATGTCGGGAACACGACGACGACTTCGATTTACTATCGGGTTCGTGAGCGGAAGGGTGCTGTTCGCACATTGAAGGTCACTCAAGCGTTTCTCGAGCAAGCAGTTGAAAGAACCTATGAACAATATCTGCTCACCGAGCCGAAAGTTGGTGGAGTAAGTGAAAGGGAATATTTTCCTGCGATAAAGAATAGCGAACGAGTAGAGCGATTTACTGCGGTAAACGAGGAATACCGGAAGTTGGTCGAAGAGGCGGCAAAGCCGCTGTTTGCAAGACCGAAGGGACAAATGTTTTGGCGAGGTGTTTTTGGTCGACCTCCTGGAAGACAACTTTCGTTGCGATTCGGCGATACTCTTAATTGGATGTTTGAAGATACGCTTCTTGGAACAACGAGAGTTGAAGAGCTGTTGTATATTGCGCCATCCGGGCGTGCCGTTGGCGCAGCAAATTCCGGAAAAGTTGTTTTTGTCGACGAGTTCGGCCCCTACGGCAAGACGGTGATTGTTGATCACGGCTTTGGACTTTCGACTATGTATAGTCATCTAGCCTCCTACGAGTGTACTGAAGGTGACGAATTGGCCAAGGGAGGCGTCGTAGGACGCGCCGGCGCAAGCGGCCTCATACCTAAGTCGGGAGTTGGTTTTCAGTTTCGTCTACACGGCGTTCCAGTTCGACCGGAAGAGTGGTGGGATGCAAAGTGGATAACCGATCATATTGATAAGAAAATCCGCGAAGTAAAGCGAGAACTTGGCATTCGAGTGATCCAGCCGCTTGGTCCCTAGCTTTTTGCTTCAATTAAGTCGGTTTTAGTTCTCAGCAGTTCCCAGCAACAGTCTATACGTTGGCTTTTACCCCCTAATGAAGTATACAATGCCGCTACTTCAAACGCCGATATTTGCATATGAATTCTAAGTTTTTAATCGCCATCGTGGTTGTTGCAGGCACTTTGTCAGTGTTGATGTACTCTGCAGTCTCCAGTACCGCGAAGTCAGTTGTAACGGTGAAAGAGTTGGTCACTGAGGGCAGTGAGCGAAGCTCTGTGCGGCTCGGAGCAAGAGTCGCCGAAGACGAGATTCGCTATCTGAGCCAACCCACGCGCCAGGTACACTTTAAGGTGCGAGATATTACCGATGCTGCGAGCGAGATTATTCCGGTCGTGTATGAGGGAAATATCCCCGACACGCTCAAGAATGGACGTGACGTTATTTTAGAGGGCGACTATGACGGGACGACGTTTGCCGCTTCTTCGCTCATGACCCAATGTCCGTCAAAATATGAACCTCCTGTTCCGGGTGCTGCAAAGAATAGCACTGAGCAGACTTACTCTTATTCTGAATAGTAGATACCGATAATGATTGACTTGGGACACTTTTCGCTGGTTTGCGCATGGTTGCTATCGATGTACGGATTGCTTGCTGGATTCTGGGGTGCAAAATCCGGGAAACAATCGCTGATTCGGTCTGCGAGGAACAGTGTCTATCTCTGTTGTTTGTTTTCAGTCGTCTCCTTTCTGGCGCTCGCGCAAGCGTTTCTCGTTCACGATTATCGATATGTGTATGTGTGGCAAACTTCGAATAATGCGATGCCGCCGATGTATCTCTTTTCCGCCATTTGGGGTGGAATGGATGGTTCGATGTTGCTCTGGGCAGTCATTATGACGATTTTTGCGGCGACCGTGGTATGGCGTTCGCACAAAGTACCGAGAGATCTTCTCGCATGGGTAGTCCCGGTGTTGAGCGGTGCGACCGGATTCTTTTTAGTCGTTGTTACTTTTCTTACAAATCCCTTTCGATTGGTTCCTCACGCGACTCCGCTCCTTGACGGGAATGGTCTGAATCCCCTTTTGCAGAACCCGTCGATGATGATTCATCCACCGATGCTCTACACAGGGTTCACTGGATTTGTGGTGCCCTTTGCCTTTTGTATTGCTGCGTTGGCGAGCGGTAATCTGAGTGATAGTTGGATTCGGCTTACCAGACGCTGGACTCTCGTTGCTTGGGCCTTTCTTACTGCCGGAATCATTCTTGGAGGCAACTGGGCGTATATCGAGTTGGGATGGGGCGGCTTTTGGGCGTGGGACCCAGTTGAAAATGCTTCCTTCCTCCCTTGGTTGACCGGCACCGCATATCTGCATTCAGTCATGGTGCAAGAACAGCGCGGCATGTTGAAGGTCTGGAATGTCTGCCTTTCTGTAGTCACCTATGGACTCACGGTCTTTGGTACCTTTTTAACCCGTTCTGGCATTGTCCAAAGCGTTCATGCCTTTGCCGAGACTGATGTTGGTTGGGTCTTTCTTTTGTATTTGGCAGTCTTGAGCGTACTGACCGTGTCACTGCTGTTCTATCGACGTCATTCTTTGAGACCAGAGAATCAACTGCAGAGCTATTTTTCCCGGGAAGCGGCTTTTCTCTTTAACAACCTTGCGCTGCTCGGCATCTGTTTTGCAACTTTCTGGGGTGTGATGTTTCCGGTAATTAGTGAAGCAGTTGCTGGTGAAAAAAGCGTGGTCGGACCACCATTTTTTAACCAAGTGAATGTACCGCTCTTTTTAATACTTATTTTCCTGATGGGTGTTGGGCCGCTGATTTCTTGGCGTCGTTCGTCAAAGAAAGCACTGCTCAGGGTTTTTTCGCGACCGCTCATTGCAGGGTCGATAATTACCATTGTGTTCTTGGTCATTGACCCAGCACGGATCTATCCGGCGGTTGCCTTCGGTCTTAGTGTATTTGTTTTGGCGACGATAGAAGCTGAATTCCGTAGAGCCTTGAAGGTTCGTCGACAGCTGACCGATGATGGTGTGGCGCGCGGGCTTGTTTCAGTCGTGAAACGGAAGCCTCGACGCTATGGTGGATTCCTTGTTCATCTTGGAGTCGCGATTATGGCAGTCGCGATTACTGCATCAATGGCCTACAAAACGGAGAAGGACATCAGTCTCAAAGTGAATGAGCAAACCGTCGTCGGACGCTATCTTCTCACTTTGAAATCACTTAAGCAGGAAGCATTCGATAACTATGTTGCTCTCGTCTCAGAAATTGAAGTGAGAGATGCCGCGAGCACTGAAGTGCTTGCTTGGATGTATCCCGAGCGTCGATCGTATCGGGCGAGTCAAGAAATCACCACGGAGGTAGAACTTCGTATGACCCCTCGAGAAGATCTTTATCTGGCTCTCACTGGGCTCGATGTGCCGCCTGGGCAGGCGGGCAATGATCTTACCACTATGCCAGTGCTTTTTAAGGTGTTTATCAATCCGCTTCAGGTGTGGCTCTGGTTTGGTGGTGTCGTCGTATTGCTGGGTTCGATTGTCCTCATTGGGCAGGGATTGTTTCAACACGAATCGGTAAATGTCTCACAGCTTGCGGCAGACCGAGCTGCTCGCTCGGCAGCGGTGTAGGGAGGAAAGGGGATGGCGATTGCATCACTTGTCATGTTAGCGGTTTCACTTTTTTTCGCTTTGATTATCAGTTGGGCGATTGTGCTGCCGTTTTTTCAGCAAGCTGAGAACCAACGGGGAGTCGCAGAGCATGTGCAGATTGTTCGTGACGCGATTGAGCGAAAAGAGAGAGTGCTTCAGGCCCTTGAAGATCTCGAACAGGAGTATCTTTCGGAGAAGCTCTCGGAAGAGGACTATCAACAGAGTAAAGCCGAGCTCACCCATGAGGCGATGGCTTGTGTTGAGATCGTCGACCGCTTGAGTGGAGTTGAACAGACAGAAGGAAAAGCTACAGAAGTTCTGGATGTTGCAGCTTAGATAATTTTCTTATGGGGTATGTCACTCTCGAACGAGTATCGCGCTACTACGGCTCTCTGACTGCCCTCAATCAAGTAACTTTCTCAATTGAATCGGGAGAAACTGTGGCGATAGTCGGTTCCAATGGGGCTGGCAAATCGACGCTTCTGCAATGTGTGGCTGGCATGCAGTTACCGGATGATGGTGTTGTGCGAATAGGTGACTTGGATCTGAGTTCTTCCGAGCAGTATCGCAGCTGCAAGCGCGATCATGGTATTGGCTATCTCCCGCAGGACAGTTTGCTGTATGCCGATCTGAGTATTCGCGAGAACTTGGAATTTCTCGCTGGTATGCACCGGATTTCTGAAAGGAAAGCAGAGGTGAATCGAATTCTTGAACTCTGTGGGCTTGCGGCGGTCGCGGACCGCAGAGTTCGTGAATGTTCGCAGGGTATGGTGCGCCGAGCGGGAGCTGCTCGCACGTTCTTGGGTTCGCCTCGTCTACTACTGCTCGATGAGCCCTACGCACACCTTGACCAAGAGGGATGCGATCGACTTACTGAATTGTTACAGCGGCACGCCGCAGACGGCGGTAGTGCAATTCTTGCCACCCATTTGATTGAGCGGGTACAGTCTTTAGCAAGTCGAGCTATCATCCTTGAATCTGGTCGCCTCGTGAGGGAGTATTCACTCGCAGGAGGGGTTGCCAGCGGGGGAACACGTCCGGACGGAGGAGCCAATTGATGACGGGGCAACTCCAGTTACTCTTGAAGAAGGATATCATCTGTCTATGGCGCGCGACGCCGCAGCTTTTGGCGACCCTCGGATTTGCACTGTTGCTCGTCGTGGTATCGAGTTTTGCGTTTCGTCAGATCGGATATGGAGAGGAGGAGTTGAAGGCGTTGACTCCGGGAATCGTCTGGTTGATATTTTTGTTTAGCGGTGTCTTGGCGTTGAACTACTCGTTTCTGACCGAACAAGAAAATGGTGCGATGCAAGGAGTGCTCTTGACTCCAGTTGATCCGGCACTCCTGTACTTCTCCAAGTTCTTCAGCAACTTGTTGTTTATGGTAGTAGTACAACTCCTCGTTTTGTTTGTGCATAGCTTGCTGTTCAATGTGGCTCTTCATAGTGTCGCTGGGTCTCTCTTCCTCGTTGTCTTTCTGACCGCAGTCGGTTTTGCCGGTTTGGGAACCTTGCTGTCGGCGATGGCGGTATGCAGTAGGTCTCGCGAGGTGTTGTTGCCGATAATGCTCTTTCCACTTTGTTTGCCGTTGTTGGCCGGTGCGGTTTTTCTCACCCGCGAGGTTATCGCTTCCGGAAGCATCGAGATGAGTAGCTTCTGGTTTGCCCTCGTGTGCGGCTTTGACGTGATTTCTATTACCTTATCGTGGCTGCTGTTTGAGCACGTCACGCGATAAATGCTATACCTTTTGAAGTTATGGACATACAAAAACTTCTTTCTGCACAAACCCTTCTTTCGAGTCTCTGGCTGAGGCGTGTACTTCCTCTCGTCGTTGTGGTTGCCATAACTCTGACGCAGTACTGTATCTTTATGGTGGTGCCCAATGAACAGGTGATGGGGGCAGTGCAGCGAATCTTCTACTTTCATGTCGGTGCGGCAATGGCCGCTTATGCGATGATTGCGGTGCTGTTTGTCGCCAGTATCATGTACTTGTCCAAACGAGTTGTGCAATGGGACCGATTAGCTGAGGCAGCGGGATCAGTCGCCTTCGTATTTTGTTCCGTTGTGCTGGCCTCGGGAATGATTTGGGGTCATTCGGCTTGGAACACTTGGTGGCGTTGGGAGCCACGGCTCGTCTCGTTTTTAGTGCTCTGGCTGCTTTTGCTCTCGTATCTTTTGCTGCGAATGTTGCTGACTGAGCATCCGCGACAGCGCAACTTTGCGGCCGTGCTTGGAATTCTTGCCGCAGTAAATGTTCCTTTGGTTATCTTTTCAATTAAATTGTTGGATCAGTCGCAGCAGCTTCACCCGGAAGTGGTGGCGAAGCGCGGCCTGCGGGATGCAAGCTTTGTCTACACCCTGATCCTTGCAAATGTTTCAGTTATTCTCCTTTCCTTTTGGTTGATGTTGAGCAAGCTACAGACTTTGTTATTGATGGATGAGAAGCAGTCACTACAGCGAAGACTGCGCTCGTAGTTTGAGGAGACCGCGTAGATGGAAGTGCCAAATACTTATCTCGATTTATTTTTTGGCTACAGCGTAATTTGGGGAATTCTGGCGATTTTTGTTATTCGCATGGTTCGCTCGCAAAGTCGGCTGTCTGAAGAAATTCGGGCGCTTCAGCAACGACTTGAATCGGATCCGAATACTGCTGCAGATATGGGGCAAGTTAATCAGTGAGCGACTCCCGAGAGTCAATTCGATATCGGATTGCAGAAGCCGATTTTTTGCTCAGCGTCGATGCGCTTCATCAGCTGCCTCCAGCCGATCGCCCGGAGATCGTGTTTGCCGGAAGATCGAATTCAGGTAAATCGACCTTGTTGAATTCACTTTGTGGGCAGAAAGCGCTGGCTCGCGTAAGTAAAACCCCAGGACGTACGCAGCTGCTCAATTTTTTCACAGTTCGGATGATCGCAGAGTCGGTCGAATCGGGTGAGCGAAGAGATTTTGAAACCTATTTTGTCGATTTGCCGGGGTACGGCCATGCGAACGTTCCAAAGGCAATGCGCAAGCATTGGGATAAGTTAATTTCTTCTTATTTGCTTTCGCGAGAGACGGTTTCTGTTTTGACGTTGCTCTCTGATTCCCGTCGAGACGTTTCTGATCAAGAATCCTGGTTCTTCCATCTCGATATTCCGGCAGAAAAACTATTTGTCCTTACCAAAACAGACAAGCTTTCCAATAATAAGTTGGCAAGTTGCCGAACCTTGGCGGCAGATTCCCTCGATGTCTCGAAGCAGTCGGTATTCTTAACGAGCGCCGGTGCGAAGAAAAAGCGTGGGGTTACAGAACTCTGCGATGCAATTGGAGCATTGGTCGATCCAGCAGAGTGAGTGTTGCGCGATGAAGGTCTCAGTTATCCTTCCCACTCATAATCGCTCTGTATGGACTCGTCGTGCCGCAGAGTCAGTTCTCCAGCAACGGTATCGTGACTACGAACTTATTGTGGTTGACGATGGGTCCGATCAAGACATGTCAGAGTTGCAGCAGTTTTTAGCCGAGCGTGGTGTGCGGTATCTTCGTGTTTCGCATCGCGGTGTTGCGGCAGCGCGCAATGTCGGTGTGCAGCAGTCATCAGGTAGTTGGATTGCGTTCTTAGATTCCGACGATGAATGGTTTCCCGATAAACTCCAGCGACAGATTGAGTTCGTCAAACAGTATCCGGATATAGAGATTTGTCAGAGCAACGAAGAGTGGATTCGAAAGGGGCGCTTTGTCAATCAGCGAGCAATCCATGCGAAGCCGAGTGGAGATGCCTTCGCCGCTTGCTTGAAGCTCTGCTGTATCAGTCCTTCCTCAGTATTGTTGCGGCGTACTCTGTTCGATCGGGTTGGTGGCTTCGACGAGCGTATGCGCGTGTGTGAAGACTACGACCTGTGGCTGCGCATAGCCGCACAGTATCCTGTTGGTTTAGTTGAAGAGGTGCTCGTGCGGAAATACGGTGGCCATGCAGATCAACTCTCTCGGGCCGAGCCGGCGATGGATCGCTTTCGAGTATACGCGTTAATGAAATTAATTTCCGCTTCGCTCGATTCAGAACAGCGAAGGCTCGTGTTCAAGGAAATTCTCGAAAAATCAGCTGTACTCATCGCTGGTGGCGAAAAGCGCAGCAACAAACACTATGTAGATCTCTTCAGTCGAGTGGCGCTGCTCTCGGAACAATTCTTGGGGCATACAGCAAGTGACCTTTCTGCAATTGAGCCGTTGTTGCTAGAGTTGCAGAGTGTTATTGCTGTGAAAGAAACAGAACGAGCCTTGTAAAATGAGACGCAGGCGAATACTCAATACACGAGCGCATCAACAAAGTGCCGCCTTAACGAGCTTGCTCGAAGCGGAGGGTGCCACCGTCGAACATCTTCCTTGCTTGGAGCTGCAACCAAGCGAGAATCTCTCTGAAATCGTCTCAGCACTCACTCAATTGTCAGCAGATGATTGGGTTATCTTTACTAGTGCGAATGGAGTCCACCCGATCTCGCCATTGTTTGATCTCACTACGGTTCGCGTGGCGACTATTGGCGAGAAGACGGCACGAGTTCTCCGAGATTTAGGTATTAAACCCACATTCGTCGGTTCAGGCGCGAGCTCAGAAGACTTTGCCGAAGAGTTTCTTTCTTCTCTCACTCGTTCAGCAAGTTCGACTCGCGTTGTGCTGCTTCGTGGAGATTTAGCAAGTGAGGTACTGCCGCAGCGGCTTTCGCGTGAGGGGCTCTTCGTTGCGAAGTACGAGGTGTATAGGAGCGGCCTTCCGAAACTGTCCGCTGCGGAAATGGAGCTTGTTGCGGCTCTATCGAGACGAGAACTTCAATTCGATCTCCTACTCTTTGCCAGTTCTCAAACCGTTAAGAACTTCGTCACACTGGGGGTTGAGGTGTTGGGAGATGCTGATTTCATAACTCACGTCGGGAGTATACCCGTGGCAGTCTTGGGTGATAAGACGGCACTCATTGCTCGGGAACTTGGCTTTCACGTTGTGGCGGTTGCAGAAACAAATTCGATTGAGTCGCTTGTCGCAAGTGTGCGACAATTTTTGACTTAAACTGAATTATTGAATTCTGGACCTGGGCGCGGTATTCTGGAGCGTAGCAGAAGAGAGGAGCCTATGAGCGGGAACGAATACGTCAAACCGAAAGAGGGCAAGTTTGCCAACGCCATCTTTCAGATCCAAGGCGCTCTCACTCATCGCATTCTTCATCGTGGAGTTTTATCCTACCTGGCGGAAAACGGCATTGCGAATAGTCGCGTGTTGGAAGCTGGTTGTGGCCCGGGAGGGTTTACGAAACGCCTATGTCGACTCGAACCGAGTACAATTACTGCGGGGGATGTCAACGAAGAGCTGCTTGCACGAGGCAGATCACGTGTTGCAGATGATCGCGTAGAGTTTCGCAGTCTCGATTTGACGAGACCATTTGATCTCGAGTCTCATTCGTTTGATTGGGTTATTTGTATCAGCGTTTTGATGCACCTGCCTCCAGAGATTTCCGTTAAAACGATTTCTGAATTTGCGAGAGTTGTCCGTCGTGGAGGTCGGGTGTTAGTTGCCGTCATTAATACTGACTGGGCAGAGTCCTTGTATGAACCTAAGACTGATGAAGGCCCCTATGCTCGTTGCGTTCCCGCTGGTGAGAGCTTGATCCGGGAATTTTATCCTCCCGCTGAAAAGTACCTGGCTGCATTTACCGACGCAGGAATGGAAGTTGAGCGTCAGGAGATTTGTGTCCCCGCAGATGGGGTAGAGGCCGGTCCTCCCTATGATACTCGAGTGGGCGAGCCTGTGTGGACTGTCTATGTCGGCACCCTTCTGTAGAATGCGACATGTAACTCAACGCTCGTTGTTGGAATAGCTCAGTGTTGCATTAGCTCAGTGTTGCATTAGCTCAGTGTTGCATTAGCTCAGTGTTGCATTAGTGCAGTGTTGCATTAGCGCAGTGTCGAATTAGCTTAGTCGCATTAGCTTAGTGTAATTATTCAAAAAATAGGTATAGAAAATAGAGGTCAACAATTCTCGGCGTTTCGCCGATGATTGATACGAACAACGGGCACAGACGTATCTATGCATATATTATTTGTACTTCAGTCTGCTTTTTCGATATGGATGCTGATTGACGCGGTTAACCGCGGGGTACGTGCCCATTGGTATTGGATTATTCTTATGCCGTTTGGAGAATGGGCTTATTTCTTCACCCATAAGATTCACGATCCACAATTCCAGCGATTACGCGGCACATTTCTCAGAAAGAAAGTTACGCTCAAAGAGCTTGAGTATCGGGCTACTCGAAGTCCGAGTTTGCAGAATCGATTGCTCTTCGCTCAGGCGCTTCATGACCACGGAAATTTTCAGCAATCCGCTGACTTGTTTAAGGAAATCTTGCAGACCGATTCTGATGAGAAACGAGCCTTGTTTGGTCTAGCGCGATGTTTGATGGAGACGAAGCAGACACAAGAGGCGATACAGGCGCTCGAGGAATTAGTCGAGCGAGATTTCAATTACGAGGATTATTCTCCGGGAGTGAGTCTTGCAGAATCATACTGGGAGACAAATGAGCGTGATAAAGCAATTGAGTTGATGCAGCGAATAGTTCGAAAGAGTCAGCGGCTGCGACATACATTGATGCTCGCGCAATTTCTTCAGCAAGAGAATCAAACAGCTGATGCTCGGACGATGTTGGAAGAGGCACTCCTTGATCACGAAAATTCCCCCAAATATATCAAGCGAGCTGAGAGAGCGTGGGCGCGCCAAGCTCGCACCACTTTGCGTTCGATGCCTACACCATAGGTAGCCTAGCAAGCTAGTCGTTGATGACTTTTGTGATCGTGGTAGGGAGACGAGATAGTTTCTGGAGACGTTTTTCT
This sequence comes from uncultured Bdellovibrionales bacterium, assembly GCA_965366815.1. Classification (GTDB taxonomy): domain Bacteria; phylum Bdellovibrionota_C; class UBA2361; order SZUA-149; family SZUA-149; genus CBDUGV01. Next base: position 27,112 of record CBDUGV010000005.1, on the reverse strand, counting down.
TCGTGACTCGTCTCTTGTTCGACCTGCGAATGAATCGAGTTCTCTTGGTGAAATGCATCTCTCAGCTTGTCGAATGCGGTATTTATTTCTTGAATTTTTCGAATTGAGGTATCACGGCGAGGATCTCCTTCGGGAAATCGGTCGGGATGCCATTTGAGCAGGAGGCGTTTATGTGCCTCCACACATTGTTTCAAGCTACAACCTTCGGTGAGCTCTAACAGATTAAAATATTTTGTGTGCGACCCAACCTGGGTCCATTTCTCAGCCACTTTCCACACCCCCACATACTGAGTATCCACGATCCCGTGGTGCCCACTAATCAATAGTCATGCCAAAGTTGCTTCACACATAGCTCAGACGGTGAGCGATATCTGAACGTATCACCGGGTAAGTGTTTGCATCTTACAAAAGAATTTTGAGCAAACGAGCTGTGTCGGCCATATTCTCTAGGAGGAGATCCGGCTTGCATGCCGCAAGCTCTGCTTGGGGGCTTGAGCCGGTGCTCACTGCAATAGCTCTTGCGCCCACCTTCTGTCCGGCTCGAATATCTTGTGGCGCGTCTCCAATGACGGTTATGTCTGAGAACTGAGCACGGGAGGTGAGTCGCTCTGCCCGTGCTATCGCCTGTCGGATGAACTCACTGCGCTCCTGATGATCGGAACCGAAGCCTCCAAATTCAAAGAATTGTGCCAGGTTCCCACGTCGAAGCTTTAGCCAAGCGGCGGGCTCCATGTTGCCAGTTTGTATGCCGATGACAACATTCGGTTCCTCGACCAGTCGTGCCAGGAGTTCAGCAACTCCTGGCAGGACGTGATACACGGTATCTCTCGCCAACTCACCTTCGAGATTCGCAACGTACAATTTACTGAGTTCTTCATACTCATTGTCGTCTAGTGAACGTTTCAGCTGCGCTTGAGCTATCTCTTGTATGATAGTCGGATCGGTTCTCCCGTGTGCCTTTGTCGGACCCCAGGCGAGTGGGACAGAGAAATAGCTCAGAAACGCTCTATCAAAGGCCCGTTTTGGCGAATCTCCACAGCGTAAGAGCGTGCCATCGATGTCAAAAAGCACAAGTTTCATCTTAGCAAGATTTATGCTACATAATTATCGTTTTTCTAAGAAAGCTTCACAGCTTACTAACATGTCTGGCAGTCCGTTGAAATCTACTCTATTGAAATCTACAGGACCTGATATCGATTCTTCTACAAGCTCCGGGGCCCGGATGCTTTTGCATTCAGCCGAACTTAGATCGCTCAATGAGCATTGTCAGCGAGGGCGATCGGAGTCTGCGCCTGAAACGGGGCTGGTCGGAAGGATAAAAGACTTTCTGCGTCGGAAGCTGTTTTCATTTTTGTTCGACGAGTATTTGACAGATCAGAGAGAGTTTCAGACACAGCTCGTTCGATTGCTCAATTCCCTATGCCAGGTGCATGATACGACTACGTGGCGTATGGATGATGAACTGCGCGGCTCACTTCATCAGCTGGAATCCCAGCTTGCTGAGCAGTTAGGTGAGCAAGATCGACGCCTAACGAAAGAGATTTCTGCAATTGCGGTTTCGCAAGAGCAACAGCTTCATCAGCTTGAGACATTAGAATCTGTCGCACGTGGTCTGGAGCGTATTGTCGCGCGTCAGGGTAATGTTTCTCAGAGCCAAGAAGCGAATCGAGCCGCGACTGAGACTCAGGACGTAGATTACTCCTATCTTCTCCTCGAGAACCGCTTTCGTGGGAGTGAGTCAGGAGTGGCTGAGCAGTTGTCGGTGTTTACCGATATTTTCTCAAACGCGGTTTCGCCGGTGCTTGAGATTGGTGCCGGGCGGGGAGAGTTACAAGAGCTGTTTCGTGCAAAAGGTATTGCGAGCTACGGTATTGAACTCGACCAAGCGATGGTTGAGGCCTGCGAGGAGAAAGGGCTCGATGTACAGCACGGGGATGGAATGCGGCATCTGTCTGAGCTTGCAGCGCATTCACTTGGTGGATTAATCGCCATTCAAGTAATAGAACATTTGTCGCTTGCCCAATTGAAACAGTTGCTGCAGCTCGCACGTGAAAAGGTTGCTCCGGGTGGCAAGATCGTTTTCGAGACAATTAATACCGAGTCAATGGTTGCCCTCTCACAGAACTATTTTCGCGATCCTACCCATGTCTGGCCCCTGCATCCCGATACTATGCAGTATTTGATGGAACTTGCTGGATTGAAAGTGTTGCGTGTAGTGAAGCGGTCAGCCTTCCCCTCTGCAGCAATCTTGCAGGAGATCGAACTTGATGCAGCAATGCCTCCCCGCTGGAAATCGACCGTTGAGGGAATCAACGACAATGTCCGTCGATTGAACGCGCTTCTCTTTGGCCATCAAGACTACTTTATCCTGGCGGAAGTCGAGTAAAGATGCCGGCACCATTTCGAATTGCCTGGTTCTCGCCCCTTGATGCTTCGGATTCCACTTCCTCGTATGTGAGTCAGACCCTTCTTCCTCATCTCAGTGCGCATCAGATTGATGTGTATGGCGAAAGCGGCAGCCCTGGAACTTGCACTCCTGATGACTCATATGACCTTTTTTTGTATCAACTGGAAGATGCGTCCTGCTGTGAGTTTATTCGAGAGCAGCACCATCGCCGTCCGGGAGCTCTTTGGGTGCACGACTTCTATCGTCGACCGCGAGAGAAGGGTGCTTCTACATTTTTGCCAGAGATTCAGGCTGCGCACTGTGTGCTCTTTTCAAATGAACGCGATCTGCGTGAGGCGAAAAAAGCGAGCGACGTAGATCTTCCACCTTGTCACTTTGTGCCTTGTCCCATAGAGGACTCTTTGCGTGAGGAAACAAACTCAGCTCAACTACGTATTGCTTATTGCGGTGGTCCTGAATTAGAGTTTCGTGCCCCCCATTTGTTTGCGGCGCTTCGTCGCTTAGAGCGGTCGTATACTTTTTTTTGGTTGTGTGGAGTCGATGAAAAGGCGGAAGCCCTGAAGCTCTGCAATGAGTTCGAAATCCCGGTAGAACTGGAGAATTCGCGGTCTCCCCAGCGTTGGCAGCAATTGGTTTCTAATTGCGACATCTCATTTCATGGTTTGTTTAGTGCTTACGGTAGTCCAAGTCCGTACGTACAGATCAGCATGATGGCGAGAGCGGCAGTGGTGGTAAGCGATTTTTCCGGGGCGGGAGACTTGCCAAAGGATACTGTCACGAAGGTGGGGTTGGGGCAAAACGAGATTCCTGAACTAAGCAATGCCCTCCTGCGATTGTCAGATCCAGCAGAGCGCCGGCACCAGGTAGACGCGGGCTATCGGTACGCGAGTGAACTGCATAGTGTGCAAGGGGTGGTTCGCGATCTTCGAACGACTCTTGGCCTGGAGCAAAGTGCGGCTCACCGCTAACTTTTTGAACCAGAGGGTAGCGCCCGTTCTTCGAATTGGTCGAGCGCATAGCGAACTCGCGTCGCCAGTTCTGCTTTGCGAAAGGGTTTGTGAATCAGATTCGGCGTAATGTCATATCGCGTATTTTCGCTTTTTCCAACTTGGGGATACCCAGACATAAAGAGCACGGGGAGCGAAGGGCAGATACCAACAGCGCGCTCGGTAATCTCGGGCCCACTCATTCCGAGCGGAAGGACGACATCGGTAAGCAACAGCTTAAATTCGGTTGGTTGCTCTTCAAGTATCTTAATAGCTGAAGGGCCGTCGCCGACTGCAGTGACTCGATACCCGAATTCAAGTAAGAGGGTTACAGTCAGCTCTCGAACATGAAAATCATCTTCTACCACTAGGATCTGCTCGCCATTTCCGGTCGGAAGGTCGCGTTCGGTTTCGAGCTCGAGCCGTTCGACCTGGGGGCTATTCGCTTTCGGTAGAGAGAGTTCGACACAAGTTCCTTGTTTTCCATGGTCGAGGATTCGCACTCGACCATTTGATTGGCGGATAAACCCTTCAACCATACTCAGTCCTAAGCCACTGCCTTTTCCAGTGTCTTTGGTCGTGAAGAACGGTTCGAAAATTCTCTCTTTGATATCGCTTGGGATACCGACGCCGTTATCTTTCACAGAGATGATGACGCATTCGTTCTCTTGACCACCACTCTCTTGGCTTTTCGAATTCTTTGCCTCAATCAACAGCTCGCCCCCTTTCGGCATAGCATCTCTTGAATTGAGAACGAGATTGAGCAGTGCGGTTTCTAGCTGATTGGGATCAACAACGGCGAGAGCGAGGTCAGAGTCAAACGATATTCGCGTTTCGATGCCAGCACCAGCACTGCCTTGCAGCAGTTCTCTCATACCAGTAATGAGTTTCGTTACGTCAGTTGGCTCAGGTTGGAGAACCTGTTTTCGAGAAAATGCAAGTAGTCGTTGAGTGAGTGCTGCTGCCCGTTGTGCGCCGCGAATGCTTCGTTGGGCAAATTTCGTTCTATTGTCGTTCTCGTCTAATCGAGATTTAAGCAACTCGAGATTGCCGAGGATGACCGCCAGGAAGTTGTTAAAATCATGGGCGATAGAGCCTGTGAGCTGCCCAACCAACTCCATCTTGTGGGCATGGGCGAGTTCTTGTTCTCTTTGTTTCAGCTCAGTGACATCCGTCCAAATGCCGACCATCCCACCGTCACCGGTCGGACGCTCAATCACTTGAAGCCATCGATTGTCGATGACAGACTGAGTAAACGGTTCGGTTCGAGGGGAGTGCCGGCGTCGCTTTCTTGAAGCAATAAAGGACTCCTGCGATGCTTTGTCCTCGAGTTGCGGGAAGAACCCCTGTTGAACCAATGCACGCAGTCCATCCTCCCAACTCGCTCCCGGCACACAAAACTCTCGAATCGGTGAAAATAACTCCTTGTACCGACTATTACATAAAACAACTCGATCGTTTGCATCCCAGAGAATAAATCCTTCCGAGATATTCTCTATCGCATTATAGAGCCGCAACTGTGCTTCTTGGGCGCGCTGCTTTGCCTGAATACTTTCGGTCATCTCAGTGGCGCTGCCACGGTAGCCGCGGAATTCGCCGTTGCTGCTGAAGATTGGCATTCCGCTGACCTTCCAATGTTTTAATTGGTTGTTCGGTTCAACAGCCGAATAGTAAAAATCGCGAAATGCTCTTCGGGCTTCGAGATCCTCTTTATGCTGTCGCCAATAGGCATCAGTTTCTGGATCAGCCCCGGCGACTTCCCAACGAGTCTTGCCAACCGCTTTCGAAGGCGAGGGGGAGTTGTCGGAGTCAATATCGATCGTGAATCGCAAGTCGGAATCCATTTCCCAGAAATTGTCTGAGCAGGAACGAGCAAAATCTCGAAATCGCTGTTCGCTCTGTCGAACCAAACGCAGCGATTCCTCAGGAGTTAAATACATGGAGACGAGGAGCCAGACGCCACCGAGACAGCCAGCGAGGGGAAAGAGAGTAAATACCGCATATTCGTTTGGTATTTGATGCGATAAGAGTGCCGGAAGGCAAGAAAGGAGAATACTTCCAACGGCAAGGGCTAGATAAAAAGCACTACGAAGTCGCCGCACTATTAGGAACGTAGCCGTAAAGAGTACAGAGATGCCAAGCAGAGAAATCATCGCAATAAAAAATCTAGTATTGTAATGTATATATCCCTTTGCTGGCAGTGGAAGTCAATGTTGTCAGCAGAGGGAGCAATTACGATATTTCCGAGCTCATCGGCTCTTCGAGGGGCGACTAGTTTCTCTCTCGCGCGTATCGCTCCGAATAGGACTGCCACTTCTTTGATGGACCAGTGTATACGTGGGCGCCAGCGGAGCGTTTGGCGTCCTGCATGCCATGATAAATCGTATCAAAGTCCTTCTTTTTCATGGCCCGGAATATAGCAGGGCCGCTGAAGTAGAATATCAAGAAGACTACAAAAACCCCTATCGACCATTTCGCAGCGTTCATACAAGTATTCCTCGTTTGATATTTCGTAACCTATTTACCTGCAATCCTTCGAGATTTAGGCAATCTCTTGGACTACTTAGCATGTATCTAGGTTATGCAGGGAATGAGCTACAATGTAGTATTTTTTTAATATAGCGTCGTTGATCGGATGAGATGTTGTAAAGTCCTGTAATGACTGTTATTTTGCGAGTGATAGCTGAGGTGAGTGGATCGCCTGATTCCCTCGTCTTTAGTGGTTGATCTCATTTCCAAGAGAGATTATCGTTTATTCGGTTTGAGGAGACTCCGAGATGCTGAGCGCAGATCGAGAAGGCCTTGGGCTCTCCAGCTGAGAAAGCCCCCAATTTGTACGATGTTACTATGAGCAGCTCTGACAATAAGAAAGAACGGCCTGAAGATGTTGCTGCTGCGAAAGCTGCTGCCGGTGATGCTCTAGGACAAACCATCGTCACTTCTCGAAGAATCACCATTGATGAAGATACCGGGAAAGTAGTTCTAGAAGAAGCTGATTCGCTTGAGCCGGAAGAAGCGCCACAAGAGACGGCGGAGAAAGTCGAGGCTGCCTCGGGGTCGCTGCCGCAAGAGCCTGAGATAGAGAAAGGGCTTGAAGAGAGCCAAGTGGCCGAGGCCGAAGAAGACGACACAGAGAAAAATTCTGCCGAAGTAGCGGTTAGTGATTCGAGCGATAGCAAGGACACTTCTGATGCGGCCGCAGCAGCTGTAGCGGCGATTCCTGCCGCGCGAATGGTTGAGGCGGGAGGCCAAACGAAAGCTCATCAGCGACTTTCGGCGCAAACCTTGTTCGAATTCGCTTTACCCGAAACCGTTCGCAAAGATGGCTCGCAGTCAACTGAAGCTGCAAGTCCCAGTGATGCCGATTCAGATGCGCCAACTACTGCGCCCAAAGTTCTGGAACAAACTGATGTATTTACTTTGCGAAATGTCGGTATTTTGCTCGGTATAGTCGCCTTCGTTTTCCTATTGGTACTCTTTACCTCGTCGGACTCGGAGCCACCTGAAGGAACAATCGAGGATGAGGTCTCCTCAGAGTCACTTGCTGAAAGTGAGTCTCCTGAGACGACTTCGTCTGAGGCTGTTGTTGCCCAAACGTCTGAAGGTCCAGCCGATGTGCAGCCAGAGACTTCTTCTCCGGAACCAGATGTCGTGGTTACTCAGCAGGTTCCAACCACTGCCACCACAACAAATGCGACTAGTGCACCGAGTGCCACCAGCAATGAAGATTCACAGCTTGTCGATTCGAACGATATGAGCAAGCTCAATCGAGAGCAACTTGCTCAATTGCTTGCTGACTCAAATCCCACAACCGTGGAGAAGGCAGTTCGGGAATCAGCGAAACGTCAAGATCCGATACTGGTAAGCAAAATGTTGGAGTTGGTAGATAATCCGGCGATGTTGGTACGGGTGACTGTCGCGAAAACTTTTTCCAAGCCCGGCACGTATAAGCCTTCGCAACGCTCTGAAGTAGTGACGGCCTTGCTCAACTTGATTGATGATAAGGAATATCTTGTGCGTGGATTCGCCGCCAGAGCACTGGGCGCGTCAGGAGATCCTATGGCACTGCTCGAGCTTGAAGCTCGTCTCCAGGTTGAAGAGAACAAAGTCGTATTACAGATTCTTCGCGTGGCAATTGACGAGTTGCGTAAGTAATCTCAATTACTTTTTCTCGAATACAAAGTAATCATCAACAGTATGTTGATTCCCTCGAGTCACTATTTCGACGAGCGAAAGACCTGATTCGCTAAGATGCGAAGTTATTTCCGCTCGATCGTACATCTGAACCGACCAGAGGTCTTCGCTTGTGACACGGGGGTGATCGTAGCCGCCAGCTGAAGGAAGGCTAAAGAGGAATTTGCCCTGCGGTGCGAGAATTCGAGCAACCTCTTTGAGGTTGTCGAACATGACGTCTTGGCGCATATGCTGCAGGACGAGGAGCGAATACGCAAAATCTATAGAGTTGTCAGGTAAGAAGGCCAAGTCTTTGCCGTTGCCCACCACAAACTCACATTGCTCTTCCGGTGCAACTTCGCGAGCCAACTCGATCATCGTTGCGGAGATGTCTACACCGACAATCGACTTCACACGGTTGCGTAGCGCGTAGACAATGCGCCCGGCTCCGCAGCCAACGTCGAGGACTCGAGAAGATGAATCGAACAATGAAAACTGTTCGTTAAAACCATCGAGATAGGGAGTTTCTTCGCAATAGAATCTCTCATTGTCGTTATCGAAACTGGCAAGAATCGTATGCCGATGATTCGCTTTGGCCAAAACATCCCAGTAGTCTTTCATGTACTGGTTTGGATCGCTTGATTGTGCAGACTCCATCGCCTCTTTGACGACGGTCCACAATGCCGTGTTGCGTCCGTCGCTGCCAATGTCCTCGAGTGGAGCTCGACGCACGACTTCGAGAAGCGCCTGTTCTAACCGCAAAATCTTACGCTCTGCATCGGCCAGTTTTAGGCTGAGTTCATGATTTGCGGTCCCATAGAAGGCTTCTAGGTGGCCTAAGCGGTTTTGTAGATCTTCGAGAATCTTCTCAGATTTCATCTGGCTGAATCTTATAATTGTTTTAGAAGAACGGCTGAAGCTTTGCGAAAGCCGGAGGGATTAAATCCTTCCTCATCGCCCAGAGCTTCGTACACTGCATCAATGCCTTTCTGATATTTTTTCCCGCCCGGATCTACGGTAGCTGATAAGGCGGAAAACGCCATGGCGCATTGCTCTGCCACTTCGTAAGGGTACGTTGTTCCTGAGCGAGATGCAAACGCTGCTACGCTCTTCATCATCTGGCGGCCCACCGCTTGGTCAAATTTGCCGCTGGCGACAAGAGCGATTGCTTTCCCTTCGAGAAGTGACTTCAACTCTGCAAGAATTGCGCGGTCGTTGCCTTTCACATGGGCAGCTGACAGTGCATTCGCTTTTTGTTCTATTTGCTCAGCCAGCCCTTTGTCGAGAGGCCGTAAGCCTTGTGCCGCGATCAAGATTGAAGAGACGTTCAAATGCAACTCGCCGGGTCGACCACCATAGGCTCTCTTCTTCCATTGGTCCTCTTTGAGACTGTGGTGACAATTGTAGCAATAGTAATTACTCAACTCCGGCATGGCGCCAAATTTCGAACGCTTCTCTGATTGCATTACTTCAACAAGCTCACTTCCACGGAGGATTTGTCCTACGAGCCAGGCACGTCCAGAATTATAGGCGCTCTTTCGTTTCACATAGTCAGCGTCAACTTCCCAGTGATTTGGTTGTAAAATACCATAGGTGTCCAACTCGTAGGTAAGACGGGGATGCCCCGCACCAATCAAACGATGATTAACGGTTTGGTTATCCGTTCCGAGGTGGCAGTCCATACAAACTTGGGCTCGTTTCTCAAGGGAAACCAAGTCGATCAAGCCGAGCGAAACATTTTTTTTGTGACTGCTGTCTCGAGCGGTGTGTGGCTTTAGGTACTTTTCGGCTGCGCCATGACAGGATTCACAACCGACACCGTCGGAGAGTCGGTATCGAGGACCTTGCGCCGACTTTGGAATATAGGTCGCGTGACACTTTAAACAGAGTGGATCACTCTCGGGGGATTTAATGCCTAAATGTTTTCCGATAATTTTCGACTCTTTTTTGGTGAGAACCTTCCAGGCCTGGGCATGGGCACCGTTTCGATACCAGGTGGTGTATTCATTTTGTAGTACATTCGTTCCGGCTCGCGGCGACACGCTGCCGTGGCAATTCGAGGAAGCACAGGTCGCAGAGCCGACGTACTTCGTTTCCCCATGCGCTAATTGGACAGTAAACAAGAGCGCAAATTGAAAGAGTATAAATGGTTTCGAGTTCACCTATGGATTTCTAGCAGAAAATATTGTTCTGGTGAACGGGCTTGTAACCATTTCTCAAAATTAATATTTATGGTTATGTATTTTCCTCAATGACCGAACATTTTGAAATAGCAGTCATCGGATCAGGCCCTGGTGGTCTGGGCGCCGCGACGAATGCGGCAAAACATGGACGTAGCCACGTTCTTGTCGAGAAAGCGGAAATCGCCAACACCATATACGACTATCAGTTGCGAAAACTCGTGATGGCCGAACCGCGGAAACTGCCTCTACGGGCTCACGTTCCCTTCGAAGAAGGAAGTAGAGAAGAAATCCTCCAAGGCTTTGACACGGCGTTAAAGGAAAACAACGTCAATATCCTCAAGGCCGAAGTTACCAAAATTGAAAAGCAAGCCGATGGCAAATTTCTCGTAGGTCACAACAAGGGTGCATTCACTGCGGACAATATAGTCCTCGGTATTGGAACCATGGGGACACCGCGAAAACTCGGGGTTCCTGGCGAAGATGACTATGGGATAGTGGCCTACACCTTAGCAGATCCCGATGCCTTTGAAGGGCAAGACATTCTCGTCGTCGGTGCGGGAGATTCGGCCATTGAAAACGTTTTGGCGTTAGCTGAGAAAAATTCAGCATCGATTATCAATCGACGTGCTGAATTTCCGCGAGCTAAGGACGCCAACCGAGCTAAGATTCTCGATGCGATTAAGTCCGGTAAGATCCGCTGCTTTTATGACGCGACAATTAAGGAAATTGGCCCCGAGCAAACGGTAGTCAGCGGACCCGATGGAGATGTGACCGTAAAATGCAATCACATTATTGTCCGTGCGGGAAGTATTCCCCCTAGAAAGTTTGTTGAAAGCTGCGGCATCGAGTTTCCGAGTTCTGATATAACGTCCTTCCCAGCGGTGAGCGATAGTTACGAGTGTAACGTGAAAGGGATATACGTTATCGGCGCACTTATCGGCTATCCCTTGATCAAGCAAGCGATTAACCAAGGATATGAAGTTGTAGAGCATATAATTGGAAATCCAGTCGAGCCGGCTGACCAAGTTCTCATCGAAGAAGTATTCCAGCCAATGCCGGGCGATACTGCCGAGAATTTCATGCTCGCGCGGCGCCGGATGCGGCTTTTTGCCGATCTCTCCACACCGCAATTTCGAGAGATGCTGTGCGACTCTACTGTGCACGTCTTGAAAGAAGGGGACGTTGTTTTCGAGCGAAATGATTATACCGATACCGTTTGGAATGTGATCGACGGTAGTGTTGGCGTTGAGTCTCCGAAAGACGATGAGTCGTACTTTCGTTTGGGCAAGGGCAACTTCTTTGGTGAGATGGGGCTGATTTCGGGCCGTAGACGAACTGCAACCGTTCGCGCTCTAGAAAGCTCTATCTTGCTCGAAACCAAGCGAAACCAGATCTTGAAGCTGATGAGTTCGGTTCCGTCGGTAAAACAATCGATCGATCAGGTCTTTTTCTTGCGAGTCTTAAAGACGTCGATTTTTCCTAATGCCGATGCGATGTTTCTAGCGGAACTCGTCAGTAACTCCAAGCAGCAAAATTTTAAAAAAGGAGAGGTCTTTTTCAACGAGGGTGATGAAGGCGATGCACTCTACGTTATCCTAAAAGGCTCGGCAAAGATTTCTCGGAAGAACTCTGAGGGAGTGGATGTCGCTCAAACCTATGTTTCTGCTGGAAACTATGTTGGTGAGATGGCGCTGATAGGCAACGAACCACGCAGTGCGACAGTTTCAGCAGCGGTGCCTTGTGAAACTCTGAGTATCTCGAAACAGTATTTTGATGCCCTACTTGAAAGTAACCCCGAGACCAAAAGTGCGGTTCTCCAGCTAGTCGAAGAACGGCGAATTGAGAATATCACTGCCTCTCGAGATGAAGTTTCTGGTGAGGTGCTCGATTTCGTCTTGGCTGAAGGAGTCAGTGATGCGGAGAATGTGCTGCTGATTGATTCCGACCTTTGTATTGGCTGCGACAACTGCGAGAAAGCCTGTGCCGCAACCCATAAGGGATATAGTCGGCTCGACCGGAAAGGCGGCAAGAGTTTGGCCTCTATTCAATTGCCCGTTTCATGTCGGCACTGTGAGAATCCCCTCTGCATGCTCGATTGTCCGCCGGATGCGCTTGAGCGACGGCCTGATGGCGAGGTGATAATTAAAGAAACCTGTATTGGTTGTGGGAACTGTGTGACCAATTGTCCGTACGGTGTAATTCAGCTTGTCTATGACAAGAAACGCACGGGTATACCTGTTTTGAGTTGGTTGGGAATCGGTGGGAGTTTCGGCGAGGCAAAGAAAGGTCCGGCAAAAGCGGCTAAATGCGATATGTGCTCCGAGCTCGATGGCGGTCCCGCATGTGTTCGCTCTTGTCCGACTGGTGCTGCGATGCGGGTTAACCCAACCGAGATGATGAAACTGTTAATCGATCGCAAGGGGTCGTAGCCTTGAATTCAGAGACCTATCTTAGTTATCAGAATTTTAAATGGCTCTGGATCTGCATCGCGGTAACTTTCGCGATGGGTGTGATCTATGTGATGCATGACCCAGTGGGTGGTCCGAGCGGTGGGAGTTGGCTCGGTTATACATATGGGGGCATCGCGACTGCTGGCATAGCCTTCCTGATGTATTACGGCATTCGAAAGCGCAGTTTTTATGCGAAATATACGACGCTCAAAGGGACGCTTGCGGCGCATGTCTGGATTGGTGTTGCACTTACCTTTATTGTCCCCTTGCACTGTGCTTTTTCATTTGGCCTCAATGTTCATACCCTCGCTTACGTACTGATGGTGTTTGTTATTGCCAGTGGCGTTTGGGGTGTCGTGATGTATTCCGATAAACCAATGGATTTGCGCTCGCAGCGAGGGGGGGGGACGCCGAAGCAACTCATTGAACAGATTAAGGCGATTGCCGGAGAGATTGAGGATCTGTTGGGGGGCACGACTGAGACGACGTTAAAGTCGGATGCTTTTGTGAAAATGATTACTTCGATCGACTTCAGTTTTCAGCCTAGTCTGATGCGCAGTTTGCGTCGGCGAAACCCAAAGCCCATTGACCGCAAGCGAATGGCGAAGTTGCTTGCAAGTTTACCGAAGAACGAACAAGAAGATGGGCGCAATTTGATTGGCCTTGTGAACAAAAAGCGCGAACTCGTCTGTCGATTGCAAGATGAGTCTCGAGCTCAAACCTGGGTTCGCGCTTGGTTGTATCTGCATTTGCCTGTTTCCTGTGCGTTAGTTGTAGCCTTACTAATTCATATTTTTTCAGTTTTCTATTACTGGTAGGACTACCACCCGATCGATGAAATTTCGTTACGTAATCGAGACGATCAATAGCAATGGCAGTGCGGAAACCACTGAGCAGGAAGTCGAGAAGAGCGACATCCTGCTTGGGCGTGGAACTTCCTGCGACATTCTGTTACTCGGCCGCCTCGTTTCGCTCGAACATGCTCGGTTGTATGAGCAGGGCGATAACAAGATTGTCATTGAGGACAAAGATTCACTCAGTGGAGTCTTGGTAAATGGTTCACTCGTACAACAGCATGTGTTGAAGAAGGGCGACAAAGTAAAGCTAGGGAGTTTTAGCTTCACGGTAACCTACGAGAAGGGCATTTGGGGATTCCTAGAGAAGCGCAGAATTACTGAAGAGGATGATGACCTAGATGCGTTTGTAGCCAAACAGCATGAGCGCATGCAGTTTCAGACCTATCTTCCGTCCTTTACGCTCATTTCAACCACACTGTGCGTTGGGGTATTTGCGCTGTTCCTCGTTGGTCCGATGCTCAATATGAATCGCGGCGCTTGGGACAGCGGTCCGATCTCTAATGCGCATAAAATGATTGAGAATGATTGTACCGCATGTCATTCCAAAGCTTTTCGCAGAGTGCAGGATGAACAATGTCTTGCTTGCCATAAATTGAGCGACCACTCTGACAATATTTCTTTAGTATTTAAGAACCACGCAGATCTCAATCTTCGTTGTGCTGAATGTCACATGGAGCACAACGGTGAGCAAGGAATCGTTGTTGAGGATTCGCAGCTTTGTAGCGACTGCCATGGGCAGATTGCCAAGGTGCTTCCGAATCCAGGAATTCCCAACATTGCCTCTCTCGGCACACATCCCGAATTTCGCGTGACCTTTGCCGCGGTCCCAGAGGATCCCGAATTGCAGTCTCCTCGTCGAGTTTCTCTAGCTAAGAAAGATGAATTAAATGACACGACGCCAATAAAGTTAAATCACAAGATTCACTTACAGGCTGACCTCGCCGGTGCGGATGGGCTGACGACGCTCGGATGCGGTGACTGCCATCAATTTAGTAGAGATTTTGTCGATATAAAGCCGATTAATTTTGAGGAACATTGTGCCTCATGCCATCCGCTAGAATTCGACGAACGGCTTCCTGGTCGCTCTGTTCCGCATGGAGAGCCCGATACGGTTTATAATTACCTCTTTGCTGAGTATGCCAAACTTTTCCTTGCCAAGGAGGGTAAAGATACCGAAGCGAAAGATATCTTTCGGGCTCGCAAACCTGGGAAAAAAGTTTCTCGCGAAGAAGAGTTAATATTTGCCCGTGGTTCTGTTGAGTCTGTTAGCCGATCTATGGAAGAATCCCTCTTCAAACGGACCGCGTGTCATTTGTGCCACAATGTTACTGAGCGAATTGAAGCTGAAGTAGTATCGGCAGTCACGTCGGGAGTAGGGGGCAGTAGTAAATTTAAGATAGTGCCGCCCAATATTCCAGTTCGCTGGATGCCTGCCTCGACTTTTGACCACGGTGCGCACCAGGAAATCGCCTGCGAATCCTGTCACGGTGGTGTGAAGGATTCTGAGGTAACCGCAGATGTTTTGCTGCCTGGAATTGATAACTGCAAGCAGTGTCACGAGCAGGAGAACACTAAAGGCATGGTCGTTTCCGATTGCGTAACCTGTCATTCGTACCATCAGCCTCTTCTGTTAGATGAAGACCGCAAGCGGGAAATTGAAAAAGTTTTATTGTCATTTGATTGGTCGTCTTCGGAGTTGGAGCAAAAACTGAAGATTGGCAATTAGTTCTTGAATTTGTCATAGCCTGTACCGTGAGGCGCATGTTACGACCAAGGAGATCTGGTAGGTGAAGATGAAATCCACTAAGTTTCTGACCTGTTTGCTGTTGTTACTTTCGCTGTCGCTTAGCTCGAGCTTTGTTGCTTGTAGCGGTGGTGGTTCTGGCAGCGAATCCGATCAACTCAGTCGCCGCGGTGGTTCAGATGCCGCCAACTTTGATTGTGACGGGGAGTGCCCCAATCAAATTCTAACAGAAGCTGATGTTTCTCAAATTCTTCGCCAGGCGGTCGGGGCTGCAGAAGTGCTGGGCACTCCAGCTACAATAGCGGTTCTTGATAGAACTTCTAATGTATTGGCCGTCTATCAAATGGATGGCGCGCAAACGACTTCAGTTGTCACCGCCGGGACTGGCGCTCAAGGTGGTGCCGAAGGTGCTGTTGTTCCAGCGGCATTTTGCGCCATTTCCAAAGCGGGAACCTGCACCAATTTTAGCAGCCAGGGAAACGCCTTTAATACTCGCTCCGCTGGTCAGCTCTTGCAGGAGAACTTTTTGCCAAGTGAGGACTTCGCACCAAGTGGACCACTCTTTGGCGTTCAGTTTTCCCAGGGTCTCTGTAGTGACATCAATCCGATTAATCCAGAGCTTGCGCAAGGTTTGCCTATTGGTCCCGGTCAGTTTACTGCGGGTGGTTTAATCGGGCCACGACCGCAACCTATTGGCTTTGCTGGTGACCCAGGTTCAATACCACTCTACAAGCAAGGAGACGTTGTTGGAGCGATCGGAGTTGAGGCCAACGGTGTTTATACGGTCGACCGAAAGGTTTCAGATATCGATGATGAAGACATTTTAGTCGAAGAACGCATCGCGATGTCTGGTGCGATAGGTTTCGAACCACCCTCAGAGCGTGTAGCCAGCGTGATATCAGTTCGAGGGAAATCGCTTCGTCTCACTGATCTAGAATTTAGCGAATTGGCTCCATTGCCGGAACCACTGCCTGAGTTGAGCCCTGGTAATTTCTTGTCTCTGCCTTTTTTCACAAATGGCGTGATTCGCCGTGGTGCTCGGTATTCAACCGCCGAATCGGGAATTCTTCGCATTGAACGCGGCGGCATACTCGTTGAGATTGTGGTTGATGAAGCTGGGAACAATCGCTTCCCCGCGATCGATGGGGCACCACTCCCCGGTGGCGTGGAGTTAAAAGCGAACGAAGTTGACGCGCTTCTTCAAGCCAACATGATTATTGCGACTCGAACGCGCTCGCAAGTAAGACGTCCACTTGGCACTGATGCTCGAGTGGCTGTCTGGATTGTCGATACTCAGGGTACACCAGTTGGTTTCTTGCGCTCTCGCGATACGATTCTTGACTCGACTGATGTGACCTTGCAGAAGGCGCGATCTTCAGCATTTTTTAGTTCGCCCGATGCCGGGGCGCTGTTGCGCCAAGCTGGTCTAGGTGGTTTTGTTGACCGCGCTACTGAAATTCTCGGTCGTGAAGTGTTTGACGGAAGCGTTGCCTGGTCCACTACTGCGCTTGGCAATATTTCACGACCATTCTTTCCAGATGGTGTGTTTGGCAACCCTCCGGGGCCATTTTCGCTCCCGGTTCCTGGAACTCCCGGTGCGACGGATACCTTTAGTGTCTTTAACACTGGCCTACAGTTTCAACTTTATAGTTTTGGCTTTTTGCCGCCACTCAGTAGTCCGCCCGTTGTGCCAGTGGGTTGCACGGATCCAGCCGTCTTTGGTCAGCGTATACGAAACGGAGTTACGTTCTTCCCGGGTGCGTTCCCACTCTATCGCGACGGTGTGTTGATTGGTGCGATTGCCTCCAGTGGTGACGGAACTGAACAAGACGATCTTATTCCTTTCTATGCTTCGAGCCGCGTTGGACTTGATGAGGCAGGTTTTCCAAATATCGGCGATCCGGAGCTCGGTTTTAATGCGCCGAAGGAGATTCGGGCTGACAATATAGACGTGGCGTTTCCGCAAACCAATTTGCGCTACGTCGCTTGTCCCGAATCGCCATTTCTCGGGACTAATGATCAGAATGTTTGTGCAGGCTTCTAGGGAACAGTCAAATGGACGACATGCCAATGATAATCGAAAAGTGGCTCTTCAGGTCTAAGCTCCTGCAGTCTTGTGTGCTGTTGAGTGCTTTCTTGCTAACGACGAGCACGCCTGGTTGGGCAGAGCCCACGCCGCAGTCTCTTGAGCTAGGAACTCTCGATGCTGGAGTTCTCGATTCCGAGCGTGAATTGCTGGGTGTCGATGGGACGCCGATTCAGCCCTACGGGCCTCGGACCTTTGCCGTTGAAGAACGAATTCGTCTCGCCCAGGTTCGCAGACGTCGGCCGGGTGCAGAAGCTCCTCGAAGACGCGAACGTCAGGAAGCGCCTGCAGAAGATTCCGGCGGAGCTACCACTCCAGAAGAATCGGTGCGGCGAGAAATTCTGCGTCCCAAGACTATGCGTTTGCCTTATCAAGGTAATAGCTTTCTTCCCGTTCCGAACCGCTGGACCATGCTCTACAAAGGGCGTTGGTATGATCCCTACAATCAAAACATCTGGAAGGGTGACCTTAAGATGTTTGGTGAAGATGGAGACCCTTGGTTTGTTGAGCTAACTGGTTTGTCTCAAACGCTGTTAGAGCGGCGAAGACTCCCAACACCTACTTCGATTACGAGTACTCGAGCGGCAGGTCGAAACGATATTTTTGGCTCGCCTGACCAGACTTTCTTTGTTCAAAACCTCTTGTTCCAGACCTCGGTGATTAAGGGGAACACGACTTTTAAGCCACCCGACTATGAGTTCGCGATAGCTCCGATTATCAATTTTAACTATGCAGACGTTGAAGAAAACGGAGTAGTGCGGGCCGATCCTTCTCGAGGAAGTAGTCGTAAGGATGCCCACTTTTCGCTAGCCGAAGCGCTGGTCGATATTCACCTTGGTGATATCAGCGATCGCTATGACTTTGTTTCGGTGAAAGCTGGGGTGCAGCCTTTTAACGCAGACTTCAGAGGCTTTCTCTTGAATGAGACTCAGCCTGGTGTGCGGTTCTTTGGGAACTGGGACAACAACAAGATTCAGTGGAACGCTGCCTTTTTCCACCGTTTGCAGTTGGACGCAAATGCGCTCCTGCCAATTCTGCTTCGGTCCAAACGCGAAGACGTCTGGTTAACGAACTTGTATTGGCAAGATATTATTGCCAAGGGGCATACGCTTAATTTTGTTTTCCTCTATCGCAATGATCAGTTCGATAGTCGTGGAGACAATTACGACGACAATAATTTTCTGACGACCCCAGCTGCGATCGGAAACGAAAAGCCGAAAAGTATTGAGAACTACTATCTTGGCTTTAACACCGATGGGCACTTTGGTCGGTTGAATGTGAATTCGTCGATGTATTGGACCTTCGGGGGAGAAAGCAATAACAACTTCGCTGACCAAAGCACCGATATTAACGCTTACTTTGCTGCGCTCGAACTCTCAGTCGATATCGACTGGATTCGTCCGAAAGTTTCGTTCTTGTATGCAAGTGGTGATGATGATCCCTTTGACGACAAGGCAGAAGGCTGGGCAACCGTATTTGATAATCCCAACTTTGCTGGGGGAGAGAACACGCTCTGGCAGCGCCAAGGAATACCATTTATCGGTGGCGGAACCGTACCGTTGGTCGATCGTGGAACCCCGATACCTGACCTTGGCGGTGGGCGCGCCCAAGGTCAGCGCAACTTCGTGAACCCTGGATTATTGATCTTTAACGTCGGGGTAGATGTAGATCTAACGCCGAAGACGATTTGGGAGACCAACGTCAACTGGTTGAGATTTGATACGACGGCACCGCTGCAAGTGGCACGACAAACGAATTCAGTGAGCCGAGACATCGGACTCGATATTTCTTCAGTTATTAAGTTTCGCCCCTTACTCACCAACAATGTTCAAATTGAATTGGGTTATTCCAATTTGCTCCCCGGAGATGGGGTGAAGGGGTTGTTTGGGGATAAGACGTACTACCAGTTCTTTGCTGATCTGATTCTGTTCTACTAGGAGAACGACCATGCGCCACAGTATTAAGCGCCACAAGACCATGCACCAAAGTGTATTAGGGGCTGCGCCTTTTTGGATGACAATGCTTTTAGCAATGACGTTCCTGATTGGGACGCCAGCATTGGCCGACGAAGGGAACGCGGCACCGACCAAGGTCGGAGCAGGGAATAAATATATTCCGGTCCGCGGTCTTAGCGTGGAAGAAATGAACGAAGCGAGTATCGGTTGTCAGGACTGTCATACCGCGACTGACCAGCCGACGATGCACAGCACGCCGGGGGTAGTACTGGGTTGTGCGAATTGTCACGGTGGCGACCCGAAAGTTCGAGCGACTGGTCTCAAAAAGGGAAGTGGTTCATATGACGATGCGAAGGCATCGGCGCACGTCGCTCCCGATCATCCAGAGTGGTGGCCGACGAGTGCGAACCCTGAAGGAACGTATACAAAGATATTGAAAGAGAATTGGGATTTTGTTCGCTTCATCAATCCCGGTGATTTGCGTGTAGCTCCCGATACCTGTGGCGCTTGTCATGGACCAGAAGTTGAAGCGAATCGAAAAAGTCTAATGACCACGAGTGCGATGCTCTGGGGAGGTGCCTCGTACAACAACGGAATTCTTCCCAACAAGAAATATTTTCTTGGAGAAGGCTACGACAGGGATGGGAAGCCGGTAGAAATTACCGATGATCCGACTCCGGAGGCCCAGGCACGCGGTGCACTTAAGAGTCTTCTTCCAATGCCACCTTGGGAAGCCGTCCCGGTGACCGATGTTTTTCGAATCTTTGAGCGTGGCGGAAAGAACGTCGACTCACAGTTCCCAGATATTGGAAATCCTAATGTATTCGAACTCGGCGGAAAGCCTGATGTGCTTCAGTCAAATCGAGGTAAAGGGACTGGATCGCGAATCGCAATTCCCGTTCTCAATATTCATAAAACACGATTGAATGACCCGCATTTGTCAATGATGGGTTCAAACGATCATCCGGGTGATTATCGAAATAGTGGTTGTACCGCTTGTCATACGGTGTATGCGAACGACCGAACCTGGTACGCTTCGGGCCCCTATGCGATTTATGGGAATGACGGTAAGTCCTATTCCAAAGACCCGACTATTCCGAAGGATGAGTCTGGACACCCAATTAAACACGAGTTCTCTCGTGGTATTCCGACTTCGCAGTGCATGATCTGTCATATGCACCAACCGAATATGTTCCTAAATACGTATCTTGGCTACATCATGTGGGATTACGAATCTGATGCGCCGTTTATGTGGCCAAAAGAGCAGAAGTATCCAACCCACGAAGAGAAGTGGGCCTCGATAAATCACAACCCCGAAGAAGCGGCAATGCGCGGCTTATGGACCGACAAGGAATTCCTCAAGGACGTTTCTCTGCTAAATCCAAAGCTAAAAAACACACAGTTTGCCGACTATCATGGCCACGGTTGGAACTTCCGAGCGATCTTCAAGAAAGACCGCAAGGGTAATTTGCTCGATGGAAAGGGGCGTCAGGTCTCACATGATGATCCGAAGAAATTCGAGAAAGCTGTTCACATGATGGATATCCACGCCGAGAAGGGAATGCACTGTGCTGATTGCCACTTCTCACAGGATAATCATGGTGATGGAAATATATACGGCGAAGTTGCACAGCAAGTGCAGATCGGCTGTAAGGATTGTCATGGTACGGTCTCTAAGCGCGCCAGTCTCAAGACATCAGGCCCTGCTGCGGGGAGCAATGGTGGCGAAGATCTGAGTTTGATGCGCACTCCGTTTGGCGACCCAACTTTTACCTGGATCGGCGGGGAATTGTTTCAGCGCTCCCATCTTGATGAGAAGCTGAAGTGGCGAGTGAAGCAGGTGCGTGACGTCGTGACGCCGGGTTCTAGGGATTACAATCCGAAGGCGGCCCAGCACAAGCTGACCAAGAAACTCGGTCCGGATCAGACCAGACCTAGTTTTGCGGGCGTGGGTGAAGCCTCAAGCAATCTGGCACACGGCAATGAAGACATGGCTTGTTTCACCTGTCACACTTCGTGGACAACTAGTTGTGGTGGTTGTCACTTGCCGATTCAAGCAAACTGGAAGTCAGAGACGAAGCACTACGATGGGAAGCAGACCCGTAACTGGGCGACTTATAACCCACAGGTTGCGCGGGATCAGATGTTTCAGATTGGGCGACATGGTCCAGCGAAGGACGGCAAGATTGTACCGATTCGATCCTCGAGTGCTCTCGTGTTGAGTTCGCAAGACATTAATCGACAGAAAATCTACGTGCAGCAGCCACCAACCTCAGCTGCTGGATATAGCTCTCAAGCGTTTGCACCGCACTTCCCGCATACCGTTCGTACAACGGAAACGAAGCAGTGCTCGGATTGCCACGTTTCTAAAAAGAACGACAACAACGCGATTATGGCGCAGCTGTTGCTTCAAGGTACTAACTTTGTAAACTTCATGGGATATCACGCCTATGTTGGGACTGGTGACGACGGCTTTGAGGCAATCCAGGTGACCGAGTGGGAGGAACCACAGGCGGTTATTGGAAGCTACCTCCACAAGTACGCCTATCCAGATTGGTATGCTGAGCACGAAGGACGCGAGAAAGAGCTGCAAGTGAGCAGACATCACGGTGTCGGTGTTGGAATCATTCCGAAGTTCTTACAGAGTGCTGCGATCAATACCGTTCAGCTACGAGGGGAATACCTCTATGCCACGGAGGGGACCGGTGGTTTTAGAGCCTACGATGTCGCAAATATTGCGAACAAAGGCTTCTCGGAACGATCGGTGACCGCACCATTCTCGCCGCTCGGGCACGACACGCACATTGACACGAAGAACGCGACTTCATTTGCGCTTCCGACGAACCAACCAGTTGCTCCATTTAAAGAGCAGTTGCCGGAGAATCTCGAGACGCCAATGCACAAGATTTTCCATTACGCGTTCATCACTGATTATGAAGAAGGGCTTATCGCGGTTAACGTCGACACCCTACAAGACGGGGATCGTCGGAACAACTTCTTCGAGCGTGCGATGACTTGGAATGAGAAAGGTGTCTTAGCAGGTGCGACTCATATCCAATTGGCCGGAACGAATGCCTTCGTAGGGACAGAGAATAAGTTAGTTATTCTCGATTTGGATAAACCACTTCGACCAAAGGTCCGAGCGACGTTGCCATTTAAGCAGGTTCGTTCAGTGGCAGTACAGTTCCGTTTCGCCTATGTGGTTGATGCTCGTGGCTTGCATGTCGTGGATATCACAGATGTCGATAATCCAACGCATATCGCAGAATCGACAATTCCGCTTCCAGATGCACGGGGAGTCTACGTTGCGAGAACCTACGCCTACGTTGCGGGTGGGAAGCAAGGACTGGTTATCGTCGACATTGAGAAGGCAGACAAGCCTCGCATCTACATGAAGTATACTGCTGGCGGCTCCATCAATGACTTGAACGATGTGAAGATTGCGACCACCAATGCGAGTCTGTTTGCCTATCTCGCTGATGGCGAGAACGGTCTGAAGATCATACAGCTGACTGATCCAGAGCGAGTGCCCACGTATTACGGATACTCGCCGGAGCCGAAGCCAAAACTGATCGCCTGGAGAGATACCACGGGACCAGCAATGTCGATTTCTAAACCCCTCGATCGAGATCGAGCAGTCGACGAAACTGGAAACCAAATAGCGGTGCTTGGACGAATTGGATCGCGCCCCTTTAACGCAGACGAGATGCGGAATATGTATCTCAACGATGCGGGCAAGCTCTACAGCGTTGATTAGAATCACACTTCCGCTAATCAAGTGATGGAGACGGAACTCGGATGTATGAGTTCCGTCCTCGTCGCTTATTTGAATTACATCTCTGTCACTTAATTCGGTGAGGATATGAGCCAAAAACTCAACAAATATAGTTCGCGTATTACGCAGCCTAAGTCACAAGGGGCATCGCAGGCGATGTTGTATGGCGCCGGTCTGACCAGCGACGACATGAATAAAGCTCAGGTTGGGATTGCTAGTGTGTGGTGGGAAGGGAACACTTGCAATATGCATTTGCTCGATTTGGCTGAGCAGGTCAAAGCGGGTGTGCAGGGCGCTGACATGGTGGGGATGCGGTTTAATACCATTGGCGTGAGCGATGGGATTTCCATGGGGACTGAAGGGATGAGTTATTCGCTTCAGTCTCGCGACCTTATTGCGGATTCAATCGAAACTGTGATGGGCGGTCAGTGGTATGACGGACTCATTGCATTGCCGGGCTGCGATAAGAATATGCCTGGTTGTATCATGGCAATGGCTCGGGTGAATCGTCCCTCTTTGATGGTGTATGGGGGAACTATTCGAGCCGGATGTGCTGGGAAAAACAAGCTCGATATTGTTTCAGCTTTCCAGGCATACGGTCAGTTCCTCTCTGGCGAGATTGATGAGGCTCAACGCGAGGAAATCATTAAGTGTTCCATTCCTGGCGCTGGTGCCTGTGGCGGGATGTATACTGCCAATACTATGGCCTCGGCAATTGAAGCGCTTGGCATGAGTCTGCCACTCAGTTCTTCGATACCGGCAGAAGAGGAGGCAAAGCTCGTCGAATGCCGAGAGGCGGGAGCGGCGATGCGATTGTTGTTAGAGAAGGACATCAAGCCCAGCGATATTATGACTTCTGCCGCCTTCGAGAATGCGATCGTTGTGACGATGGCGCTTGGTGGCTCGACGAATGCCGTTCTACATCTGATCGCCATGGCGAAGAGCGTCGGGGTGGCTTTGACGATAGATGACTTTCAAAGAATCAGCGATCGAGTGCCGTTTCTCGCCGATTTAAAGCCGAGTGGAAAATACGTGATGGAGGACCTCTATGATGTTGGAGGCGTTCCAGCGGTAATGAAGATGCTCTTTGCTGAAGGGCTTCTAGATGGAGACTGCCTTACGGTAACTGGAAAGACCGTTGCTGAGAATCTGGCCGAGGCCGCAGGACTAACTGACGGGCAGGACGTGGTTCGGCCTCTGTCTGATCCGATTCAGAAGAGCGGACATATCACTATTCTCCGAGGTAACTTGGCCCCGGAAGGAGCTGTCGCAAAGATTACAGGGAAAGAAGGGCGAACTTTTTCGGGCCCGGCAAAGGTGTTCGACTCCGAGGAGGACATGCTGCATGCGCTCGAGGATGAGAAGATTGCCAAGGGCGATGTCGTTGTAATTCGCTACGAGGGACCGAAGGGTGGACCGGGAATGCCGGAAATGTTGACCCCAACAAGCGCCATCGTCGGAGCAGGGCTTGGTTCTGATGTTGCCCTGCTTACTGATGGTCGATTTTCAGGAGGATCTCATGGGTTCATCGTCGGCCATATTACTCCGGAGGCGCAAGATGGCGGACCGATTGGACTGTTGCAAAACGGGGATGTGGTGACCATTGATGCTGAGAGCCGGTCGATTAGCGTCGATCTCTCCGACACAGAGTTGGCTGAGCGAAGGTAGTCATGGACAATGCCTCCCTACAAAGCTCAGCGCGGAACTCTGTTCAAGTACATCAAGAATGTGACATCGGCGAGCAACGGTTGCGTCACTGACGAGTAGGCGCTTGCCCCAGCACGGCAGTGTCGCAGCCCCAAGGGTGAAGAGGACTGAATTGTGCTAGGGAACATAACACTTGGTTTGAGCGGCCTGCTCTATCTTTTGTTCGGGATCTTGTTATTTTTTAATCCATCTTTTTTGGAAAACGCCGGGCTGCTCATTTCTGGACCAACGGCAACCATGGAGATTCGCTCTTTCTACGGTGGCTTGGAGATTGGTCTAGGAGTATTTCTCCTAGTAGCGCTGTATCGAAGTGAACTTCGCCCAGGGGCCTTACTCCTTGTACTGCTGACTTCGTCAGGGTTGCTCGCTGGGAGGGTTTATGGTGCAAGCGTTGATGGTGTCGAGGGGAACTATCTCTTCTACGTAGTCGCGATAGAGTTTCCGATTTGGGTATTGGCACTTCTTGCTTGGCGTAGGGAGCGTCTATATTCGACGCGATAGAACCGAATTCATTTTATCGGCGAAGTTGCAGGGCCTACTGCTCGGAGAACATCTGATTGTATTCGGCCAGAACTAGCTCGTTGAGGTCGTCGACCTGCTGTGCTTCTTTGGCTGAAGCCAAGAGGCCAGAAGCTTGGGATTCGGCAATTGCGTCATCGATAAAAGGGGCGTTCGCAAGGCTGCCATCGCTTCCAATTATAATGGTGTAGCCGTTGGCTCTGCCAAAATCCTGGATAGTTCTTCTGAGTTCCTTGAGATATTCACCAACTACCCGTGTATTGGCCCGGTGCAGTCGCTCGAGCTGGTTCTTTGAGTCGGGAAGGTTATACACTTCTTTATAGCGAGCCATATACTGTTCTTGCAGATCGCGCCCCGCAACTGATGCGAGCAAGATTTTCTGTAAGTCAACGGAACCGATTTTAGCGGGATCCTCTGTCGCAACCTGCCCTGGATCACCTGTTTGCCCAGTTGGATCAGTTTGCCCAGTTGGATCAGTTTGCGCGGAGGGATCTTCCTGCCCCGCTGCGAGTGTCTCTGGATCATCGGGCCCAGCCATTCCACCGGGTTCGTCTGGGTTCATCGCAAATGGCGTATCTGGTTTCGGATCAGCCTTGTTCATAGTCATCCAGGCAAACCCAAGCGCAACGAGAACAAGCGCCCCAGCTCCGACTCTGAGTAATAGTTTCGAGGGGCCTCGACGAGAAGGGGAGCCCAAGAGTTGCTCAGTGGCTTCAGATAAATCCATCTGAGTGAGTTCTTCTTTCTCATCTGATTCGCTCCCGCTGCGTGGGAACATAAACTCGTCAGAGTCGGCTTCACCTCCCATGTCACCAAAGGACTGTGTTGTTTCATCAAACATTGTCGATGGTCGGTCCCCTGGTGAGAACGCGGAGAGTGGATCCTCTAGCGTTTCATCCTGCGAGGAAGCCACATCGGCAAATGGGTCGCTTGCCGAGCTAAACGGATCTAGATCGTCACTGCCAAACAAGAGAGAGTCAGTTTCTTGCTGACCCTCAGGTGCCAGCTCTCTGGTTGGATCCTCCTCCTCTCGGGAAGGTTTCGCAAACGCCGAATCAGTCAGCGGATTGGCCTTGCCATGATCTTCGGGAAGATTCGGATATGAAGGGTCGGTAATTATCGCGGTTCGGCGCATCTTAACTGGTTTTGGCGGGGCATCTGCCTCAAGTGTATCAGCTGCCGAGAAAGGATCTTCGGGCTCATCAAGCTCTAAGCTCGGAGAGTCAAACGGTGAGACCTCCTTGGCCGTTTCGAGCAATGGCTCTTCTTCACTATACGGAGTTGGTTGCGCAAGTGATGTACTTACGGAATCTTCTTCCAGTTCAAACCCGAGAGTATCGTCTGCCAGGGTATCAGTGGCGTGCATAGTTGGGCCTTCGTCGCTTGGAACGGCGAATTCGTCAACTTGGCGACTGATTTCCTCGGCGAGATCTGTCGCATCTTCTGTAGCAGAATCTTCAGCTGCAAAGGGATCACTCTCAACCTGCCCACTCGTGTCCTCTGCTTCGTCCAGCAAGAGGTCAGGCTGACTACCAGGTAGCTGAAAGGTAATAGCTGATGCCGATTCCTCGAGTAGCTTTGCAAAACTTAGCACCGAATCTGGTCGTGCCGCCGGACTTTTCGAGAGAGCTTTAAGTACCGCTGCGTCAAATTCTTCAGGAATCTCCGCGTCGCCGGCTATGCTTCGGACCGTTGGGGGAGGTTCGGTCGCCTGCCGCATCAAGACATCCATGATACCTTCTGCGCTCGCCGACTCCATCGGAAAAGGCACTTTCCCGGTTATCATTTCGAACACAACAATGGCCAAAGAATAGATGTCGCTATGTAAATCTACGTCTTCTCCACGAATCTGCTCGGGAGACATGTATTCCGGGCTGCCAATAATTTGACCCGATTGAGTCATTGTACCACCGGCATCTTCGCCGGTAAGCAAACGCGACAGGCCAAAGTCCATTACGTAGGCTTGCTCTGCACCAGAGAAGTCTCGTACTAAATACACCGAATCTGAAGTGAGCCCGCCGTGATTAATACCGACTTGGTGACCAGCAGCAATCGCGTCGCTGATCTGATGCAGGAGCTCAATGACTCGCGATACCGGCATGGGGCCGTCTGCGACGAGCGCATCTCGGATGTTCATGCCTTCGAGGTTGCGAATAACAAGATACGGCTGTCCGTTGTGCACACCGTAGTCGAGCAGGTTTAGAACGTTGGGGTGGGAAATCTGGTTGATCTGTTGAGCTTGTCGGGTAAAGCGCGACTCGTATGACTCG
>CBDUGV010000004.1:0-58523 GCA_965366815.1 uncultured Bdellovibrionales bacterium | reverse complement strand
CGTTTACTCTTTCGTTTACCAGTTTGTCACTAATTCTCCTGGCATTCTTTATCTTCCTCGATGCCATCGCTGTGCCAGATACCCTGCGCCAGTCCGATCTGCTTGATTCTCTTGCCGAACAGTTTGCCAGTCAGAATACTGCTGCGAGTAAAAAAGAAGGAATCGAAGCGACGGCACGTGAAGCGAAGTTCGAAGTTGTTCGGGAGAAAGACCATTTGCGAATCACGATGCCAGGAGCCGCCTTGTTTGACAGTGGCGATGATACTATTAGAACTGAGAGCTTAGCAGTTCTAGCTGAGCTGGTGGATCGTATCGCCGCACTCGAGCTTTCCGTGAGTATTGAAGGGCATACGGACGATCAACCGATCCAAACTGCTCGTTTCCCTTCAAATTGGGAGTTGTCGACTGCGCGGGCGGTATCTGTGCTGCGATTTTTTCTCTCACGCGGTATCCCGGAGAGTCGGCTCTCGGCGGCCGGGAGAGCAGAGTTTCGTCCAACCGCGAGCAATGAGACTGCTGATGGCCGAGCCAACAATCGACGAGTGGTGCTCTTGCTCTTCGGCGCGACGGGGAGGTCTTAGGATTGCAACAGAGAAGGACTGCACGAATCCGTAGGCGCAATGAGGCCGTTCATGAGATATCATCGACTGCTTGGATGATGACGTTCTCCGATCTACTTACACTCTTACTGGCTTTTTTCGTATTGCGAATCTCAGTTTCTTCTTTAGATACTGAGCGATTGATCGATCTCTTGAAAGTACAGCCATCAAACGCGACTGTTGCAAATAGCGAGACACCTGGAGTTTCGCTGAGTGCTGAGCTTGCAGGTGTGGTGCAGGCGAGCGAGGAGATGCAGGTGCGCGAGCTTGAAAATGGCACCCTGCTGTCGCTTGGTGGTGCGACGTTTCTCACCGGAAGCGATGAATTGTCGTCCGAGGCGCACGAAGTGTTAGGTCGGATAGTTGAACCCTTGTCATCGGCTGTGGCGGACATCCAGATTGCCGGCCATACGGATGATGTGCCGATTAGTGGTGGCAGATTTCCATCGAACTGGGAATTATCTGCTGCTCGAGCGATTTCTGTTGCGCGTGTGCTGATTGATGCAGGCATTCCTGCAAAGCGAATTTCCGTAGCAGGCTACGCCCATACCAAACCAGTTGCTTCGAATGAAAGTGATGAGGGTCGCAGAGAGAATCGCCGAGTTGAAGTATTCGTTGCGCGAGAGTAAGTTGTGTTAAGCGGACGCGCCTTCCCAGCCGTCTGTCGAGAATTCCATTCCCGCGTCATAGAACAACGCGTAGCTGAACTCCGCTGCTGAGAACGGCTCCAAACTCGCCGCACCTGTTCCGAAGCTTACAAATCGAATTGGCAAGTTGAGTGCGCAGTGAATACCAACCAGTTTCCCAGCGCGCTTACTTGTATCTAGTTTCGTAATACAACTACCAGTAAGATGTATTCTATCCTCGAGTTGCATGCGCTGCTTGATAACATCTTCGCCGGTAGCAGTTTCTACTGCGAGTAAGACTTGATGCGGCGCATTCGGTTGCTCTCGAGAGAGCATGGTGAGCACTGATTCTACTTCTGCGATGCGCTTACCTTTTTCATCGAGTGCTACCGTATCTACGAGTAAAAGATCGTATCCTTCGTCTTGAGCCCGGTGTAAGGCCTTGTAGGCGACGGATTTGGGTTTTACGCTGGCGGGTTCGTTGTGAATATCGACGTTGAAGCGTGTAGCAAGTTCGTTCAGGGCTACTTCCTCGTCAAACCGTGCGCTGGATGAGGAACACAATAGGACCTTTCCTCCTTGCTTCTGAAAATAGCGACCAAGCCGAGCAACGACCGTCGTCTTACCGGCCCCTTGGGCTCCGACTACGACGATTACCTTTGGCAGGCCCGAGACTTTTTCAGCAGTGATATCTTCTTGCTCTTCAAAAGACGCTATTTTGGTAATGCCTTTTTCAATCGCTGTGCGAATAAGCTCCCCACTCGCGCCGCTCGGACTATCGTTGGTTGCGAGCTTTATTTTCTCCAGCAAAGTCGCCGATGCAGATGCTCCAAGACCGCTGTTAAAGAGGAGGTCTTGCAGGCCAGCGTAGAACATCTTGTCGCCAAGATCACCTTGCTGTTCCAAGAGTTGCTTGAACTTCATGGTAAAGAGGTTTCGAGAGCCACCGAGTGCGGTTAAGAGACTAATTCGTCCGTCATCGTCAGTGTCAGATTCTTCTAGTGCAAAGACCATTGGCTCGACTTCTTCCTGAACCTCAATCGTTTCATCGGCGTCGTCTTCGAAATTCATCGAAGGCCCTTTGCTACGACTGATGTCTTCAACCGAGCGTTCAATCTCGTACACGCGATCTTCTAGGTAGCTTGTCGCTTTATCGAGTGCCTTTTGGGAATTCTTGCTCAGGTGTCGCACTTGGGATTCAATCGCTTCGAGTAGTTTAATTTTCTCCTCGAGATACAGGGTGCGTTTGTCAATACGAGCTTTCCCATTGGCGATTCTGCCATTGAGATCTTCGACCAGCAGTGAGATTTCTTGTAAGCGTAGCCGAAGGTCTCGTATGTCTTGAGATTCGTTTCGCTTGCGAACCATACTAATGGCCGTGACTCCTGCGTAGAGGGCAAGAAAACTCAATAATAGAAGGATTAACATGATCGGGTCGCGGCTTGTCGGATCCGCAGCGCCAAATGTTCGCATGAGTGAATTAAAGAATGCCGTAGAATTCATTGCCCGGAGCGCTTCTTCTAATAATAAGTGTATACAAGGATTTAGAGACTCGCTGGAAGGTTTTCGATGCAAGATTCTCAACTGTTAAGTAGCTGGAAATATTGCAGAAAAAATCAGCTTTAAGAGGAGCGCAAGCCTTCCCTCGTCCTCGATCGGCCAGAGGCCCAGTTTCCTACGGCTTCTGGCTGCTGCGTACTACTACAACTGAGGCAGAACGCCACAGCTCGCAAACGGCTAACCGAGTGTAGTGA
This sequence comes from uncultured Bdellovibrionales bacterium, assembly GCA_965366815.1. GTDB lineage: Bacteria > Bdellovibrionota_C > UBA2361 > SZUA-149 > SZUA-149 > CBDUGV01. The sequence goes on along the minus strand of CBDUGV010000004.1, from coordinate 55,544 downwards.
CTGACCTTCCCGATCTCAGCGCATGTGGCACGCCTTTGCATTGATCAGTTCCTGATGGTGAGACCAGCGGAGGAACAAATGCAAGAGGCAATGCACAGAGAGAAAATTGAGGGTTATATTGTCGACCACATGGAATACGCGCGAAGGTTGGCAAAGCGGTTCTACGTTGAGCATCAACCGCTGCCGACTGATTACGATGATATCGTCGCGGCAGCGTACCTCGGACTATGCGACGCTGCCTATCGCTTCGATCCCTCAAAGGGAGCGAACTTTAGAACATTTAGTTTCCTTCGGATTCGCGGTGAGATGTTTGACCTTCTTCGGCGTTTCATTCCAACTCCGAGAAAGAGAGCAGAGGAAAAGAAGACCGAAACAGAGCATGACACCGCTTCTGAGAGCATCTGCTGGAACGATGAACTCTATGCAGATGATCAAGTTCATGAAGCCCTTGGAGTAGTCGTGCATGGAATTCCTCAATTGCCGGACTGTGAGTTGAGCTATCTTGATGATCAAAGTCCTTCATATATTTGTGAACAGCGAGAGTCTGATCGACAAATGCAGTCGATGATTCGCGAGCTCTCACCAATAGAGCAACAGGTGATTTTTCTGAAGTACTACGAAGAGCTGAGCTTTTCGCAAATGTCTGCTGTTTTGAATGGAGCCCATAAGAGTGGGTTGTCACGGGTTCATCGGCGAGCCATTCGGCGGATGCGAGAATTTGTGGATATCGAGAACTCTTTTGATGAGTGAGGGGTAAGACTCGCAATGATTCGTCAAGCGATCGCAACGCGATTCCTTCTCTGTATATTCGCACTTGGTTTCCTTGCATGTGACGAGATCGTTCTTCATAGCCTATCGGAGTTTGAGGCGAATCGAACAATAGTGAAACTATCGCTTGCTGGTGTTCCGGCGAAGAAGAGTCGCGACGGCAGTGCCTGGAATGTTCGAGTGGGTAAAAGCGATTATCGACAAGCGCTGCTCTTGGTGTCCAGTCAGCGTTCAAAGGCTGAGCGAACAGGAGGACGAGCAACTCCCCACAAGAGTCTCGTGTACAGCCGTGAGGAGCGTGAGTACTTTATTGAACGGTCGCTGGCTACTCACATAGAGGAAACACTTCAACAGCTGCCAGGTGTGGTACATGCTCGCGTGCATCTACGCCGGCAATCGATACATTTCTCCAGAGCAAACGATCAAAAGGCCAATGAGGCCTGTGCCAGTGTCCTTCTGGTGGTGTCGTCTGAATCTCCAGCACTGAGGAATAAAGCAACCGAACTTGTCGTTGGAGCGGCAGGGGTCGCGCCGAATCGAGTGCATGTAGTTGAGATGCTCGATGAGTTACAAGCAGCAAGCAAACAACTACGATCGGATTCGACTCGCACTGCGCACCAGTTGAAGTATCAGTTCCCTCGCTGGAGGTTTGTTGATGTTCTACCCAGCTTGAAGGAATACTCACTCTCAATATTCATCGGTGGGGTACTGACCATTCTGTCGATGCTGATCTTGAAGCTGCGAAATCGAAGATTGAGAGTTTTGTCGAGATTGAAAGAAGGAGAGTCTGGTGAGCACTAAGCTGATTCCCTGGGATTTGTTTCATGGAGCAACCCGCGTTTCGCGGCAGGAGATTCGACAGCGGCACCTCGTCTTCGCCGTTCGATATGAGCTTCGGCGTGTTCTAGCAGTTTTGCAGAAAGCGCTTTCGATTCAACTAAACGAGCCAGTGTGCCTTACTCAATCGTCACCAGGGCGGGTACATCCAGACGAGTGTTTGCATGCGACTATACGGATGTTTGGCAGCATGCTCATCGTTTCCATGGCGCGAAGCGATGTCAGTCGGATCTGGGCAACGCGACTCGAAAGCGAAGGAGCAACCTTTGAGTATCTTATGGCTCAAATCTGCAAAATGCCAATGATATGCTGGTATCAAGATGTTGCTTTTGAAGCAGTGCGAGAAAGACCGCCAGCCTTTGAGCAGTCTGCAATGATTCAACTTTGTCTTTCACTCCAAGTCGCCGATAGTGAGCTTGCAGTGCATTGCTTGGTCGAGGAAAAGCTCTTTGCTCGACTCACTGCCTACGGTAGCGGCAAATCTCGTTCCAAAGTGCTCCCTCAGAAATGGCAGAATTGCCAGTTGAGATACTCATTCCATGTTTGCATGAGAAGCATCCAGTTCCAAAAACTCTCTCTCGGAGAAAGACTTCCACTCGTCCTGCCCGCTGGGCGAAAAAAGAAAGTGTGGCTCTCCGATGATCAACGCCTCTATATTCTTGCAGCCAAATAGGAGTTCAGTTGATGCTTCCCCAAATAGGACTCAATGTTTGTCTTGGATTTATAAAGCTAAGCCTTGCAGACCTTGCCGATATGCAGCCTGGCGAACTACTCGAGGTTCATTGGGATTCAGATCAGAACGCCGTTGTGCTTCTGGGAGAAGAACGGATTGCAGAAGCTCGCTTAGTAACTGATGGGGATCTCGTCTACGCCGAAATTGTCAAACTTTTTGACTGAACCTTTGAGACGATGGGGTTGTCACGTCCGATAACTGGAACAGAATAAGATACGTTAGTCGGTGTGAATCGTTAGGAGGATACTATGGAGCCAAATGTGATACGCAGTGCAGTGCATGCTGCCACTTCTGGGGCGCGTGTGGCGACGCGGTATTTGCCTGAGCCACTGAGTCGCGGAGTCGATTTTCTCACGAGTCTGGCCCGGTCCGGGAGCTTAGACACGAGCGCGATCCCTGGAGACACCCAAGAGTTGATAAATCGGCAAATCGAGCTTCAACAGGAAATGCTTCAAGTGACGCTTTTTACCAACTTGGAGCGAACGCGGCATGAGACACAGATGGCACCAGCTCGAAATATTCGATTGACCTAGGGTGAGCAAATGAATGATCTCGCAAATGTAGGTAGTAGCGTTTATAGGGGAGAGGGAAGGAATGGGGTGGACACTAATACTCGAGAGAAGTTACTCGATCTTTCGACGAGTAATAGAGAAGTTCTGGATATAGTTCAAAGGAAGTTTGGGCAGGACGATCTCACGCCGCTTCAGCAGCAGGAATTGCAGTATTTATTTTCTGTTCGTCAGCAGAAGACGTCACTTATCTCCAACGTGCTTCGAAGTCTGTTTGATTCCATAAGCGCCATAGTTCGCAATTTTCGGATTGCGTAGCAACGATGGAGCCAGCATTCAAGGCTAAAATATGGGATCTTCTGTTGCCGGCGGCCATTGTGGCGACGGTGGGAATGATGGTTTTTCCCGTTCCACTTTGGATGCTGGACTTCCTGTTGATGTGCAACATCACGTTTGCACTTAGTTTGCTTATCACTTCAGTTTATCTGTCTGAACCAGAGCGATTCACCGCGCTTCCCTCAATCCTATTATTGGCGACTCTGTTTCGCCTTGGCCTCAATATCTCAACGACGCGTCAAATTCTCGCTATAGGAGATGCTCCAGCCACTGTCATGACGTTTGGGCAATTCGTTGTACAAGGTAGTCTCGTCGTTGGAATAGTGGTGTTTCTCATTATAACGCTGGTGCAGTTCTTAGTTGTCGCCAAAGGTGCTGAACGAGTAGCTGAGGTTGCTGCTCGTTTCAGTCTGGACGGGATGCCCGGTAAACAAATGTCGATTGATGCAGATGTTCGTACTGGGCTTCTGGGCTTGGTCGAAGCACGAGAGAAACGCATGGATCTGCAACGGGAATCTCGACTCTACGGGTCTCTCGATGGAGCGATGAAGTTTGTCAAAGGGGATGCTATTGCCGGTGTCTTAATTACCATACTCAACATTAGTGCCGGACTGATTCTCGGAGTTACTCGACATGGACTCGATATTGCTCAGGCTGTTGAGAAATTTACTCTCTTTACAATCGGAGATGGACTCGTTTCTCAGATACCTGCATTGCTGGTGGCCGTCGCTGCTGGTATTGCCGTGACAAGAGTGGGGGATGATCAACGAACCTTTCTCGGTAGAGATGTACTAAAACAGCTTACGCAAGAGCCACAGGCTGTTGGTATCACCGCGGTAGTCTTGGCGGCTCTTGGAGCAGTCCCGGGGTTTCCTGCTATTGCGTTTTGGCCAATGTCGTTCTGCCTCTTTCTATGTGCCCGGTATCTCAAGCGCAGTCGAGCAGTGGAAGAGCAGCGCCTACTGCAAACTGAGTTTCGACCGGCGCTGCTTTCTCAATTGATCCTTCGTTTGAGCCCTGTTGCAACCAGGCGTTTGCAACAGGAGCAGCAATTGCCGGCCTTAGTGCAGAGTCTGCGAAACGAAGTATTCGCCGATAGGGGTTTGATCGCTCCGGAGCTGCAATTCGATGTGATAGAAAACGAAGAAGACTTGTATGTGGAGTTGCTTTTTGAAGGAGTACCCTTCTGCAGTATCGATGCGAATGCAGTTTCCACATCGGCACAGGAATTGCTCAGCGAGGAGATAGTACATAGGCTGCGTCATTTCTTCTACGACAGAAGTGTTGACTTGATAGATGATACGCAGACGCGGATGCTACTCGAAGTTCATCGCCCTACCTGTGAAGACCTGATCAACTCAGTAGTGCCAGAAGCACTGGCAGTTACGCAGCTTACGACATTGCTACGACAGCTCGTGCGAGAGGGTGTGGGGGTGCGAGCGCTGCATACAATTCTGCAATCAGTTGCTGAACATTCGCTGGCGAAAAGCGAACACTCTTGGGAATTGCTGGCACGAGTGCGAGTTGGACTCAAGAAAACGATCACTCGCAGTTTACCGTTGCAAGATGGACTAGTCGCTGGGTGGGTCTTGTCTGCAAGACTAAGCGCCTTTTTCGCACAACACCAACTAGCTGACATGCCGGTGGATGCACATCTGGTCGGCAATCTGGTCGAAGAGATAAGGACGCGACGTATCGAGGATGAGCCACTGGTATTGTTTACCTCCTCCAATGCTCGAGAGATCGTTTCGACGAGTCTACGAAATGAGAAGCTTGCGCTCTCAGTGATTGCTTCGGAAGAAATTGACCCTACCGTTGAGATTAGAATTCTTGGAGAAATAGGGAATGAGCTCCTGCCAAAAGAAAGTGCCGTTGATGGGCTGTCTGCTCCTAGCGATTTGGTTTCTCGGATGCATCCACAAAGTTCATCCAGAGGCGCAACTGGCACGAAGTCGACGCTTAGAGCAGTTGCTCACTAGTGCGGTGGTTCTGTTGCGAACTGAGGGGGTAGCCAATGTAAAGGAGGCCCATATCAGACTCTCCGCAGCCTATGAACTTGCAGCTCATGACGTTCGAGTGATCGATGGTCTTGGTTGCGTTGCCTATCGCTTAGGACAGATCGAACTTGCGGTGCGGTATTTTCGCGCGGCGATCTATCTTGATCCAGGGTACGATAGAGCATACGCACATCTTGCACTCATAGCTGAGAGGCAAGGAAAGGCTCGAGAGGCAAGTCGCTTGTATCGACAGGCCTTGGCACTCAATCCCCTGAACCACAGGACACGAAACAATTTTGCGATGCACTTGTTGGATTCGAGGAGGCTTCGGCGTGCTCGTTTTGAGCTCTCAAAGGCTCGAAGTCTTGCACCGAGGGGCGAGCCATTGATTGAGCGCAACCTGGAGCGGCTTCCTTGACTTAATTCCGATAAATCTGCTAGTGCTTTCGAGAGTTCGACCAAGAGAACCTCGCAGCAGAGTCCTGGAATGCCTCAAACCGCACAGCAGATACCCATATCCAATTCCCGAGCTGCCGATCCAGGGTTGGAGCCGAGGATTGGGATTGTCTTAGTCAATTATAATTGCCTCACGGATACTATTCGCTGCCTCGATTCCTTGAGTAGGCTCGATTATCGCAATTATTTTGTGGTCCTTGTCGACAATGCTTCTCCAGATGGATCGGGTGAGCAGTTAAAGGACTTCGCCTCGAACACAATTCGGATTATTTGCAATCCCGAGAACAAGGGGTTTGCGGCAGGCAATAATGTAGGGATTCATCAAGCTCGTTCTATGGGAGCTCGGTATATCTGGTTGCTCAACCCCGATACCGAGGTTGCTCCGGACGCGCTCAGAGCATTGGTCGAAGAGCTGCATACCAATCCCGTGGTGGCTGCTACGGGAAGCAAGATTCTCTACGGGGAAGGTACTCCGGAGAAGGCCGGGCGTATTTGGGGTGCTGGTGGAACTGTGGATCCACAGCAACAACAGATTGAGATGCGCGGAAATGACGCCTTAGATGAAGGACAGTTTGATGTCGTCGAAGACTGTGGCTACCTTCCTGGCTGTTCAATTCTTGTTCGAACTTCGGTGATAAAGGAAATTGGTTTGTTGCCTGAAGAGTATTTTATGTATTTCGAGGAAACTGACTGGTGTCAGCGGATGCGAAAAGCATCCTATCGACTGCATTATGTTCCTTCGAGTGTGGTGTATCACCATTTTTCCGACCCGAAAATGCAAACCGCTTTTACGGTTTATTATTATAATCGAAACAATCGACTGTTCTGGTGGCGCTACTCGAATTCGAAACTTCGAGTTATTCGCAAGACCCTGCTGAAGGAACTTCCAAGTGCGCTTCGCGCGCTCTTTGCGGCAGAATCTGCTGAGCATCGCCAACTGTTCATCGCTCACACGAAAAGTTGCCTCGACTTTCTGTTGGGACGATTCGGAAAGCGCCAAGTATAGCTCAGCACAGAGGTCTACTTGACGATCGGGTTCTCCCGGACCAAGATCGCCGCGATAAGCTGCAGCAAAGAGATCGCCAGGCATAAGTAGGCCGCTGGCGCATATCCGCCAAGAAAGTCGTTCGCATATCCGAAAAGCGCCGGACCAACGGCGCTAAAAAAGACTGCCCAGGACATTGTAAAACCGGTAATCGCGCCGAGATGTTGAGTTCCGAAAAATCGTGGCCAGGTAACTGCCGAGAGGATGCCATACATCCCCGAGGTGGTGGCAAATCCCCCAATCAATAAAGGTACGCCATAGGATGTATCGAGGTGGGGCACGGCCCAGGACGTGAGCACTAATCCCAGTGCGCTGATGATTAGTATGTACTTCAGTTTGGTGTAGTCGCTTAGCCAACTCGCAATGAAGCCAAGTGCGGTTGCCATAATAGCCGATGGCAGAAAGATCGAGATTGCGAGACTCTTATCGTAGCCCGCTTCTTTGAAGATAGAGACGATATGAAAGGTCACCGCTGTGTTTATCAAAGCGGGCAGACATACTCCCAGATTGAAGACCCAGAAAAGAGACGTCTTTCGAGCCTCGGAAAGTGGTATGGATTCTACCACTGGTAGTTGTGGGTTTGTCTCTGCTGTAAAGGACTCACCATCCGGAAGCAGATTATGATCGGTGGGGTTATCGCGAAAGAATAAGATCGCAAAAGGTGCAAATATGAGCGCCAGGAACCCGGCAAGCAGCTGCCATGTCGTTTGCCAAGTGAGCGTTTCAACCATTTCGTTGAAGAGAATTGCCGATGATGAAAATCCTAGAGAGACGACGATTCCCAATATCCCATTCACGAAACCGCGTCGCTTCTTAAACCACTTCATGGTCATGTTCCGCGAGGTCATCACCATGGCTCCTTGTCCAAAAAAACGCATAGAGGTGAAGCCGAAGACCAGCAGAACGCAGGCAGCTGGAACTCGAACTGCCGAGCCAAAGCTCTCGGCGAGTCCGTCGAGAATATGGTCTATGAAGCTCATCGAACCCAAAGTCATTGCAAGCAGAAGTGCAACTATAAAACTCATCGCTCGTGCCCCAAACTGGTCATACATCCTGCCAGCGAAAGGGAGGCAGAATGCACTAACGATAGTGCCTATCATGTAGGTGGTGCTAAGTTGCGACCGACTGAGCTGCAGGGCTTCCAATAAGGGATCGATGAATACTGATACGCCTATGGTTTGCCCAGGAATGCTCATCAGCATACCGAAACATCCACAGAAAACTATCACCCAGCCGTAGAAAAACGGAACGTTTTGGGCTTTGAAGGGTTTGTCGAAATGAACAAGTGCCGTGTGCGAGGCAGAAATTCCCAACATCGGGGTCTAGGACCCTTTCTGCTGGTGCGCAAGATACGATTCGTCACGATAGCGATCAATTGCTTCGGCGGGGTCTCCGAGATACACCAGACGCCCCTTTGAAAGAAGGGCAACTTGATCCGCCATCAAGCGAACCTGTTCTAGGTTATGGCTTACAATCACAATGGTTTTTTTCTGCTTGAGAAATCGTTTGATGACATCCATGCACTTGAGATGAAATCGTTCGTCTCCGACAGCGAGCACTTCATCGACGACGAGAATGTCTGGTTCTCGATCAATGGCTACCGCAAAACCAAGCCGGGCTGACATTCCAGAGGAATAATACTTAATAGGAGTCGTTGCAAAATCTTCTAACTCAGCAAACTCGATAATCGCCGGAACTCGTTTCTTAATCTCGCTTCGAGTCATGCCAAACAGTGAGCGATTGAGGTAGATGTTCTCGATAGCATTGAGTTCGTGATCGAAGCCAGCTCCAAGTTCGATCAAAGAATCGATTCTTCCTCGCACCACTACTTCTCCTTGTGAGGGAGGAAGTACGCCGGTAATGGTTCTCAGCATCGTGCTTTTACCAGCACCGTTTGCGCCGATGATTCCAAAAATGCCACCACGAGGTACTTGAATCGAAATGCCTTTCAGTGCTTCAAAAGTGCGGTAGTGCTTAACCCTGCCTTCACGAAAAAGCGTCAAAAACGATTCCTTAATAGTGGTCGGTCGTCTTTCGTAAGAGCGAAACTTGATTGTCACGTCCTTTACTTCAACCGCGGGCAGGTCGGGTGAGACCTCCTCTCGCGCATAGCCGGGGATCTTTCGCGTCGGCGTTCTTCGAACCATTGACTCTTGGGTTGCAGCATCCATCGCTTACGCCACCAATCGATTAAAGGAAATAGACAAACTTTTTTTCAGTTCGACGAAATACCCAGAGACCAAGCATGAGAATTGCCAAACAGCCTAAGAAATTCACCGTATAGACTTCCCAGTCCGGCATTGTCCCGCCGTAGAAGATTCCGCGGGCAAATTCAATCAAGCAGAACACGGGATTGAGAACGACCCATTCCTGGAGCCAGTCGGGAAGTAGTTCTCGACTATACAAGATGGGACAAAGAAAATACAAGGCGCGGAATAGCACCTCCGTTAGGTGTTGGGTGTCCTCAAAAAACACGTTTGAGGCCGCGACCAGTAGGCCAACTCCCATAGACACGAGGAAGAGTGGCAAAATGATAATCGGTAAGGCGAGAACGGTCCAAGTAATCGGTCGGCCGACAACAATCATAACTAACAAAAGTGGGACGATTGAGAGTATGAAGTCGATAAGTGCTGAAAATCCGATGGAGAGCGGAAAAATATATTTGGGAATTGCGATTTGCTCGATGATTTTCGCGTTGGCGCGAATTGACCAGAGGCACCCCATGCTCGTGCCGTTAAAACAGGAGTAGGGAAGCATGCCGCAGAAAAGGAAAACGGCGTAGTCCTCAATATTTTGCCGCATGATATTCGAAAAGACCACTGAGAGAATGACCATCATCATCAATGGATTGAGCATGCTCCAAAAATAACCTAATACCGATCGCTTGTAGCGACGGCGAAGGTCTCGTGCGACGGACTGTTTCAGATACTCGCGATACAGATAGATATCGCGAAAGAATTCGTAGAGCAGGAGGAACACATTATACTCAGAGCGTAGTAAAGACATCGGTGAGCTAGTATCCTCTCCCGACGGCTTTGGCCACGGACTGAATCCGGCCAGTCAATGCGGAAAATTCGGCAGGGGTAAGCTGTTGAAACCCATCGGAGAGTGCTTCTTCCGGTTTCGGATGTACTTCAATTATCAATCCATCGGCTCCCGCCGCAACTGCGGCGAGGGACATATCGCCAACAATAGACCGGACCCCTGTTCCATGCGAGGGGTCGGCAACGATTGGTAAATGCGTTTCTTGCTTCAAGAGTGGAATAATCGAGAGGTCGAAGGTGTTTCTCGTATCATTAAAAAAGCTCTTAATTCCCCGCTCGCAGAGAACTACGTTCGAGTTCCCCTCTGACATGATGTATTCCGCTGCCATCAAGAAGTCACTCATGCTGGCCGCAGGACCTCGTTTCAGCATTACCGGTACTCGAGTCTCTCCGACCGCCTTGAGAAGGCGAAAGTTCTGCATGTTGCGAGCGCCAATTTGAAACATATCAGCAGCGTCAGCTACCGCTTGAATATCGTGTTCGCTGACGAGTTCCGTAATTACCGGAAGACCAGTCTCTTCGCGTGCAAGTTGTAGTAGTCGAAGTCCTTCTTGCTCAAGCCCTTGAAAGGAATAGGGCGAGGTGCGCGGTTTAAATGCCCCACCGCGCAACATATGCGCTCCTGCTTCCTTTACCGCACGAGCTGCGGTGATAATTTGTTCTTCTGATTCAACTGAACAGGGTCCGGCAATAACAACCAGTTCTTCTCCGCCAAAAGTGACATCTTGCACCTTTATCTGAGAACGTTCTTGTTGAAATTCGCGGTTGCTGAGTTTATAGGGCTTGAGGATCGGAACTACCCGCTCAACTGTACTGACTGCTTCAAGTTGCAGCTTGGCAAGAACCCGCTCGTCTCCAATGGCGCCAATTACGATTTTCTCTTCACCAGGCATGTAGAGCGGCTCCAGGCCGAGCGCACGGATTTGGTCGAGAATCGGGGAGGCATCTTCCTGCCCTGCGCCTTTCTTTAGGATAATAATCATAAATACAAAGCTCTATACTTTAGATACAACGATAATGAGGAACACTGGTTATAGCGACTTGTCGAGGAAATTTGAACAGCAACCTTCTCAGTATCTTTACCTTCTCCAACTTTAGCCCCTCGCTCTATAGGCCGAAATCGCTATGACTCTGCTCGACTGGCTTATCGTAGCCACGTATATGGCTGCAGTTATGCTACTTGGGGGAATCGCCAGCCGCCAGATGCGCTTGGATAGCAAGAAAAATGCACTCAGAGAGTATTTTCTGGCTGGCCGAAGCCTGGGAGTTCTCGCTGTTACCGCTTCCATAATCGCCACCGAAACGAGTGCTGCAACATTCATTGGCGGGCCAGATACTGCCTTTCGGGGTGACCTTGCTTATTTGCAGACAACGATTGGAGCGATTTGTTCGCGCTTCTTCCTCGCATATTTTTTCATCGAGGTCTACTACCGACATGGAGTCGTCACCGTCTACGAGTATCTCGCGAAGCGATTTAGCTCAGTCGTGCAGGTAGTGTGTGCGCTGTTTTTCTCTTTTGGCAGGACGCTGGCAAGTGGTGCCCGACTCTATATTGCAGCACTTGCGGTTGCGACCATCATTGGTGTTCCCATTCCGACTGTCATCGTTGGGATAGCGGTTGTCGCGATTGTCTATGCGGTGTTTGGAGGCTTGCGTGCCGTCGTATGGACCGATGCAATGCAAGCAGTGTTGTTCCTGGCAGTTGCTTGCTACGTACTATTGTTTATTTTCTGGGAACTCGATGCTTGGCATTCATCGGTTGCAATGCTTGACAGCGCTCGCAAGTTGAAGATGTTCGATTTTCAAATCGATATTTTCTCCGCAGCGTTTTGGAAGAATCCGTATACGTTTGTTGGTGCGATAGTTGGCGGCTTTAGTCTTGGAGTTGCGACGCATGGAACTGACCAGGATATGGTTCAGCGAATGCTTGCCTGTCGGACGAGCAAAGAAAGTAAACGAGCGCTGATACTCGCCGGACTGGTCGAGATACCAGTCGCTCTCCTGTTTGTGAGCGTTGGGCTTGCGCTTTGGCTGTTTTATCAAAACGCGACGCCACCCGGTAGCGGGGAGTCGGTGTTCCCGTTTTTCATCGCAACGGAACTGCCAAGCGGTATACGGGGTCTGCTCGTTGCAGCGATCTTGGCCGCTGCGATGTCGAGTCTCGATTCCGCATTGACTGCATTATCGGCGGTAAGTGTGACTGATATATTTGTGCCCATTCGGCGTGGTGCTGCTTTAAGTGAGCGACAATTGCTGCGACTCTCTCGTGGTATTTCGCTGTTTTGGGGAGTAGTGTTAGCTGTCGCCGCAGTGTTCTTGGCCGCAAGTCATCAAGCTATTGTCGCCGAAGTAGCAGCGGATGGGGATTTGGGCCGGACAAGTGAACTGCTGACCTTAGCTCTCGGAATAATGGCACTTTTTTACGGCCCCGTTTTGGGTGTATTTCTAACTGCAATCTTTACGAAGCGTGGAAGCACAACAAGTATACTGTGTGGTCTTTTTGCAGGTGTGCTAGCAGTTACTTGCGTTCGAAAGGCTCTCTTTTTTGAACTTGGTTGGACCTGGCATACCGTTGTCGGGACACTGATAAGTTTCATGGTAGCAGCCCTTGGCAAAACGACATTTGAGATTGGTGATGGAAGAGAATCCTAGACGACGAGAACACCAAGAGACACGCAGTCTGATATATCGATTTAATCTCATCGCCTTCGGACTTCCTTTCGTCGCGCTTTGCCTGGTGCTCGGATATATCTTTTTCTTCGATGTCCAACTTGAACGACGCGATTGGAGCCGAATTGTCTTTGTTCTTTGGATTGGTGGTTTGTTCGGATTGGGCTACGCTTTTTTCCGATTGCTTTTGGGGGAGAGAACAATTCCCACTCCACAAGGTCCAGTCCCGGTATACCGCAAGACGATGGCTGATTGGGAGAACCGCTCAACGCGCAATATCGTTTGGGATTTCGTTGCCTACTTGCTTGTAGTCCCTGGACTTGCCTTGGGAATCGTCTGGTTGGCAAATGAACTGATTCCACTACAGATGCGTCATGCCGATTGGAAAAACGCAATACTGTGTGTCTGGATCGGAGTGCTACTCGCACTGATAATTCCCACCCGCCGTGCAATTCGATCACGGATGGGCAGCTAAGCGCTAGAGCTCATTGACCGGGGAAATCTTCTTCCCTAGGAGTAGATTCCGACTATACCAGCAAAAACAGGTGCTGCTTCGAGCCACCAGGTAATGCGATCGACTGGTGCGTACCCAGACCAGCAGATGATTGGCATACGTAGTAAGACAAGTGCGCCTTTCAGTTTCATAGAGATTGTTTGCGAAACGACGGTAAATCGATATTCTGGCATGACAATGGTTTCTGCCCCAGCATTATTTGCCGCTGTCTCTTATCTCGTCTTTTCCGTCGGGGGCATGTTGGCGCAAGTTGTAAAGGTGGTTCGTCGACGACGAAGCAAAGAGCGAGGCGAGCTCTCAGAACTCGCCTCGCAATCCATGGAGCCTTTGCGCTATTTCGTTATCTTTCTCGCATTCTATCTCTTTACGGCAATTGGTCTTTCGCGAAGCTATTTCGATCACGTATTAGTCTGGACAAGAACACCGGCGATATTTCTGACTTGGATAGTTCTGTTTTACATCTACCGTGAGCAGAAAGTCTTTCGTGCCAAGCTCTCGTTCTTCCTCAGTTGTTTTCTTCTAGCGATTCTCGCGTTGATACTATGCGTGACTCCATTTATCGGGCGTGCCTATCTACGCATTCTTGCGGTTCACATCGATACGATTACCTTGGCTCTTGCGGTGTTGGTGGTTGGGATGAATCTCTTACAAGCATTTCGAATTTGGCAGTCGGAACGAACCGGCGGAGTATCGTGGGTTCGAGACGCAGGTACAATTACAAAAGATGCTCTTGGGATTTGGTATAGTTGGTATGTTGGAGCAGAGCTTCTATCCGCAGCGATCATGCACTGCGCTTCTATTCTAAGTCTACTCGTTGTAGTCGGTACGTATAGGAGTGTCGCGTTGAAACATCGTAGAGTACGCAACGAGGAGGCTCCTGATACCTAAACAGACGATAATGGAGAAATCGAGGTTGAGGTAGGGTAGTAGAGGAATGCGTTGTTAGCCAACCACTTTTAGAATGTGATCGAATTCGGACTTGGTTACTGGTTGGACGCTTAATCGAGAGCCGCGCTGAGTTAGTACCATCTTTGCAAGTTTCTTATCACTTTTGATGTCTTGGAGAGAAAGTATCTCTTTAAATTTCTTCACGAACTGGATATCAGGCGAGAACCAACGCGGATTCTCTTTGGTCGCCTTCTCATCGTAGTATTTGCTTCTTTTGTTGAACTGCGAAGCGTCAGGGTAGGCTTCTTTCGCTACTTTTCCAAGTCCGGCAATGCATGGAGGTTCGGCGTTCGAATGATAGATCAACACCTGATCCCCCTTCTTCATCTCACGTAGGTTGTTGCGGGCTTGATAGTTGCGGACTTCGTCCCAGGGAGTGACTTTGTCTTTCTGCAAGTCATCAATGGAATATACGCTTGGTTCAGTTTTAACGAGCCAGTATGACATGAGCCTAACCTTTAATTACACGTTCCAACGACTTGAGCCCTAACTGCAACTCCTCAACTGGTGGCCCAAAGGAAAAACGCGCGAAATGGCCAAAGCGACTCGCACGATCGGGCCTGCGGTGTCCCGGATTGATGTCAAAGAAGACCCCGGGGACTAGTATTACTTTCTCTTGCAACGCTCTACGAAATAATTTCATGCCGGTATTTAACTCTTTCGGAAGCTCACTCAGATCGGCCCAACAGTAAAATGTGCCTGGAGGTGGGACTGATATTTTGATACCGAGTTCGCGAAGACCATCGACCATAAGTTGGCGCTTCTCGCGAAACAAAGTTCGCAATGCCGAGGCCTCTTGATCTGCAAACTTCGGATCGAGGAGCGGGAGACTCGCGAGTTGCAAGGGTCGCGGGCATCCGCCATCGAGAAAGCTACCCGCTGAAGCTATCGCATTAATGATTTCAGGCGGGCCAACTGTCCAAGAGACTCGAAAACCTGGATAGCGCCAATTCTTGGTCAGGCCGTCAAAGAGCAGGACGGGATCGCGATCAACGTCATCGACATATTCAGCCGCCGAGACATAGGGTCGATCGCCGTAGACATAATGGGAATAGAACTCATCGAAAATAAGTGCACACTCTAATTCTCGTGCAGTTTGAACCCAGGCTTTCAGCTGTTCGCCTTCAATCAGTGCGCCGGTCGGGTTGCTTGGGTTCGAAAGGAGGACGGCAGAGACACCTCGACCTAGAATCTCTCGTCGCAACTGTTCTGCAGTAAATCGATAGTCCTCCTCGGTTTCTCGCAGTATCGGAATCGGTACAAATCGATTGAAGCTATCGAGCAGTTCTTCGTACGCGGTGTAGTCTGGAAGAAAATGGCCAAGATTTGTTTTGCCGAGCGTTGAGACGAGGCGAGTCAGGGCCAGTCGTCCACCGGCACAGATCGTGACGTTCTCACGAGTATACTGCGAGGCCTTTCCTTGTCGGTAGCGGTGATTATAGAGATTCGCAACAGCGTCTCGTAACTCATCCATACCGACAACCGGCGAGTACTCGAGATCTTCGATCGCTATCTCCACCGAAGAAATGCGAGCTGGGGCCCCCGGGATCGCAGTGGTCTCTGGAGCTCCTTGGCCGAGATTGGACCATTTTTCTCTCTCGTCGCGGAAGCCAAGTTTTGCCGCTTCTGTCATTACATAAATGACACCGGTACGCGGTACCGGGCGGAACCCGTGGAACATCGTCCCGGACTCCTCGGATTGCTTACTCATGTTGCTTAGTCTTCCCGTCTAGAATTTGAGTGATTGCGACGATTGTTTCTCGCGTTTCTAGGCGCTTTGTATTCAAATACAGTAGCGACTTCTAAAGGCAGCTTGTGGCCGTTGTGCTCAATGTCAGCCATCGTTTCAAGCATAGCTGTTGCCTGCTCACGAAATGCATCGACATATCCGTAGTGCTTGCGAATCGTGATGCGTTGCAGATCCTTTCCCTCAATGTCTGCACGCTCTGTCGCAAGCTTAGTGAAGGTCTCCGCGTCTAAACCATGTTCGGAGCCTTGGCCGATATACAGGCGTATGCGATCGCGTGAGTCCTTCTTTCTGTTGCGACCAGCGGAGCGATCCCGTCCCCTGGAATCACTGTCTTTGTCCGAGTCCTTACGTGCGGTACGCTTCTCTCGAGGTTTTCGCTCGCGTCCTTCAGTTTTCGCTTCTCGCTTACGAGGTTCTCGTTCCTTGCCTTCAGCTTTTTGGTTTCGATCTCTGTCCCGGTCGCGTTCGCGAGGACGATCTTTGCCTCGATCTTTGCCTCGATCTTTTCGTCGACGGTCACCTTTCTCATTTGAAGGCGGTGCCGCTTCGAGTTCCTCGTCAAGACTTTTCGATTCCTGATTGACGAAGTGTTCCGTCGCGAACCCACAGAGCATTCCGATTGCTGCGCTCAGTTCTTCGGGCGGATTCTCTATATCGCTATTGTCGCGAACCAGTTTTTGCGCAACCATTGTCAGGCGCTCATCGACCTCAATCTCTTGGGTGCGAAGTATCTCATAGAGGTGCGCGAGACGTGCCGCTGCGACTTCTTCGTCGGTCGGCAACTCTAATTTATTGAAGTCAAAGTCGACAACTTTCTGCAAGTAATGAAAGGCCCCGAAGTCCCGCGGACCGACTAAGCTTATCGCTCGACCAGCCCGGCCTGCTCGACCAGTACGTCCAGTTCGGTGGACATAGCTTTCGGGCTGATCGTGAATCGCATAGTTTACGACCAAATCAATCTGTTCAATATCGAGACCTCGCGCAGCAATGTCTGTTGCTACTAACAATTGTAGATCCTCGGCGCGAATCTTTTTAATTACTTTTTCTCGCTGTGATTGAGTGAGGTCAGAATTGATTCGGCGTGCATCGAACCCACGACGTCGTAGAAGTACTTCGACTAATTGGGTGTCCGACTTCGTGTTGCAAAAAATAATTGCCGAACGCGGTCGCTGTGTTTCGATGATGTCACAGAGAGCTGAAGGTTTTGCCATCAGGTCGCCTGTCACTTCGCAATACAGATGTTCAATAGGTGCCTTGTCTTCCTTGAAATCAGCCACATTGATTTGTTGGGCTTTTGACAAGAAGCTGTTCGCGAGCATGTCGACGCGCGGTGTGATTGTCGCGCTCACGAACATGCCCTGTCGTTTGTTCGGTAGCTTCGCAAGAATAGCGCGGACGTCCTCAATGAAACCCATTGAAAGCATTTCGTCTGCTTCGTCGAGAACGAAGTATCGGCAGGTCCGCAGTTTGACGACTTTGCGCTTAATCATGTCCAAGAGGCGACCCGGTGTACCGACTACCACTCGAGCATCTCGTTCGAGGGCCTTGCGTTGTTTTTGTTCGTCGGCACCGCCGATTACCAAGACAGGCGCAATCTCGTCATCGAGTGAAGTGATGACTTGTTGTATTTGTAGTGCCAGTTCTCTCGTTGGTGCGATAAGCAGCGCGAAGGTGTCCTTCTTACTCGGGCTGCTTTCGTAGAGCCGCTTGAGCAGGGGCAAAGAAAATGCCAGGGTCTTGCCGCTCCCGGTCTGTGCCTGAGCTACTACGTCGTTTCCGGCCATGGCCGGTGGAACAGCTAGCCGTTGCACATCAGTTGGCGTATGAAACCCTAGTTTGTCGAGGCGTGCTAGTATTTCGGCATCGTCAATTATTGAAGAAAAGGTTATCGGTGTTGATTCGTCTTCTTCGGGAGATAGATCGCTAGTAGACATCATGGTATGAGAATTCAAAAACTATAAAAGACATCAAAAATAAATTGTCATTATATGAGGCTTTATTCAATTTGTCTGCTTCTGCTGTGTTCGGCCTGTACTCCGGCATTTCTAACTAAGTCGGATACGGTGCGCGAATCTGGGCTCCGCCCAGGAGATGGTGCTGTTGTGCAGCTCAAGCTGCAACATCCGCTTACGGTAGATACCACATCAGAGGTTGTATACCAGCATCAGCTGCCGATTACTCCTTTTCTTTCTTTTCCAGCTCATGTGGGTACGGTGAACGCTCTCGTGGTAAGCCCAGATGGGACTCAGGCCATTACGGGGGGGCAGGATGGACGTGTGGTCTTGTTCCGAGCGATTAAGAATAGTGGGCAATTGGAATTTGAGCGAGAGCTACTGCTTGAAGGTAATCGCCCGATTCTCGCGCTGAGCTTGTCGGCTGATGGCGAGCGGTTAGCCATAGCTCAATTCTCCTCAGTTGCAATCTATGACCTGATTGGTCGGCATGTAGTGGCCCGCATGACTCGGGTGCTGGGGCGGATTCTTTCACTTGCCTGGGACCCGCGAGGTGAGTCTCTGGCCTTTGGCCGGGCCAATGGCGATATCTATCTTTGGAATCTCAAGGAGGGCTGGTATGCCGGGGAAGATCACGATCGAGCCCTCGAGGCCTATCAAGGAGCAACTTCACCCGTAGTTGGATTGCGGTTTCACCCCTCAGGACGAGCGTTTTTCGCGGCAGAGCGCGGCGGAGTTGTCGTGCTGTGGCGACTGCTTCGAACCGAGCGAGAACTGGGCTTGCGCGATGAAAATGCCGAAGTCGATAAGCAAAAGCGGGGCAGGAGGCAGGTGCCAGTTGCGAGATTCCCTGGCCAGGTCGAAACAATCTGGCTGAGCGAGTATGGTGAAAATCTCTATATCGCGATGAGTGATGGCAACGTCTACATCTGGAAAGTTCGCGGATTGAGACCCGATGTCCCCTTAACACTGGGCCCAGGTTCAGTCCTCACGGTAATTGGTGGCTTACTTCCATTGAGAGCGTCTGACCAACTGATGCCCACGATTATCTCTGCTGGCCGCGGTCAGCGAGTGAGTTTTTGGTGCCGAGAACCGAAGCGACAAGACTTGACCCGAGCGCCTGGATTGTTGGTAGTTCCAAGCGAAGCAGAGATGATTGCTGCTGCTGAGAATCCCGAATTGTTTGAGGGTCCCCCAATCCCAGCGGAGGTTGAAAAACCGACTACCGCGGTGCTAATTGCTCAATCACCACTCTTTCGCGACCCTATAACCCATCTCGGCACTGCAGTAACATCTCCCTTGATTTGGGCGGCGCAGCAGGGAGGAGCGGTTATGGTGATTGATTCAAGTGCCTTAGCTGGAGGGGATGTCACTCAACGGCTCAAGTTCTGCCCGAGCGCAGAGGAAGCTGATCAGGCTCAATTAGACTCAGTGAAGTGAGAGCAAGGTAGATCGGCGAACGTTATTTGCCGACTTCTAACCACTTTCTTCGAGTTGTGTCTGTATCACTCGTTCACCTCTCATTCGCCAGGGTTCTAGCTATCTGCTAAACTTGTGAGCCTTTTAAAAAGTAGGTAAGGTGCCAGACTTAGGACGGAATTCCCGATTTTCTCACGTTTCAGCGTGTGGTGTTAGAAATTATTCAGGCTGGAAACCAATTGGTTCATGAAAGAAGTTAATTCAGACGTTTCTCTTCCCGAGGTTGAAGAGCAGATAATCGCTTATTGGGAAAAGGACGACGTGTTTCGTCGCTCGATGGATACTCATGCGCCACATGGCTTTGAGGATGGCGAACGACGGGAATCCCCTCGACCGACCTACGTTTTCTACGACGGGCCACCTTTTGCGACTGGCTTGCCGCACTACGGGCATTTGCTTGCTGGAACGATAAAGGATGTGGTGGGCCGCTTCTTTACGATGAAGGGCTACCATGTGCATCGCCGTTTCGGCTGGGACTGTCACGGTGTTCCGGTTGAGTTCGAAATTCAGAAGAATTTGAATCTTCACGGTGCCAAAGCCATTCGCGAGTTTGGCATAGATAATTTTAACGAAGAGTGTCGAAAGATAGTACTGCGCTACACCAAAGAGTGGGAGCGTTTTGTCGTGCGATCAGGTCGTTGGGTCGATTTTGAGACTCCCTATAGGACCATGGACAAGGAGTTCATGGAGACTATTTGGTGGGCGCTTAAGAGTCTCTGGGATCGAGGTTTGCTCTACGAGAGCTTCAAGAATGTCGCGTATTCCCCGGCGATCAACACTCCACTGAGTAACTTTGAGGCAAATCAGAATTACAAGGATGTACAAGATCCTTCAGTTACTGTTCGAGCCAAGCTCCACGGCACACCCAATGAAGTGTTAGGCCTCAGCGGCCTACCGGACCTTCCGATTCACGCCTACGTTTGGACGACGACTCCCTGGACTTTACCGAGTAATCTCGCTTTGGCAGTTGGGGTGGACATTGCATATGTCGCGGTCGTGGTTCCAGATAAAGAAATAGCGATTGTCGCGAAAGAACTTCTCGCCGAACATTTTCCTGAGTTAGCCGAAGATGCCAAGCAGAATGGCAAGGCTGGTTCGGCAGAAGGTGTTTCGATAGCAGGAGAATGTGTGGGATCGCAGCTGGTCGGCAAAGAATATACTCCATTCTTTCCATACTATGAAGAGCAGCGCGCTGAAAATGCGTTCAAAGTCTATCCGGGTGAGTTCGTTTCGACCGAACAGGGAACTGGGATTGTGCATATGGCGTCTTTTGGTGAAGACGATTTGAACTTGTTCTTAGCCAATGGAATTACGCCGGTCGATCCTTTGGATGAAGACGGGGTCTTTGAAGAGCCCGTGAGCGATTTTGCCGGCATGTACATCAAAGATGCCGATTCGAAGATAACGGCAGCGTTGAAAGAGAACGGCTTACTCGTAGCCCATAAGACGATCGAGCACAGCTATCCGTTTTGCTATCGCACAGATACACCGTTGATCTATCGATCCGTGGCAAGTTGGTTTGTGCAAGTTGAGTCGGTAAAGGACTTGATGCTGCATGGCAACTCTCAGATTCATTGGGTGCCTGCCCATGTTCGTGATGGTCGTTTTGGCAAGTGGTTGGAAAATGCTCGAGACTGGGCGATTTCACGAAACCGATTTTGGGGCACACCGATTCCAATTTGGCGCTGCGATAGTTGTGATGCAAGTTGCTGTTTGGGGTCAGTAGCTGAATTGGAAGAGAAGACGGGCCAGCAGGTGAACGACCTTCATAGCCATTTCGTTGATCCCCTGACGTTCGCTTGCGAAAGTTGCAATGGCACGATGAAGAGAATCCCGCAGGTGCTGGATTGCTGGTTTGAAAGCGGTGCAATGCCCTATGCGCAAAATCACTACCCGTTTGAGAATAAAGAAGAGTTTGAACAGAATTTCCCGGCGGACTTTATTGCCGAAGGGCTCGATCAGACCCGCGGTTGGTTCTACACGCTCTTGGCATTGAGTAGTGCGTTGTTTGGTCGGCCCGCGTTTCGCAATGTGATTGTGAACGGGATCGTCTTGGCTGAAGACGGGCGCAAGATGTCAAAGTCTCTGCAGAACTACCCGCCTCCGGATAAGGTAATGAACGAGTATGGCGCAGACGCCTTGCGACTGTATTTACTAAGCTCAGCAGCGACTCGTGCTGAAGAGCTACGCTTTAGCGATACTGGTGTGCGTGACGTTGTGCGTCAGACACTGTTACCGCTTTGGAATGCCTACAACTTCTTCGTCACCTATGCGACCGTTGACAATTGGACACCAGAGCAGCTTAGCGATGAGAAGTCGCCGAACGTCCTTGATCGCTGGATTTTGTCTAAAGTTGCCTCACTCGTGGAAGGAGTTGATACGGCGTTGGGTTCGTATCACCTGTATTCGGCAGCTCAACCTATTCTCGAATTCGTTGACCAGCTGACGAACTGGTACATCCGCTTGAATCGTCGTCGCTTTTGGGTAGGAAACAAACCAGGCGAAGTCGAAGACAAGATGCATGCATATGCAACACTTCACCGCTCGTTGCTAACATTCGTACGTGTGCTGGCTCCACTTGCCCCATTTATAAGTGAAGAGATTTTTCGAAACCTCTCCAAAGGAGTTATCAATCGAGACAGCGTACACCTTTGTCCGTTCCCAACACTGAAAGAGCTCGAGGGTCTAGAAATTGACTCCGATCTCGAGCAGGCGATGGAATTATTTGAAGAGGTGATATTGTTGGCGCGTGGATTGCGCAATGAGCATGGTCTTAAAATTCGCCAGCCAGTGCAAAAACTCACGGTTGTATATCCTTCAGAGACAGAGCTGGAGAATCTGAAGTTGCTCGATGGGTATATTACTGACGAGCTCAATGTGAAGGAAATTGAGTACGTGTCAGACGAAGAGCAGTTTGTCACACTCACCGCGAAGCTCAACACGCGTCGCTTGGGCAAGGTGCTCGGTCCGAAACTGGGTCGCGATGGTATGCAAGCACTCCATAAGCAAGTGCAGGCGCTCACTACCGAACGCATTCGGGAAATTGAACGTGGTGCCACTTTGCAGCATGACGACGTGACAATTGGCGCTAAGGATATTCTAATCGATCGCAAGCCAGTCGAGGGAATTCGAGCAGCAGCTTCTTCGGGACAGGTTACTGTGGTCTTGGACACTCATCTGACTCAAGAACTCCGCCTCGAAGGACTTGCTAGAGATTTTGTGAATCGCGTACAAAAACTTCGTAAAGAATTCGGTTTTGAAGTGACCGACCGCATTATTGTGAAATACATGACTGCATGTCCACGTCTTTCGACCGCACTCGGTGAGCATCGCGAATATGTGATGCTTGAAACACTTGCGGTAGACTTGGAGCCGGTTCGCGAAGAAGGTGAACTGGGTATGCAAGGGAGTTCAGTTCATTTGCCAGCGGCCCAAGAGATCGACGGCAAGACTGTCATTATTAGTTTAACGCGAATGCAGGGTTAGAGGTTGTAGTATCGTTGTGAAAACCGTTTCTTGTTGGATTCTATTTTTTGTTGTGCTCATCAGTGACCAGGTCAGCAAGATCGTAGCTCGATCGATGCTGGTTGAAGGTCAACCGGTGCCAGTCTTCTCCAATTTTAATTTCACTCTGGTCTATAACCCTGGAGCTGCCTTCGGGATGTTCAGCGGCTTACCAGATGTCTGGCGTCGCACTGTGCTGATTGTGGTCTCACTTCTGGCGCTGCTTGTGGTGTTTCGCTTTATCCTAAAAGACGCCAAGGGAGACCTCGTCTCGCAGCTCGCGTTATCGGCGATTCTCGGCGGAGCGCTCGGCAATATTATTGATCGCTTTCGCTTTGATGCCGTAGTCGATTTTCTGGATGTGTATTACGGCACCTATCATTGGCCAGCATTCAATATTGCCGATTCGGCGATTTCGGTTGGAGTGGTGGTTTTGGTAATTCGATTGCTGTTTGAAAAACAGCCTGAGAAAGAATCGGATTCTGAGGCAAAGCTCGAAAAAATAGCAGTGTAGCTCAGCAGAACGTCTGCTGAGCCAAGTAGCGTGCGCTAACCTGGCTCATAGGGTGTTGGTTGTGATCTGAAACGGAGGGCAGATTATAAGACCTGTTGAGTCTGTAGAGTGGGGTTTTCTTCTTTCGCAGAATTTGCCCCATACCATGTTACCTTCGTTGCTTGAGCTTCGATATGTTCCAGCCCAAGCATCTTGGCAACAGACTTCATACTTTCATCTGTAACCCTCGTCCCCGATAGACCCAGCTCTTTGAACTGGACCGGTCTCGCGCAGGCCTCAAGGGCCTGGTCGTCGACCTCGCTCAGTGCGAGGTCGATTCGTCGTAGCGCCAAATCGGGCAATAGCTCAAGAATCTCCTTTGGGATGGAAACTCCCCGAAGTTCGAGAGCTTCAAGCTTTGCGAGTCGGTGCTTCTCGACAAATCGTTCCAGTTGTTGCTTCGAGAACTGCAGTGAAGGCAGTTGCTCCTGCGCCTGAAGGAGCCACTCATCGGCGGCATCAATTGAAAAGACACGCAGTGAGTGCAGGCTTTGCAAGTCGAGTTCGGTCAGCGATTCCAGCGCTTGATCGTCAAGGGCCGAAACGTGGACTCGGACATCGAGTGCAATCCCCTCCTCGTCTCCTTGCTCGAGTCGTTTCAGTTCTTCGAGTTCTACGAGATTCTCGAGATGGAGCAATTGACTCGACTCGGTGAACGTGAGTTTCGTCCCATGGGAATAGACCTCAACGTCGACACCGACACTTTCGAGAGCGGCGATCGGGTCGCTTGGCTCGACGAGCTGATGCCTCAACTCCGGTTTGGCACTAAGCGCCAGCACAAGGATCGCAGTGGTAATCACAACCAAGGTTGTTGCCTTGTTAAACATAAACACCTCCGATTCGGAATGCGAGAGTGAACTAAATAAGTGGGGGGTATTGGTGCAGAACCAAAACGGTAGGTGATGACTTGCGAAGGAACGAGTTCGTTCATTCACAAGAACCTTGGCACGCTACTGGCCCTGCGCAGAATGGCTCTCTACTCAAGACCAAGTAGGATACTTCTACCCGGTATGTTGAAAGAAAAAATGTTCTGATAGTGCCATAAGCTGGGTCTGAAGTCCCGTCTGCGACAACGTTTTGCAAGGTCTTGCTGCCGGTATCGCTTCAGGTTGCGGAGTCAACGTAGATCAACGGGGGAGTAGCGAGTGAAATCACCAAAATTCCTGGTTCCAGCGGCAGGCCGCAGGGTCCACCTTTGAATGGTTTCAAGGCTACGTTTCTACTGATTCAACGCATAACTTTGCAAAGGACAATTGGGCTCCTTTGTTGTAAAGGTTTAAAAACATTAGAGAAAATCTATGAAGCTGGTTCGAGTAAGTCTTGGCATATTGGTTGTGAGCTGCCTTGCTGCATGCAGCGCAGCGACAAATCGACCACTGAGTAACGCCGCCATCGGTACGGGGGCAGGAGGGGTCCTGGGTGTTGGAACAGGAGCGCTTATTGGTTCTCAGGTTGGAAAAGCCGGACTAGGGGCTGCATTTGGAGGCGGAGTGGGTCTGCTCAGCGGTGCCTTGGTCGGAACTCAGCTCGATGCTCAAGATTTGGAGCGAGAGCGCCTCGAGGAAGATCGATATCGACAGCGGCAGCAATTGAAACGCCAACAAAGAGAAATCGAAGACCTTCGCCGCCAGCAGAGATACGACGATCTCTATCGACGCTACTAAGAAGCGGATAAATCACTATAAATTGGTTCTTTTTGCCGACCACAGCTCCATTTTCCTATGGCGCGACCGTACTACATATTGTACTCTTTTTCCGAGGGCGGTCGATAAACGGCTTCCAAAAGAATATTAACGCTACTCTGCAAGTCTAACCGGAAATCGTTCCGGTGATATGGGACATATGAGGTAATTCAGATGTCACTCCTGCGACATTTCTTACTCGCTCTACTTATTCTTCTTTCCGGTTGCGCCAAAATCTGGGGGCCGCAGCCTGAGGGGTCAGAACCTAAACTTAGTACCACCGGCGTCGGCGCTATAGCTGGAGCTGTTGTTGGTGCGAGCCTCGGTTTGGCGATAGGGTCAACGACCGGCAACGGAGGCGAGGGCTTGTTTCTCGGCACCGCCGCGGGCGCTGCAACTGGTGCTGGAATTGGTATGGCGCTTCAGGGGCAAGAGGACAAGCTCAAGGAACAAGAAGAGACTGTTGCTCGACAAGATGAAATCATTAATCAGCAAGGTCGGCAGATTGAAGAACTGCGACAAAGTGTTGGGGACGGTAGTTTCGAGATATCGGGTTTTAATCAGCCGAGTCTCGGTCGGCGTGGCAATCGCCAAGCTCGATCCTGGGATGGCTCAGCGCCAGTAGTTATTCCTGAAGCAGAGGATATGGCCGCGAAAACCGGAGCCGCTGGGCGGGGCCGATTCGCGAGAGGAGAACGAGTTCGAGTTGAAGATCTCGACCTTACTCCACCGGTCACTACTCCAAGGGTCACTACTCCACGGGTCACGACTCCATCTGTTGATGTAGATTCTGAACCACGGAGACTCGCAGCGCTGCCAGTCGAACCACCAGCACCGGTGCTTCCGTCGGAAGCTATTGCGGAGATGGAGACGCGTGGGCTGCCAAAGGCAACGCTGCCGGAGCCGACTATTACCATTCCTTCGGCCAAGACAGTTGACAGACCTGCTATTAAACCGCTTCCAGCAACACCTCCTGAGCCTAAGAATGTAGTTAAACACTTGCCTGAGGCCGAAACGCTTCCTCCAGCTAAGAAAGTGATTAGCGTGGTTGACGATGAAGCAGAAGAGGACAACGTATTGGATGTTCCGGAGCCTAGAAGTGCTGGCGAGAAAAGCAATGATTCTACAACGGCGATAGTTCAAGATGCACCGCAGCACGATACGCTGACGCAAGAACTTGCCGAGGCAGTGCCTCACGACGGTCCTTGTGGAGAAGCTGCGAAGGAAGCCACTCGTGGGCTTAAGTCTAGTTCTGATGCAGACCGGCTATTCTATTTCAGACGAGCAATTCGACTCTGTCCAGAACAGCCAGAATATTACGTCGAAGTTGGAAAAGTGTATGTCAATATCGGCCGAACCCAAGATGCGCAGCACGAATTTAACAAGGCGCTTGAGCTAGATCCTGACAACGAGGCCGCGCAAGAAGAACTGAGCATGATAATGTTGGGAACGGCGTACTAGAACGGGAACAGCAGTACGATGAAAGCAGTGCAGGGAAAAATAATTGGGATAGTATGTGTGGTGTTCTTACTCGCCGTCTCTGGGTGTGCGGAGGGTATTAACAAGACTGCGGCTGGAGCTTTGGCCGGAGCAGCGGTTGGGGCTGGAAGTGGGGCTATCATCGGTAATCAAACTGGTCGTTCGGGTGCTGGAGTTGCAATTGGCGCCGGCATCGGCGCGCTTGGTGGTGCACTAGCTGGAAATCAACTTGATCGGCTCGACAAGGAAAACAAGCAGCTCGAGGATCGAGTCGGTCAGAACCAAAGATTGCTTGATGAGAATCGCCGCTTGATTGAGGAACTCCGCAAGCGCGGTGCCGAAGCTCGAACGTCCGATCGCGGTGTGGTAATCAATTTACCGGATATTCTCTTTCAGTTTGATCGCGCTCGTCTCACGCCTGAAGCGCATAGAACCCTAGACGAAATCATTGATGTAGTCCGTACAGTGAAAGACCGTCCTATTTCAGTTGAAGGGCATACTGATTCTGTTGGAACGGTGATGTACAACAAGCAACTCTCACTTCGACGGGCTCGCGCCGTGTCTCAGAAATTAGCGAGTCGAGGGGTGCCTCGCGGTCAGATAACGGTAACCGGATACGGGGAAGGCGCGCCCATTGCGACTAACAACAGTGACGCCGGAAGGGCTCGAAATCGCCGAGTCGAGATAATAATCGAAAATTAGCGGAATAGAAGCGGGGCTGTTAGTTGGTCCCCAGTTTCTCTCTTAGGATTGCCGCAGTTTGATGCAGACTCTGTATTTTGCTTCTCGATGCGCGCTCGAGTGACTCTTCTAGTAGCTTCGGTGATTGGGTTCCAATCAAGTAAAGACATTTAATCGCCGCAATTCTTGCAATCGGTAGAGTTTGCGAAGCTTCCTTCCAAAGCAGTGTCATCACATGATACGGCTTGTGGTGGGCGAGCTTGGCCAGGGAAAGAATTGCCGCTTTGGCTGGGCTCCCATGACTTAAGTCAGTTTCTCTATCGATGAGGCGAACTAAGGCTGGTGCGCTGAGGTCTCCGTGAGTACCGATATTGCCTAGTGCTTGGGCTGTATAGTAACGAACTTTTCGAGACGAATCTTCGAGACAACTAATTAGGGCGGGGATCGCACAGCACGCTTTTGGGCCTACTCCGCCAAGTGCTTCAGCGGCAAGACAGCGAATGCGCTCCTCAGGGTATTGCAATCGCTCAAGTAGGCAATCGAGCGGTTCTCCACGGAGCGGATTTCTCAATACGAGCTGCTCTCGATCGCATGTCAATTCTCGTTGAATTTCTTCATTCGATAGTTCAGCAGATCGGCGACGGGGGAG
This sequence comes from uncultured Bdellovibrionales bacterium, assembly GCA_965366815.1. Classification (GTDB taxonomy): domain Bacteria; phylum Bdellovibrionota_C; class UBA2361; order SZUA-149; family SZUA-149; genus CBDUGV01. The sequence goes on along the minus strand of CBDUGV010000004.1, from coordinate 27,958 downwards.
TCGCATAGGATCTCGACGGCCAAGCATTTGCATACTGCTCGAATCTTTACGCTTTCGCTTAACCGCGGAAGAACTGTTTGCCATATGTCTCGTCGCTAGATTGTTCCGTGTCTCTGAATACTGAACAGAGGCCAGTATAGGGAGTGTTATGCGCTTCAATCAAGGACCGTGCTCAATACTGAAACCCGGGTATTTCGGAACTTGCTGTATTTACAGCGATTTAGGATTGGGACTCACTCAACTTTGTGGGCAACACATTAGTGGTAATTCAGCATAACTCAACCAGGAAAGCTCTAGAACAAGCAATATGGCTAGCTATTCCACCTGTGGAGTAGCCGACGAGAGGTGAGGAGTAGAATTAAGATGACACTAGTAAAGCAGGACCAGCGAGCACTTCAACCAAGTGATCTTCGCGATCAGCTCGAAACAGCATCCGAATCGACTACTATCGATTTGGAGTCAATGGATTTCAAACTTCCGGAATATGAATCACTGGGGTTGGAATCTCTCGGCTCCGGAACCGAACAAGGGCCAGGTCGTCAACTCAATGAACCGCAGTATCAGTTTGTGCAAGTACAGGTTCCACAAACTACGCAACAGCAAGGGACAACTGCTCCGGCGGGTCAAGGCACTGGAGTGTTTCCTCCAGCGTTGGACAGCAAGACTGTTGCGGGGATCAGCACTGATCAATACGAGAAGCAACACCTCGCGGTAGATGTCGCCTTTGCGAACATTAAAACATTTGATTTGAATTCCTTGGCGACCGATGAAGAGCGCGCGCTGGTAAGTCATGCCAAAGATATCATCGATAAAGTGAACGAAGGGAAGCCGGGTACCTATTACGATACCGTTTTGTTGGTTCGTGAGAAGAAGGCCGGTGATCCTACCTCTGCGAACCCGACAGGACGAGTGCTTCGAGTGTTGCGGATAAATTCGTCCTCCAACTCGCAGCCTTCAGGTTTGCCAGATGAAATACATGTTGGGCCACATAACAGACTTCCTGGGACTCCGACCTTTGCTTTTGTGCCGGACTCAGGGACTGGACGAAAGTTTTCCAAGCCCGACGATCCTGAAAACTCGCGCGATGGGGTGCATGGTCGGTTCGCGATTACCGCAACCTATCCATATGATCGAGCTAAGCCGACCGCGGATAGGACCGCTCGAGTTGCAGTTCTAGTGAACGGGCTCAATGGTGATATTCATGGGTACACTGCGCTGGGAACTCGGCAAAGACCCGATAGGCATGCACAGAATGTAGTGTTAGCTAAGTTTGATGGGACAACTCCTCGGATTACTGAAGCCCGCGATTCCTCCAATCAAGTTCTGCCTAACGTGATAAGCGTCCAGGTGGGGCGGAGGGCCAATGGGCAAAGCTACGATCCGGTGATGAAACAGGTCGATCTCGCGGCAACGCTGACCCCTCTCCTGCCACAGGGTTTTTCCGTTCAATCACTCCAACCGTTTGAGTCAACGCGAGGGAATATTGTTGCGGGACAGGCCCCGATTCACACGAGCACCGGATATGGCATACCCTTTGAGGTAACCGCAACAAAACCGATGGTTGACGCAACGACCGGTGCGCCCGTGTTAGATCCTAAGACGCAGAAGCAAAAAGTTGAGACGAAAACTTTCTCAGGCCACTTCAATGTGTATGCCCGAAAGGCGCCGACTGACTATGTTATGAGAGGCACCAGCGTTCGATATACTCCGGGTCCTCGCTACATTGACAGTATGGAATTTGGTGGTAAGAAGATTCAGATTCGCTAATCGCGAGCACGATCAATCTCAAAAAAGAAAAAAGGCAGGCACTACTTACGTAGGCCTACCTTTTTCCCGGTGCCGGTAGCGAAACGGCGGTTTTCTAAAACTGTTTTGCAAACTAATGCGTTATTTTTCAAGTAGCTTCCTTTGCAATCGGTATTGAAACCGTTTGAGCCGCCTGCGCTCTCTCTCGGGTTGACCCCGGGCTTCGCAGTTGGCTCTAGAAACGGTTACCCTTGTTGAACCGCGTTTTCAAAAACGATCATTGGCTGTTCGCCTTGGGTAATCACTTTCTCCGAAACAACAACTTCCTTCACGTCTTGCTTACTTGGTACTTCATACATCGTATCGAGCATTGCGTTTTCAATAATCGATCGAAGTCCTCGAGCACCTGTTTTCTTCACGCGGGCTTTTTTGGCAATTTCTGTCATTGCCCCCTCGGTGAAGCGTAAGATGACGTTGCTTATTTGGAATAGCTGTTGATACTGTTTAATCAAAGCGTTCTGTGGTTCAGTTAAGACTCGAACTAAGTCTTCCTCATTGAGTTCTTCGAGCGTTGCGATTATGGGCAGACGTCCGATGAATTCAGGGATAAGCCCGTAGCTCAGCAAATCTTTTGGCTCGACCGCATGAAGGTCAGCGGCACGCTGCTCCTTCATTTCGACAATTTTATCCTCTTGTTGACCGAAGCCGATTTTCGATTTACCCATGCGTCGCTTGATAACCCCTTCGAGGCCGTCAAACGCACCGCCACAAATGAACAGGATATTGGTAGTGTCCAACTGAAGCATTTCTTGTTGCGGATGCTTGCGTCCACCCTTTGGAGGAACACTTGCAACTGTTCCCTCAACCAGTTTCAATAGTGCTTGTTGCACGCCTTCACCTGATACGTCCCGGGTAACTGATGGACTATCCTGCTTTCGCGAAATTTTATCGATTTCATCGATATAGACGATACCGCGTTCTGCGCGTTCTACGTCGTAGTCCGCGGATTGGAGCAAGCTGAGAATTATATTCTCAACATCTTCTCCGACATATCCAGCCTCTGTAAGGTTGGTCGCATCAGCGATGCAAAATGGAACGTCGAGCATACGAGCGAGCGTCTGTGCGAGAAGCGTCTTTCCGCAGCCCGTTGGGCCGAGCAGAAGAATATTCGACTTCTGAAGCTCAATGTCTTCAGCGCTACGAACTGCTTCGAGTGTGTTGATCCGTTTGTAATGGTTGTGAACAGCGACCGAGAGAACTTTTTTGGCCTGCGTTTGTCCGATTACATACTTGTCCAGATATTCGTGGATTTCAACCGGAGTTGGGAGATCATTTGCGAAGTGATTGGCCTTCTGCTCGACGAGTTCCTCACTGAGGATGTCGTTACAAAGGTCTACACATTCGTCACAAATATACACGTTCGGCCCCGCTACGAGCTTTCGAACATCATCCTGAGACTTTCCGCAAAACGAACATTGAAGCATAGAACTGCGTGTGAGTTTATCGTTTTTTCCAATCACCTTGAGACACCCCCAATACCAAATTAACCTCTAGGAACCCTCTTCCTTAACGGGAATAACATTCCCTTCACTAGTTCTGATGGTCCCAACCGGGTGTGCAGTTTCAAGAAAACGAAAAATATAGTTATGCTACTAAACCTACTAGTATTTAAATCGGCATTGCATTGCGGAAGCTTTAGACTTCGAGAACAGCGATTCCAGTAGCTATCTGTGTGAATGGTAATGATTACAGGTCCTTACGTCTTGGGGAGATAAAAGAGAGATGGCGAGAATAGCTTATTTCGACTGCAGTGCCGGCGCCGCCGGAGATATGTTGCTCGCTGCAACACTGGATGTTTTACGAGAAGTCTCTTGGGATGCGACTGATTGTCAGCCCTGGAGGGAAAAAATATCGGGACTGCTCAGCTTGGAAACAGACGCTCGAGTTGAGATTCGCGACGGTATGCGCGGTGGGCTTCAAGGTCTGAAAGTCGATTTCTTCGTAGGCAATACTCATGCGGACGATTTTCATCATCACGAGAGTGAGAAGGGTCACCATGCCCATTCGCACGGCCATGGCCGCCATTTAAAAGACATTCTCGGGCTGCTCGAAGCTCAAGTAGAACAGGGTGTCTTCGGAGCTGATAGCTTCGAGCTGGCGAAAGAGATTTTCAACATATTAGCAAAGGCTGAGGCCAAGGTTCATGGGACCACTATAGATAAGGTCCATTTTCATGAAGTGGGTGCCTTTGATTCGATCATGGATATAGCCGGGTTTGCTGTGGCCTGGAAGGCACTCAATGTCGATAGGGTAGTCGCTTCGGCAGTTACCACGGGCGAGGGAACGGTTGACACTGCACATGGTTGTTTGGGTGTGCCGCCCCCAGCGGTGGTCGAAATTCTCAAGACGTACGGAATACCTACGAGCGGTAAAGCTATTGGGCATGAGGCTCTGACTCCAACCGGTGCTGCCTGCCTTGCCGCAGTGGTCTCAGAGTGGGGAGGGATGCCGGCGTATAAAAAACTGGTAGCTCAAGGAGTGGGCTTGGGAAACAGGGAAGTCGAGCAAATGCCGAATGCGGTGCGACTAATGCTCGGTGAATAGTGCAGCCTTCCTTTATTGAGAAATTGAGCCTGATTGGCCAATTTTTTGCCACTGAATGCTAAGCCAGCTAAACATCATTCCAAATCCAGCCCCAGCGGCGTTGAGACCAACGTCGCGCATTTCGCTTACTCGATGGGGAACAAAGCTTTGGATGCCTTCCTCGCAGGCTCCTACACCTGCGGCAAAGAGGGTGGCAATAATGAGTCGCTGATAGACTCCAGTTCGGGCCTGACTATAAAAGGAAAATAGGCAAAGCAGGCCATACTTGAAGAAATGAATTCGTTCAGTTCCATGCACAATGAGTGACTCGGAGAGAAACACGCAAATAATTACTGCAGCAATCGTCAGCAGAATTGGTCTTATGAGGTCCTTGCTCTTCCAGTTGCTTGGGGTCGGGTTCGATTTGCGGTGAGCCGCTACCAATGAGCCAAAAACGAAGGTCACGCCGATTGTCCCAACTATCGGAAGCCAGCCAAACAGGCTCGTATAGGCGTCGTAGAGTACCCTTCCGAAAATAGCGGAAATACAAGCAACGATCATCATGCCAATTGTGGCAATTCGCGCAAAGAGGCGAATCCTTAGCGCAATTGGCGAATCATTTACTTGTGTTGCTCTTGCTTTTTCCATTGTGAACTAAAGATTCCATGGGGTTCAAACGCTTGAGAGCAGCAATGTCTGGTTGTAATGCTCGGTGCCATGCATTAGGCTACAATCATGCAGACGGCTCAGCAATAGAGTTGATGCCCGTTAGATCAAGAAAGGGTTAAAATAATGAGTGTAGAGTTGCCTTTTTCCACTGGAGATAGAGTTAAACAGAGCGGGTCTGACGGTCCGAGAGGTACTGTTCAGAAAGTTCGAGTGGAAACTGTTCGGAAATCGATCAAGCAAAAAGCTGAGCTGCCAGGTATTACTGTCACTGTGTTATGGGATAACGGTACGACTTCGCACTTTATTCCAAACGGACTTGAGAAAGCGTAGGCTGGTTTATCTCAGACTGGTCTACCTGAAACCGGCTTCAGGCCGGCTCGGTCTTTGATTTCGAATCCCTGAACATCGGCTCCGTTCCTTCAGCCAGACGCTGCAAGTTGCCGCTATGTCTGAGCCCAATCAACAATCCAGTCAGTACTGTCATCAATTGTAGCATTGGTGTTGTTCCGCTTATCCAAAGGAGCAATGGCATTGCGAGCGCGGCGCTGATTGAACCTAGTGAAACAAATCTCGTCATTTTAACCACGATCGCAAACACGGCTACCGCTGTCAGCGATTGTAGTGGGGCCAGCGCCAGGTAGACACCTAAGCTTGTGGCGACTCCTTTGCCTCCTCGAAATCCGAGAAATGGCGAAAAACAATGTCCAAGTATGGCAAGGAAACCAAAGCTTGCGCCCAGTTCGGCAAAGCGAGCGTAGCTGAGGCTTGTATCTTGTGAGGCAAGAAACACGACGCAGACGCCAAGCACTCCTTTGAGCATGTCGCCTACCAAAGTAATGACGCCGGCTGATTTCCCAACAACGCGAGCAACATTAGTTGCCCCGGTGTTTCCACTCCCCTCGGATTTAATGTTGACCCCTTTGCGATGAGCTATGAGAAAGCCAATTGGAATTGCTCCAATAAAAAAGCTCAGAATGTGGAGTGCAAAGAAGTTATTCATAGTGTTCTTGCATCGGCTACTCGATTCGAAAGGGCGAAGCCAACCACTAGGTGACGTCTCGTAGCGTTTGGATTGCCTTTGCGTATTCTGTTTGGCGAAAGACTGAGGTTCCCGCAACGAGAACATTTGCTCCGGCATTTTTTACAATCGGAGCTGTCTTTTCGCTGACGCCGCCATCGACTTCAAGATGAATTGTTTTTCCGCTCGCACGAATCAACTCGGAGGCTTCTCGTATGCGCTGCTCAGAGCGTGGGATAAACGCTTGGCCGCCCCAGCCTGGGTTGACCGTCATTATCAATACCAGGTCAAGATCTTCAATGATGTCGTGTAAAGCGGCAACTGGAGTGCCGGGATTGAGCGCGACACCCGCCTTGCACCCGAGTTGTTTTATTTGTTGCACGGTGCGGTGAATATGCGGACAAGTCTCCAGATGAACAGTCAGCACGTCAGCTCCAGCCTTGGCAAAACTTTCTAGATGTCGTTCTGGTTTTTCTATCATCAGGTGCACATCAAGGGGGATGTCACAGGTTTTGTTAATCGCCTCAACAAGCGCCGGGCCAAAGGTGATAGTTGGAACAAAGTGTCCGTCCATAACGTCGAGATGAAGCCAATCAGCGCCCGCTGCTACGGCGTTTTTTACCTCTTCATCGATCGCTCCGAAATTAGCAGCCAAGATGGAAGGAGCAATAAGGATATTTGAGTTACTGTTCGTCACGATGTGAATCGATCTCCTACTTTAATCGCATTGCCGCGGAGTACTTCAGCGACTGGCATTCTTGTTTTTCCAGCGATCTGCAATTCGTCAACACTAATATACTGAGAAGTACCAGCGGCGACAATAAGCTCTTGGTGATTAGTTTCAACTACCGTCCCCGGTTCAGCTTTTGGAAAGTTTTGATCTGCTTGCAGATGGGCCGCAAATATCTTGACCAAGGTGCCATCTTTGTTCGTTCGCGCACCAGGAGTTGGGGCGCAGGTCCTAATGCGGCGAAGCGTTTGTTCGGCGGGCTCTTCCCAGCGAATGAGTAAATCTTCTTTTTGCCACTTTTCGGCGTAGGTGATTCCTTCTTCCGACTGTGGTACCGCGGGCAATGAGCTGTCGAGAATACCTGGCAACGCCTTACATATCGCCTTTCCACCGAGCACGGCCATCGCATCGTGAAGTGAACCAAACGTATCTCGTTCGGTAATCGGTAGTTCTTCACTTAGATAGACAGGGCCTGTATCGAGTTCATATGCAGTTTGCATGACGCACACACCGGTGTGGGTGTCACCGGCAAACAGCGCTCGATGAATAGGGGCAGCCCCGCGCCAGCGTGGGAGGAGCGAGCCGTGCACATTAATCATTCCAAACGGTGGGAAGTTGAGAAGCACGCGTGGGATAATCTTCCCGTAGGCAACGATTACAAAAATATCAATCGGAGCGTGCTGATTCAAAAATGTGGCGAGTCCTTCCGATCGTGGATCACGACTTACCAGTTGTGGAGGGTCAGCATCCTCAACACGCGAGAGTCCCCGCAGCGACTCGGGTTGTAGCACTGGGATTGCATGAGCAAGTGCATATTCCTTGACTGCGGGAGGTCTGAGTTTTTGACCTCGACCAGCTGGTTTGTCTGTTTCCGTCACGACACCAACGATGTCATAGGCATCAGTAGCACGTATTTCTTCCAACACGGTAACCGCAAACACAGGAGTGCCGAAGAACACAATCCGCGGCTTACGTTGAGGTGGTGTATCGCTCATCGCTGGGCAGCAACTAGTTTATTGAGTTTCGATTTAATGAGACGCAGCTTTAACTTACTCAGGTGGTCGATGAAGAGAACGCCGTTGAGGTGATCGATTTCATGCTGTAAGCAAATCGCCAACATACCGTCTGCCTCGATTGTCACTTCTTCACCACGCTCATTCAGTGCTCGAACCACAACCGTTTCTGCGCGTTTTATAGTTTCACGTATGTCTGGAATACTCAGGCAGCCTTCCTCTGAGTCTGTTTTGCCGGTCTCTTCAACAATTTCTGGATTGATTAGTTTAAACAAACTACTCTCATGTCCAGCCGGTGGATCCTCGCCAACATCGACGACAAGCACGCGATAGTTTACTCCCACTTGCGGTCCGGCGAGTCCAATTCCCGGAGCGTCATACATCGTGTCGGCCATATCATCGAGTAACTTTCGTATCTCGTCGGTTACTTGTTCCACTGGTTCGCACATCTCACGTAGACAAGGGTCGGGGTATAAAACTATATCTAATAGTGCCATTGATATTTGTCTTTTATGGTCTAGCGCTGCAACAATTCTAAGACGATTCGTATTAATTCTTCCGGCTCGAACGGCTTCTTGAGGCACGGAATCTCTTGGTCGATATCTGGGCGGAGCTCACCGGTCATATACGCGAAACGAGAGAGTTGCTCGGGTTGATCCCGCGACAGTATTTCGTAGATCTTCTTGCCGCTCATCGAATTGAGATTCAAATCACATAAAATGACGTCGAAGGCCTCCCCATCTGAAATCATCTCGACTGCTTCAACTCCTGTGACACAATCGCAGGTTACTTTCGAATGATCCTTCAAAGCGAACTCTAGGATTTTACGAATAGCGCTTGCTACCATCTGTTGATCTTCAACAACTAAGACGCGAAGCTCTTCCGGGATACCGGTCGAGGCCACTTCTGTCTTTTGTTTCGGAAGTTCGGGACGGGTGTCGGCTTCGGCTCTGTCCCAATCACCGATCGATGCTGTTTCAGTAGCTGGAAGTACCAAACGAGCAACGAAATGAAGGCGATCTCCGTCGAGGAGTACTTCCTCAATTTCACTCAGGCCGCCAAAACGCTTTGCGATCTTAGACACAACGGAAAGACCAATTCCCAAACTTTTTTGCGTGGGTGAAGTGGTTACGAGGGGTTGGAATAATTCAGCAAGTTCATGCGAGCTCGGCTGCTTTATCGGGTTGATTACTTCGACACAACTACAGCTACCTACCGAATACAAGCGGACAATGATCGGGTCACCTGTGAGTTCAATTCCGTCGGGGTTCGATGCTGCCGCGCTCGAGCCAGACTGACTAGCGTCACAAGCATTTGCCAGCAACTCGGCGAGAATAGTGCAGAGTTGATCGAGATCTACATGTGCGGTGGGCGGGACCTCATCTTCTACGCGCAGAATGATATCATCCAAATCGTAGGCGCCGCGCGATTTGAGTTTGTTAAGGGTCCGTCGCAGCGCCTCATCAAGCGCACAGATTGATTGGTTTCCTGCTCGTTCTGAAAACAGCAGCACAAACTTCTCTACGAGGTTGCTGATCTTCCAAGCTTCGCTAATGATTGAGCGAGCGTATTGCTGATTTTTGTCAGAACCCGGTTCTGAGAAACGCTCAATTATCGTTGCGAGGGAAATTATCGAGGTGAGCGGATTGCCAATTTCGTGACCAATCTTATGCCCCAATTGGGCGAGAAGCTTGGCAAGCTCAGGCGCATCGCCGGTGAACGTTGCTCTGGCCGCTCTGACACTGCGCATTTTCTCTCCCATTTCTAACCGCGTAAGATGTTTTTCCCTCGCCTTTCCTATCTTATTTCTGGGATTTTGGCGACTGCTGCGAGTTCATAGCTTGATTACGCGGTACATTTCGAAAACTTGTGAAGCTATGTTTGCCAATCGGCAGTCCCCGAGCTAATAAGTAGGTAATCTTAGAAACAAGGGTTTAGACCAACAAGCTGAGCTGCTTAGGTGCTTTCGAAAAATCTCTCAATTGCTTACGTTCTTCGCAGACTTGGCTCTGCACTATCTTGCGGATTGCGACAGGGGTGGGTTGCTCTGTGTCGCTTGGCGAAAACACAACTTCGATTTGCCTGGCTTTCGCTCATAGTACTTGTTGTTCTCGGGTTAGTGCTTCTTCCATTTGCCGGCTTGTTGCGTGAAGATCTCCAGGCGTTTGCCTTCCCGATTTTGTTTCTTGGTTTCTGGCGGCTTCCAAAAGATCCGGCGTTTCGAGTTCCCGCTCCACTAATGATTTTGGTGCTTGCGCTTTGGATGGGCGCGACCTTGCACGTGCGGGGAGTAACACCGGGAGAGAAGGACTTTTCAGAAATAATATTTGCAAGGCTCCAGACTGACGAGCAAGGCCTAGCGGCGCGCGGTTTGTTTCAACGATATACGCAAATCGCCCGTACCTACCATCTCCTAGATGGTCGTCTTGTTCATCGGGGCGTTGGTTCGAATGGAACCGCAGGCGAATGGTTGTCTGAGTTTCACCCGAAAAGTCCGTTTTTAGTGCGTGGCCAGCCCGATTGGATGGAGGTCGTCTTTAATCCAAGTCTGCAACTCGGCTCTGATGACGGAGGAAAAACGACTAGTGTTACAGTTGACTGGTCGGACCAGGAATTCAAGATTGGCTACTTGCCAGATGTCTTGAAAGTGCCAGGAGAACCCAGAGAACTTGGACTCCATTTCTTAGCTTGGTTAGCTCAGTCCTTGCGGTGGCAATATGACGAGCTTGCACCGGGATCGAAGAATATAGCCGAACATACCGTTGCATTGCGTCGCGATTCACTAGTGCAGATTACTACCCTCAACGGTGTTTGGTTATCCAATAGCCCCTTTGGTCTCGGGCATTATTTACTTGGCACGTTCGACTTGCTTGAGGCAATCGATCAGGGTGGAGTTGCTGATGAATTATACAAGTCAGCTTTAGAACGGTTTCAGCGTGCCGCAGGTCTGGTGCGAATTCACGATGACCCCGATCTTTATGCGCTCATTTTTAACAATGCTGCAGTTGCCTTGTTTGCCGCTGCCAAGGGGCCAGAAGATCTTTACAAAGCTCGTCAATGGCTGAGAATATCACTGGGTGTAGCTGAGTTGGACGGGCAGGTGCCTTTTGGTTCAAAATTGGCGTTCGAGAACCTGTTGCAGTTTGAGCGGTCAGTTCGAATAGTTGAGTAATTAGCTATGCTTAATATTCTGTCTCTAATTTGCTCAAATTAGCAGCTTGAGCTATATCGAATTCAGGCGGTAGTTTACTTATCTCAGGGGATTCAATGTTGTACGTCTCAGAAAAGAAAGCAAAACGAAAAAACACACTCAGTGGTTTGCTCAAGCCACTTTCTGTATTTCGTAAATTCTCGGAAATTGATCAGCGAGATGAACGATCATACGAGACTCCAGCTCAGAACAGCCAGGTATTTTCGGGAGACAGTGAATTTTCAGTTGTTGGCTGCGAAGACCAGTATCGTGAACTTGTTGCCCTTAAAAATTCCGGGACGATTATTCGCAAACGTTTGTTTCACGTAGCTGAGCAGATTGCTTTAGAGGCAATAGAGTACGGTGCTCGGGAAGTATACATCGGACATCCTCGTGAGTACCGCTATGAGTTCTTCGTTGATGATCGTGGCTATCAGGGCTCGATTGATCCCAGTGATTACTTCGGTCTGTTGAAATTGTTCGGCGACGATCCTGACATTTCAGTTGATGTCGATTGGGCAGATGTTGAGGCTCTCAACCTTTCACTCACGAGCAACTACCTCAATCCGGTAGTCCATCTTTCGTGGCGTATGCGTTGGCTTGACACCTCTGTGATGGAAACTGAATACGATCACTTTCAGCAGTAGTCAGAAAGTTGAGTGACAAGATTGGTAGCTGGCAAAGAGGAAACTCAGCTTTCTTCGCACCCCGCATTCCTCATCTCAATTTCGAATAAATGATGGCGACCGCACTCGGTTGAAGCCTAGGAATATCTTTGAGTTACCACTCAGCCAGCTATCTGTTGTGCTGGAGGCTACGACTTGAAATAGCTGCACCCTCTAGAGAATTCCATTCGTAATCGGTATAGCTCGACTTCCTTTGACACCTTGTTTGAGCTGAGGTTGTTCTATGAGTCGAATTGTTCGAATCGCTTGCATTGATAGAGAGCCCGACGATCGGGTTGCACTGCGTGACTATCTGAACGACGTCTGCAAGCAGTATCGAGCGAGTGTTGGGCACACCGCGTTTGTCCAACCGTACCCGGCTTCCTCTGAGGAGGTGTTCTTTAGTGCAGCACCACAGGCGTTTGCCATTGGTGGTCGGATGGGCATGGACGAGACGTACTCGCTTTGTTCTGATCTGCATTGCGCATACCCAGAAGTCCCTATTTTTCTGTTTCTAGAACCGGCACGGTATCAACTAAGGACCCTACGACACTTCGACAAGTTTTGTTGTCAGATTTTCTCTGTGGAGGAGTCTTCGCTGAGAATCATTCACGAGTTTCTTCTTCTCTCGGCGAAACAAGAAGAATCAAATGGCGGCAAGATCATCACCGTCCAGGGCGTGAAAGGGGGAACCGGGGTAACTTCTCTGGTTCTGGGTTTCGCGCATGCGGCGCAAGCTTTGGGACTACGCGTCCTCGTCGTCGATTTCTCTTATGGTGGCGTGATTCCGTTCTACCTAGCCTGTGACCGATGGGATTCAGCAGAGTATGCGTCTGCCTTGTCTGAGGGGATTGCTCCGGATCCGCATATTCTTGAACGCTGCATCGTAGAGGCTCCCACGAAAGTGAAAGTACTGCTTCCTCCCGCTGGTGGCTCGGCAATTCGCGAGCTGTGGCTACGCAGTGCGGATACTTTTGAGCATACGCTATCTGCCTTCGACTACTTTGCGATGAGATTTGATCTTATACTTATCGATCAAGCTGGCGTCGAAGGTGTTTTGCCATTTGCGTTGAGGTGTCGAGCTGATACGGCACTTCTTGTGAGTTCAAATGACGCGGCATCGGTACATCTACTCGGACACCTCCTCACGAACCTTGCCGAGGCCCCCGGCGATATGAATGCGCGAATAGTACTGAACGAACTAAGGCCTGATGGGGTAACTCGAACCGATATGATGGAATTTCTTTCACTCTACCCGGCGTTTGATCCAGAAATGGCGTTGGAAATGGTTGTCCCACACGACACAAACGGCAGGAATTGGATAGGTAGTGGGAGCAACTTCTACACCGCTTCACGAAAACGAACCAAGATTGTCTTGGATGCACTTCTTCGAGACGCACTCACCGAGCTGCACTCTGACCTGGCGACACCAACTCTGGTGGGTAGGCCAAGACAACGTCCCACCGGTCTCTTGAGCCGGTTCTTTCGTCCAAAGCTAGTTGAACCAGGCAATGCCGCTTGTGCTGAGCAGGTTCCGCGACTCATGCCAGCAAACAATCTTACCCAGACAAGCACGCCGTACTACGTGCCACCAACTCAATGCGAATTAGGAGAACCCGATGAGAATAAGCTTTTTTGAGGAAAAAGGGAGCCTTGCCTTGGAGCAGGTTTTGTTCATTGGAGCTGTTGTAGCGCTCTCCGCGGGCTTACTAGTCTTCTACAACAATTTGTCTGACTACTTTGCCAATATCGGATTCGCTGCACCGCCGACAAACATTGGCGGTCCTGCAAGCGGTGGGCAGTGATGCACAGGCGGACCCTACCTCGAAGGCACCGCTCCAAGCGTCAAGTTTTGGCTCCGGTCCTGCTGTGTATAGTATGTGGCCTCGTTGCCGCGGGTATCGGCTTTAGACCGCAACAGAGTCAAACGAGCGCCGATTCGTCTATCCGCGTCGCTCGCGATTTCGACACAATCCTCGTGCCAGTTCCTCATCGAGATGTGGTGAAAGGGCAACGGGTAGGAGAGACGAAGTTCATTACAATAAAATGGCCGAAGAGCTATTTAGTTGGTGATTATCTAAGGGAGGCAGATGCCTACCAGGATCATTTGGCAAGAACGCTGCTGCCCGCGTTTATGCCCGTGCCTTTGTCGTCCCTCAGTAAAACTCGAACTCCGGGGAACTCGGTTACCGAGCGTATCCCCGAAGGAATGCGCGCCGTGACCGTGACGCTAAACTCTGAATCCGCCGTTGAAGGATGGGTTCAGTCAGGTAGTCATGTGGATGTAGTAGTTCTTCGCCGAAAAGCTGGTCGCGCGGGCGAAATACAAAGTCGAGTGATTGCTGAGAATGTTCAAGTACTATCAGCGGGTCGTTCGTCCGAACCAGTAGCCCAGGGACCTACCGTGTTGCGAGTGCCAGACACAATCACTCTGCTGGTCAGTCAAGATGACGCACTTAGGATCTCCGCAGCCTCTGAGGTAGGGAGGGTAACCTTAACACTGAGGGGCATAGGAGATCAGCAGCCCACGTATGTTCGCAGAATGAGTCAACGCGAGATTCTCGGGCTTCCAACCATGAGGATTCGAGAACCCAAACGATATCGAGGTACGGCGCGTGGACCAGATGGCAAGCACTACGTGCTTACTGAAAACGAACATTGGGAGGAGAAGTCGATAGGAGAACTGTATGCATCGTCGCAAGGCTAACGAGGCTCGACGAGTCACTGCTCGGGAAATCCGCAGGGAGTATTTCGGTCGATCGTATTCCAGAACCCGTCAAACGATGTGCGCAACTCACCTTACACCAACAGCAAAGTATGTAGTCGATGAAGCACGTCGGCTCGTCGAGCGACATCGAAATGACGAATTTTCAATTGATCCCGATCACGCTGAGCTAACTGAGTTCGTAGATCAAGTTGAAGAAAACCAAGGCGAAGAGCTGTCAGCCCATGAACGGCATGCAGCGGTTGCTGCCTTGTCGGCTTCACTGACAAACTACGATATTCTGACTCCACTTGTTGAGAACCCCAAAATCAACGATATCATTATTAGATCGTTCGACGATATAAGCGTTCAGACAGGTCGAACGAATATCCAAACAGATCTCAAGTTCTCCGATCATTCAAGCTATGTGTCGTTTGTGGAGAATCTCCTCAAGCGTGCAGGGAAAGCATCTACTCTTGCCGCGCCGGTAGTTGACGCGAGCATTGATTCGAAAGTGAGAGCCTGTGTTACGCACGAGTCATTTTCTCCTGAAAACTCTGGTCCAATGCTCACGCTGCGAATATCCAGACATGAGTTTGTTTCGCTCACAAGACTAGTTGGTTTCCGTCTCTGCCCGCGGATAGTTTTAGAGTATCTTGCGGGCATAGTTAACAAAGGAGCCGCTTCGGTCTTGATCGCAGGAGAAGTTGGTACCGGAAAAACAACATTGGTGCGGGCGCTCGCACTCGAGATCGAGTCCGACCAAGCAATTCTGGTAATCGAAGATACTCATGAAATTGTTCTGGATAGGCCGTTTACTCGGACACTCCTGACTCGAGACGCGAACACTGAGGGTGCGGGACGGATTGCCCCCGCTCACGCAATTCGAGCCGGAATGCGGATGGCGATGAACAGAGTAATTCTGGGCGAAATGCGAGATGCAGAAGCCGCCGAGGCGTATATAGATGTTTGTTCCTCGGGGCATGTGGGAATGTCCACGATCCATGCGCGAAGCGCACGAGATGCACTGTCTCGACTAGAACTGTTCTTGTCTCGTGCGCAATCGGGTGTTTCCATATCGACCATACGTCGACAGATTAGTAACGCAATCTCGGTAGTTGTTTTTCTCGGAATTGATCCAACGAGTGGCGAGCGGAAAATTCTACAAGTACTCGAGGTTCATAGTTCTACCGACGGTGAAGTGCAAGTGTCACCCATATTTTCCTTTATCCGACCATCAGATTCCTCTACTGAGCCCGTGTGGCGACGAGAAAGTGGCATCTCAATGTTCTCGAAAGAGTTAGAAGCCCAGGGGTTTGAGCTACCTCCCTTGGGCACAGAAATGCAAATCGGAACTGAGCCGCAAGGGCGAGCGTTTGAGCGGGTACGTGGATGATGTTTCGTACTCAGAGAGCTACTGACTATCAACGAATGACTTGGCTCGCCCATGCTGATACTCGCGATGCCTCGATCAAAGAGGCAACCGCTTGCCGAGATGAAGGAAGTACAAGCAGTCAGTCGCAACTCTCGCTCCTGCTCCTTCAAGCCGATGTTGACAAGAGTCCGTATGAATTCATCTCTAGTCTCATCCTAGTGGCCAGTGTTTGTGCTGGATTCTCGATCAGATTGTTTTCTTTACTTGGAGCTTTGGTTGTATTTCTGCTTGTTCTCTACATGGGCATTGCTTGGTTGCGCCGGTTGGCCGCTCGGCGAGCGCATCGATTTCTCGAAGACTATCCGAGTGTCGTGCTTGCAACGGCAGCGAGTCTCAAAGCTGGCTTGAGTCCGTATGCTGCACTCGAGCGAGCGGTTCAGTTCTTCCCACGAGAAAACCTGGTTCGGCGTGAGGCTGACTTGCTCTTAGAGAAACTCCGCAGTGGTGTGTCCAAGGAACGTGCCCTCGCTGAGTTTGCTGCTAGCATTGACCAACCAGATTTAGTGCTGTTTCGCCAAGGTCTCTTGCTCGTACTGGAGAACGGAGGCCGATTTTCACCGACCTTGCAGCGATTAGCTCGGGTTTCAAGAGATCGTGCGGTCTTGGTGCAGTCTGCCAGAGTGAGCACCGCAACGATGCGAACGACTGCGCACATACTTCTCTGCCTGACTCCGGCGCTGGTCGGCATGGTGGCGCTTCGAACAAACGAATATTGGACTACTCTGTTTCACCATCCGACTGCTCGCATACTTGCACTGAGCGGTTCGCTGTTAATTCTTGTGAGTTATCTTACGCTTCGGCGGATGAGTGCCTTTACACCATGAGCCTGAAAGACAGAAAGCGCCTGCAATGGCTTGAAGATATGGGACAGGCTTACTCGGAGTCGTCACATAGAGTCGATGAGATTGAAGTAGCATTGCTCAGTAGTCGCTTAGGGCGGGCGGGATTCATGTCTTTGCTCGATCGTCGCCGCGCACGGTTTTGGATCACACTGTGCGGTAGTGTTTGCTGGGTATTCGCGGTTTGCTTTGGATATTTCTCTGCGGGGTTGATCGGAAGCGTTTACGGTACGTTGATTTGGTTGGTAATCGTACCCTACGTATGTGCTGGATATTTCCGTTGGCGAGAGATTAGATTTTATCGTGAGGTACTCTTTCGACTCCCTTTGACGCTTGAGGCACTTATCTTGGCGGTTGATTCGGGTCTCAGTGTTTTCGCGGCGATTGAGAAATTGATTTCTTCGGAAGAGATCAGTAACTCGGCGAACCCAGTTGTTCGACTGTTTAGAGTGTTGTATCAGCAGTGTGCGAGTGGTGCGCCCATTGAGCACGCTCTCCAAAGACTGGCCGAATCGGTTCCCCACAGTTCGTTGCAACATACACTACTACATCTCGATATCAGCATGCGAGAGGGCGCGGAACTCATCCCATCGCTACGAAATCTGAGTGAATATGCACATCTCGAATGGCGTACATCGGTTGAAGCCCGGGTTAAGAAACTAGAGAATGCGGTAGTTTTTCCAGTGTTTCTCAGTGTGATTGGTTTGATGTTGCTTGTGGCCGCAGTTCCCATAGTTCCCATTCTAGAGCTCACTCGAACCATTGCTGTTGAGAAAGTGAGTCTCTAGTTTCAGAGAGATGATTGGGAGGCAGATCCGTGCAGAATCAGCTTGCAAAACTCGTAACTGAGCTAGTGAGAGCAAAAGACGTGAGAAGCGCACTTTGTAGGATAGTCGGACGACGGATCGTTCGAAGTGCGGAGCGAACCGCAGCCCCACAGCCTGACCTCATTGCATTAGTAGCGGATCAACAGGGCTACAGCCCAGTTGGTTTGTTAAAGGAAGTTGCAAACGTACTTGGTCTCCCAGTTTGCAATTCACTTCATCTCCCAACGGTTGAGTTGTTGCAGAGTGTTTCTGAGAGGGCAGTGGAGCGCTATGGGAGTACGCTAACGGTTGAAGAAATGCGGCATTGGCACGTGCTACCACAGCGCTGTCAGGAGTGCGTTGAAGGGTATCGGTTCGCTATTGCGGATACCAAGATCCCAATTCAGTTGCCAGGCACGTCAGTGGTGCTCGCAGGAGCAAGCCAGATCGTCCGTACCTGGGTGCGCTATCTACAGCTACTCGATGCAACTCTTAGCGGACAATACTCATTGGAGCATTGCGAGCTCATCATTCGACAACTGGCGACAGACGCGATGAGTGTGGGTGCGAGTGAAGTGTTTCTTGGTCAACCGGACAAATCTAAGTTTGAGTTTGTCGCAAAAGGGAAGCGCTATACTGGCGGAGTGCACCCATTGGTATATGAGAGTTTAATTGGAGAAATGTATCGGAGTAGCAATTTTCTCCTCTCTGCTGATGCCGAGTTCCCGTGGAATGTGACGTTGGCGCGAACGAGCAACGGCGTTTCCGAGGTGATTTTCTTGTCGTGGGATTCGAACTACTAGTCTTGCTGAGCGTTGCCGCGGTGCTACCCCTCTTGAGTTGGCTTCTCAAGGAGAGGCGAGAGGTTCGGTGCCGCGAAGTGCAACTCGACTTTCTCAATGGAGTCGAGAATGCTTCATCAATACCCCCGGCGTCTTGCCACTGTTCTGAAATACAAGATCCCCAGGCAATTATGAGCGTGCAGCTGTCGAAGAGTATTGCAAAGCGCGGTGGGAGTCAGAAACAATCGGCGGAAACTCTCGCTGAGCTACTCTACGAGGGACTGCAGCCAAATCTTCGTGGTCTTGCGATACTAGTAAGAGACGTTCATTCGCAGCGCATTACCATTGCGGCATGCAAGGGGCTTCCCGTTCATCGTATTAAAGAAAGCCTGTTTGTTGCTTTTGGTCGTCTGGCCGGTTCACTGAGTGGCGGGTCGACGTCTGGACGACAGTTTCTTCCAATGGAACCTGTGCATATGGACTTCAAGCTTTTCGATGTAGGCACCTCGACTTTGGTTCCCCTCCATGACGGTGACGTATTGCTCGGTGCCATCTATCTCGGTTTTCACAGAATGTCAGGAGGACTATCTCAGAAACGTCGAGCGTTTCTTCAATTCGTCGCAGAGCAGGCTTCGGCTGCTTTCACCATATCGGGGGCGATCGAGCAGTGTCAGATCATGAATAATGCCGAACGCGAGTATTTACTTGGACTTTCGCATGATTTGCGCACTCCCAGTATTCGCGCATTATACTCTATTTCAGAGTTGGGAGAGGAGCTAGGAGCGCAATCGTTTCGGCAAAGGCAACTACTCGTGACAGCACAAGAGGCTATTGGGCAGCAATTACAATTGATAGACAAGGTGCTCGCAGTTTCTGGTGCCGAGAATGGATTCATGAAGGCGCACCTACAGAATGTTGGGATACAGAATCTCATAGGATTGATACGACTGGATGTTAACGAGCTAGTCGAGCAAAGCGGGAACCATTTTGTTTGTGAGACCGATCTCGAAGAAACTGTAAGAGTCGACCCCGAGCACTTTAGGCGAATAATTCACAATTTTGTCTCGAATGCAGTCAAGCATACGCAAAGCGGTGAGATTTGCGTTCAAGTTATCGCTACCCGTGGCCATGTGCGTTTTAAAGTGATCGATACGGGAGCCGGAGTTCCTTTGCCGCTACGTAGCTCAATTTTCTTTGAGTCCAGAACCACCAGTACAGATAATCGGGTAGAGGGGACCGGACTCGGTTTGCGCATCTGTCGGGTGTTGGCCGAGTTAAATCAAGGTTCCGTTAGGTATGAACCAAAGATCGGTGGAGGATCAATCTTTAGCCTATTGCTTCGTCGAGTTGAACGAGAGAAGAGATGTGAGAGTGATGAAGTGCTGGCTCAAACCTCAGTTCTTATCGCGGACGATGATGTTATCGGGTTGCGGGTGCTTGAGCGAAGCTTACACGGGTCTGTAGGGCAATTGAGACGGGCGAAAAGTATCGGAGACCTCCGACGTGCAGTTGAGCGGGAGGAGTCCCCAGGGCTCATTGTGAGCGATCTCTATTTCAATGATAGGAGCTGTTGGGAGTTGTTAAGCCGATACAGTCGGAAGATTCCGGTAGTTCTAGTGACAGGAGCCAGCCATCCGATACCGTTTTCTACTGATAATGACCGGATAGTGTTCGTGCAGAAGCCTTTTTCCCCTAATGCACTGATATTAGCGGTGAAAAAAGTGCTACATACTGGCAAAAATAGACCAAAACTAGAATATGTCCCAGAATAGCAAGGAAACTGCTATGTTTTTGGGCTCGAGCAGATTCGTAGAGTAGTAGGGTGAGTGGAAACAAAATTTACACATAGAGCAATCGGTCTTCTGCTCATTCTGGCGGGGATTGTGCTTTGCTTGTCTGAGGTCTTGGCCGAACCGCGACTTATCCGGGTCAACGGACTCAGTTTCTTTTGTCCGGGCTGTGTGCAGGTCAACGAGACCGATTGCCAAGTACTGCATGGCGGTGAGCCGATGCGAGTTGCTTGTTCTGAGATAGTTGATTACCTCATCTCGCAAGCAGGTCTGACTCGATCGATGTATCCCACCCATTCCGAGATAGTCGCCTATCTCATAAAAAATAAAATTGAGTACCGCCGGGCTCGACAGCTTTTCTGGTTGTTGATGCGCGATGAGAAAGGACAAGATGAGTTCCTGTTCAATGTCAGTAGATTTAGTCGTTTGTATCCAGAGACGATTGAAGAGTTGATAAATGAAGGTTGGGGCAATCCTGAGATTCTAAACGCCCTATGGGATATATTAGGCCCGGAGAATAACAACGACAGTATGGGGCTCCGTGCTGTTATTGCTGTTCAAAGTCCAGATAAGGATCTTTCCGATTTAGTCGATCGACTATCCGTTACCAATCTTGTTGGTGATCAACTTGCATTGAAAAGCGTTGAGGACAAGCTGCGGATGCTTGGTAGCACTTGGGCAGCTGATATTGAAGATCTTCGAAAATTGCTGGTAAGTTGCAGTGAAGCCGGATTTGATACAAGTTCGTCGCTTTGTTCTGCGGCGCATATTGCTCAGCTTGATGAGGCGTTGCAGATCTATCTTAAGCGTGTCCAGGTTCAGCAGGTGTTAGCCCGAATTGCCGATACTTCGATTCCGGCACGTGAGCGACTGACTCTCCTGGCAACTACTCCCTACGATGACTTTCGAACTCCGGAGATGCACCGCGCCTTGCATACGATCCTTAGTGAGGTGGAGCGAGGCAAGTCAGAGATAGATTGGGAAGAGGTGCGTGATAACGAGGTTGGCGAAATGCTCTCAGCGTTCGCCCTCGATGACCCGACCTTAATGAATGCGATGGGTCGACTGATCTCCTTGGATGAGCTTCGCAAAAAACGGAGAAAAGCCGATAAACAGGATTACGAGCGTGCGATGATGATACTTCCGGCGGTAAAGTCGGGGGCGGCCTCTCCAGGGATCTCCTGGGTTCCGATCATGGCGATACTTGTTGTGCTTTGCTCGCTATCTGCGGCAATATTTGCCTGGCGCCGATTTAGCGTTGTTGAGGCTGATGAGCCTTTGGGGACCCAAACGTTGACCCCGGTGCAGTTCTCAGAGCTGGGGACACTACAGTTGTACTTCGGTCTAGATGAGCGTGCCTCTGCTGACGAAGTCAAGAAGCGCTATCGCACTATGGCTCGAAAACTTCATCCTGACGTTGATGGTGGAACAGCTGAGGCCTTTGCCGAGCTGAATGACAACTATAAACGAGCCCTTGAGCTGCTCGGCGCAAGCGCCGATTCAATCGACTAAGCTATTATAGCTTGAGTACCTTGCTGTCCCCCCAATGCCTCCCGGCCAATTAGCACTTTGTCATTCAGTGGTATCGTAGTTATACTTTGCTAGAGTTTTTTGGTCTGAGAAATTTGAGACGATAGAAGTGGTCGAAGCATTGTGTGTAGGAATTGGTGGTTTCTTTGGGGCGCTTCTGCGGTATTGGATTGCTTCAACTGTTGCTGCCTTTCCTTTTGCTACAGGCTTTCCCTGGGGAACGTTGGTCGTCAATGTCGTTGGTTGTTTTGCCATTGGTGTGATTGGAGAATTCGGCAGTCAGTTGCAACTTTCGGTGCAGTCTCGATTGTTTTTCGTGGTGGGTGGACTTGGTAGCTTAACTACTTTCTCTACTTTTGGTTTAGACACGATTCGCTTGCGCCATGAAGCAGGGTTCTCGCAGGCGTTCTTTAATATTGCTCTGCAACTAATTTGTGGTCTGTTAGCAGTTTGGTTGGGCATTGCCCTTGCGAAGATACTTCACGGCAGCTCTTAAGAGAGGAATACGACATTGGAAACACGTCCAACCGAATACTACGGCATTCGCGTTCACAAAGAATACCTTAACTTTTCAGCAGCGCATTTTGTGATCTTCGGTCCTGGTCAGCGCGAGGCTTTGCATGGTCACAATTACTACATCAGCGTCGAGATTGATGGTCTACTCACAGAGCAACGAGACTTGTTTATCGATTTCTGCGATATCAAGCCAATCCTCAGGAAAATTGGAGATTCGCTAGATCATAAAGTTCTACTGCAAGGCACTCACCCCGATTTGCAGTTTGAAGAAGATGAGCAGACTCTCAAGCTTACGTATCGGGATGCAGACTGTTTTGTTTTTCCACGTACAGATGTAATTGTGCTTCCGATTTCGAATACGACAGCTGAGCTGCTCGCGCAGTATGTCTATGGCAAGATGATTGATGCACTCTGCCAAGACTACGGTGGAGCCGCCGTCCTCAGTGTTTCGGTTTCGGTTGAAGAGACTTCAGGGCAAGCTGCGAAGTATGTGCAACGCTTTGAAGCTGCGAGACAGCTCAGCACCTTGCGTGTTCCTTCCTAGTTTCATTGTCGCTGATAATGCCAGCGATGCACTCGTGGCCAGCGGGTGCTCGGGAACTGATCGAGGTTCTCCCCGAGTCGGCTGTAGCTTGCCGTAATTTCTTTGGTTGGTTCCGAGCTCATTTTATCGAATGCTTGGTTGACGTTCTTGTCGTCCAGCAGCACTACGGTCTTCCCTTCGTTTTTTAGGCGACTCACGAGTGGGGGGAGCATTCTCTGATGAAGTTCCTCGTATTCACGAAGGCCAGGGATTTGTAGGACTTGGAAGTTCCCTAGGAAGCGAAAGATGAAGTTATAATGTCGCCCGCGCGAATCCGTTAGGAATACCGTAGAGGATCTATCGAACTCGCTTTCAAGCTGATGCACCATTGGGATCAGTCCATTCATCTCTCCCCGCCAAAGAATACTGCGGTCGGCAACTACCATAGGGATAACCGAGAGAGCCGCTGTTGACCAAGCGAGTAAGCGGTTTGTAGCTTCATCGCGAAACACTCGTAGCTGTGTAAAAAAGTAGCAGCCAAATAAAATAGTCGATGGTATCAGCACCGGGACGTATCTTCGCGACGCCCAGTAGAGCATCGGGGAGTTCCTCTGATCAAAGAAGAGCACCCAGGCATAGGCAGCCCACAGCCCTACATAGACGCAGGTTGCCAGCTGAAGCTTTTCGCGTTTGAGATAAAACAGGATTCCCCAAAATGACATGACAAATACCGTCGGTCCGCACAACACGGCCATGCGAGCAAATATCGTCTCATCCATTGAGCGCACACCGGAATTGTGATTCATGTCTGCGCCAAATACTTCCTTGGGAAAGAGGGTGTCTCTCATTACCAAGCCCCATACAAGAAAGAGAATGAAGGCTACTGATATCAGCGCGATACCACGCTCCGAGAAGAAATAGGATTTGAGCCATTCGTAGAGCACTTCGAGTTTCGCGCGGATACCTTTGCCGTACAGCACGAGCGAAGCAGCAACCATCCCCGCGCCCCAGGTGACAGGACTCTTGGCAAAGAAAATTTCCTTCTCGACAGCGAATGTGTAGCGAAAGGCGGTTATTTCTAACTCTAATCGAAGCAAGACGAGCAAAAGTAAAGCAAGTGCCTGAGATAGAATAGTTCCAGAAACTCCTCCTGCTCGTGCCCAAGGGGCGAGGAAAATAAGCATAAATAACAATACCGCCTGGTCGATTCTCATTAGGGTGGCGCCAGCGGCAGCGACTATCGATACAAGATAGAGGAGGGATCTTTCATGTTCGCGTTCCACACTTCGTTTCGAAAGCAGGACCAGGTGATACAAGGAAAAGAGTATAAAAAACTGCGATGGTACTTCTGAGTAGGTTGCTCGACCGAACCAAAGTTCCGCGGGAGAGAGCGCTAGCAAAAGAGTAGCAAAGCAAGCCCAACGGATGTTGAGCACCTCTTTTGCAAAAAGAAAAAAGATATAGATACTCAATAGACAATAGAGGCAATTGGCATAAAAGGCCTGCTCCATTGGCTGGAAGAGAAAGGCATAGCCCAGGAGATAGCTTGGTCCTCTTGCGAGGTAGAGTTCTATTTTGCCATGTCCATCGTTTTTTATGGAGACTCCGTTATAAATCTGATTACTCCGATCGGGCGCCTTGGACATACCGAGCAATTGTTCCCGTTCAACGTCGGTCAGCGCGCGATGAGCCCAAGAATCGACGGTTGCTTTTCTATCGAAGGCCAGGGCCTTTGCTACCGCGACATAGGCGGAGGGATCTTGTCCGCCAATCACTATCTGCGACGGAGGGACGTAGCAAATTCCAACGAGAACGAGCATCGCCAAGGAAGTCGCCTGTATCTTACGACTCGGCTGGAGCTGCTTTTGCTTAAGCATACTCCAGAGGAGAACTGCCAACGCCACCAGGCAGTACGCGCCGAGCATGCAGATAAATGCCTTTTGACTAAATCGATACTGAGTAGCGGCAAATGCGCCTCCAGCAACGACTAGGGTCACACTACAGCCGAGGGAAAGGACGAACTGTGAGACGATATCGAGTTCAGCATAAAGCCAGCGCCGTGAAAGAAGAAAAGTGAGGGCGATGGTGAGGACTGTGATGGTTAGAAGCATTTAAACCTTGATTCAGGCAGCCGACCGCGTTCGAATCGGTTGTTGTTGGTGCTCGTCATAAGGACAGCGCGCCTGGATCAGAAAACATCCTCCCAAGCTCGTCTTCAGGAACAGACGCTGTAGTAAAAAACTCAAGCGCATACAGCAGACGCCCAAAAAACTTTCTTGAAAGCCAAAGAGTTGCATTTCGACATTTCGCTCAGTGCCACTTCGGCTGGTGTTTTGCGCTAGCTCGGCACCGTCAGGGTTCTGACTACTTTTCTTGCGGTAGGCTACTGCTTTGGTTCGCTCAATAACATCTGCAAGTGGAAAGCCATAACATTCAAGGTTGGGGTTCTCGAACCCGGCTTCTTCGACGAGTCTCAAGAGATCACGCTTATCGTATCGTCTGAAATGACCCGCCCAGACATCGACCGCATTAAATCGGCGTTGATGGGCCGGCACTGACAAGAGCACTGTTCCGCCAGGTTTTACCCAATTTCGCCATTCGGAAAGTGCAGCAACATCTTCCTCTACGTGCTCTAAGACTTCGAAGGCGAGAACGTAATCGAAGGCGGCACTCCAGTCGGCTTGCGCTTTATCATGAATGCACACAGCGGGATTGTCTTTATGCACGTACTTGGCAAGCTCGAGCGCCTGTGGCGACGTTTCGAGTGCATCGCACTGAAATCCGAGTTCGCTCAAATCACCGAGCAGAGTCCCAGCGCCACAGCCGATCTCTAAGACACGACCTTTCGGCATTTTGCGAAGCATTTTTAGAATACGTTCACGACGCAACAGGAACCTTGGGGCGGGTACCCAATTTTTCTCTGGCACGACTAATCCGTATAGCGGATGACGATTCATTTAGCTCCGTTGTGTAAGAGGTGTTCTGTTTGCAGAAGGTTGGTATTGTGAGTATTCTTGACGGCTATGTCAACTCAAGCAGCAAAGTCGGGTTTCACGTGGGCTGGAAGACTATTGACGCTCCTGTCGTTGGTGTTTTTTGCCTATCTGATCCACCAGCAACTCCAGGCTGGTGTCACCATTGCGTGGAATTCACAGCTCTATCTTTCTTTCGTCGTAGTGATGCTTGCTTTTGTGACTGCCAATGTCTTTGGAGCCCTCGGTTGGCTCCTTCTCCTAAGAGATCTGGGGGAAAAGCTAGCGGCGAAGCGGGTGATACGTATTTTCTTTCTTTCCCAAGTG
The DNA here is from genome assembly GCA_965366815.1 of uncultured Bdellovibrionales bacterium. Taxonomy (GTDB): domain Bacteria; phylum Bdellovibrionota_C; class UBA2361; order SZUA-149; family SZUA-149; genus CBDUGV01. Next base: position 2,120 of record CBDUGV010000004.1, on the reverse strand, counting down.
GGGAAATACGTACCGGGTAATGTCGCGCATTTAATCGGGCGAGTCGGGCTTGCCAAACAAGAAGGGGTTGCTGCAAGACGAGTTGTGGTAACTCTCTTCATTGAAGCAATTGTTCTTGTGTTGAGCTCTTCTTGCATAGCGGCACTCGCGCTCCTCGGTTCAGCAAATGCCACCGTAGGTGTCGTGCCACCGCTTTGGAAGGTCATTCTTCTCATTGCTGTGGCAGTTTCGTTTCTGGCGATGCCGATTTTTTTAAGAACTGACCTCGGCTGCGCACTGCTTGGTCGTCTCGTTCACAAAGACCACCTGGCGCTATTGCCCCGCGCGAAGGTAATTACCCTTTGTTCACTGCTGAGCCTTTTGACGTTTGTTGTGTTGGGGCTTTCGTTGGATTATTTGTGTCGATATGGTTTTGGACATCCGTCGTCGGGACAAGGGTATATAATTGGATCTTTTGCGGTAGCGTTTGTCGCCGGCTTTTTGGTGCCAGGAGCTCCCGCCGGAATGGGAGTGCGCGAGTCTATACTGATTCTTTTACTTGAGCCTGTTTACGGGAGAGCTCCGGCTCTGGGTGCTGCGGCTCTTTCTCGTCTAGCGCAGGTTGCCGCCGATGGCTTGGTGTTTCTTCTCGCGGTATTGATGCGCTCTTCTCAACAATGCCTAGACGGCTCTTCATCAGCTCCAGTAGCTGAGCTGCAATAGTGTGTGGGGTAATCTGCTCTACGAGCTCTGGAAATAACTCGAGATCCTTGAGGCGATCCAGTTCATTTGCCGCAGCATACACCGCGTCTTTGAGCGCTTGCGGATCGGCCGGGGGGACCAACCATACGCCATCCATCTCAGGGCTGAGCAACTCGCGAGCAGCCTCAGAATCACGGGTAATAAATGGTCTTCGTCGGGCGATTATTTCGTAGGCCTTGTTGGGAATGACTCGTCCGGCCTTGTCGGTATCTCCAAAGATTCCCAAAGAGATATCCGCTTTAGAATCTATCCATTCGATAAGTTCTTCATGCTCTATCCACTCAATGCGTTCGAGTTGCGGCAGATCTTGATTCCCAAATAGGTCTTGAATACGTTTTTCTTCCTGGCCTTTTCCAATGACAACCCAGCGAACCTCGGAGGCCGGTGTAAGTGCCGCAGCCCGGTAGATTGTTTCAAGCCCATGGAGCGGAATAAATGTTCCAAAGAAAAGCACGGTGAGGGGCTCAGCTGGTGGTTTGCGGCTTGGAGTTGTTACCCCTTCAAAAAATCGCGCCTTAGTGCCAATAAGCACAGAAATGACTTTATCTTCGTCTAGCCCATATCGAGTTTGAAAGTAGTGAGCATGAGCCTGAGTATCGAGCACAATCAGGTCCGCGGCTCGAGTGGCGAGCAATTCAACACAATGGATGAGGTAGCTCAGTGGATGGCGTGGGCCAATCATTTTTCGATCTTCAACTACTGTGTTGTAGATCGAAATGAAAGCATCCCAGACGATAGCTTCGCCCCGCAATTTAGCAAATGGCCAGAGAATCAAGACATCGATGAAACCCATATAGGGAACCACAACGACGTCGTGGCGTTTGGAGAAGACATAGCGGGCTAGGATGTAGGGATAGGCGAGACAATAGCGCAGTGCGATAAGCAGCATGTGGGAGAAGGAATGTACGAAAGCCTTGTCTTTAACGTTCTTCCAGACATTGAAATTAAACGTGGTGACCTCATGCCCGTTTTGCTTGAGGCCTTGGAAAATGACTTCGTTTCTGGGTCTATGAAGATGATCCGTGCTGAAATATGCTAAGCGCATACAGGGTACCAAGTTATGAAAGTAGACTTAAAAACTCTGAGCGTTGAACCGGATCTTCTTTGAGAACTCCGAGCGAACAGGAGGTTTTCATCACAGAGTTTTGCTTCTCGACTCCGCGCATCATCATGCAAAAATGCCGTGCTTCGATTACGACAGAGACACCTTTCGCGTTGGTGTGCTCGGCAATAGTCTCAGCTATCTCGCGTGTGAGGTTCTCTTGGACTTGGAGTCTACGGGCAAAGGCATCAACAATACGGGGGATTTTCGAGGCGCCAATGATTCTACCATTTGGAATATACCCTACATGACAGACGCCAAAGAATGGCAATAAATG
>CBDUGV010000003.1:0-65000 GCA_965366815.1 uncultured Bdellovibrionales bacterium | reverse complement strand
AGGCTACTAGGCTAGGCGCCAGGCTGATGCTGAGACTCGCGGTAGTAGCGACGGTAGTCAGGATTGGTCCAGTAACTATAGTAGTCCAAGACTCGACGGGTATTCGTCATTATACAAGCATGCGGCATACCACTGGTATCTTGCAGTGTCGCAAAGGCATCTTCGATCATATGTCGAGGCGTCACGTTTGCCTTCACGACGAAAAGTACCGCATCACAATACGCTCCAACTGCTTGCGCATCAGCAGTTTTAAGAACGGGGGATGTATCCAAGATGACAATATCAAACTTGCTCGCTATTCGTGAGAGCAGTACTTTAATTCCAGCCGAGTTCAGTAGACTCCCTGGATTTTCAGTAGGACTCCCCGCCGGAATAACATACAAATTGCGAACCGCTGGCTCTTCGGTAAACTGTCGATAGTCTGCAGAGCCTTTCAGTATATCAACCAAGCCTGGGGATTTCGGAACACCGAAGAACTTGTGTATTGCCGGGCGACGCAAATCCGTGTCGATTATTATTACTTTCTGCTTGAAGTTTGAGGCCAGGGTAGCAGCGAGATTGGAAACAGTTGTGGTTTTCCCTTCTCCTGGCTGAGAACTTGTCACCGCAACTACTTTTAGCTTGGTTTCAGCACTACCAACAAAAAGCTTTGTACAAAGTGCTTTGTATTGTTCTGCAATAAGTGAATTAGGGTCACTATAGGCGACAACATGTGGGTCTACTCCATCTGGAGTTCTGTGTCGTTGCAACGAATAGTCTAAGAAAAACCGTTCAACAGTTGAACGCTGCTCTATCAGTTTTTGCGGCGCACGGAGCAACCAGCTCTTCAATTCGCTTACTTTCTCCAACATTACAAGAAAAACCTCGTCACAATCTGATCAGATGAAAGGACAAACAACAATAAGAATAGCAAAAGCACCGCACTTCTCAGACGCATTCGTGTCCGTTGCTCAGCACTTACCATTCGGTCGGTCTCACCAATAACTGGTACGGGTACAATCTCTCGCAGCTCTGCAGTCGATTCGAGCGAAGAATCCAAGCCATCAAGTCCACAAACCAGTCCAATTCCTCCGGCCAGCGACAGGGCGATACCCATCACTATTGTACTCATATGTGCCAATGGCAGTGCGCTCTTGGGAAGCTTGGGAGCTTCTGCAATTGTTATCTGTAACCCGATATCGTCACGGTCGGCTCGTCCCTGCCTCCGAATGATATCTAGTTCAGAGACTGCTTGATGATAGGCCTCTGCTTTCACAATTTTTTGTTGTTTCAGTTGTTCCAGTTGCGATTGCTGCATTGATATCAGATCAATTTGATCGACGAGCGCATCGCTCTGCGCGGCGACCTCTTCTTCGTATCTCTCAAGCACTGAAATCCGATCACGCAGTCGAGAGATTTCTTCGGTTTTGTTTCCGATTTCTGTCCTAATCTGACTTTCAAGCTTCAGTTTTGCGAGTTCGAATCCCTGCTCACCAGTCTTGGCCTGAAGCTCTGTGACTCGTTCCTCTTCCAAGCGCTCGAGATTTCTAATCTCCGCCTCCAGGGCTTTGCGCTTTGGGTGCAGTTTTAGAAAACCCTGTGAGGACAATATGTTTCGCTGTTTCTGCTTTTCGCGAATTGCGGCACGAAGCTCGCTCAGGGTCGGATCATCGGAATGAGGGAGCACGTTCTCGAGCTGTCGCGCATCATCTAGATAACTTTGATTTTCTAATCGAGAAACCAATCGCTCCAGTTCTTTCTCGGCAACTTTTAGATCAAACTGCACTTTGGGAAGCAATTCCCTATATTTTATGGAATTGATTGGATTCCCACCTCGCATTAATCCAGCTCGGCGCACAGCGGAATCTGAGGCGGCCCCAGCGCCATTTCCATCGTCGATAAAGGGGGCAAGACCGCTTTCCAACCGAGCAATTTCTTGGTCAATTTCTTCGAGCTTCTTCTTGGATTCCTCAATTTCACGATTCATAAATGAAGCGCTACTTGCCACTCTTCGCTCGGTGCGGAATTTCGACTCTTCCATCAGCGTTTCGATCGTGGCTTGCACTACTCGATAGGCTTCATCTGGATCTTTTGAGGTGTAAGAGATAGTGAGCGCCCGAAAATTGTCTCGTCGAAAAGCCAGTTGAATACCATTGGACGACCCCAGCTTTTGTGCCCGTGCATTAAACACAACTGGGTTCGTATTGGCGTCCAGGTCCGGCCAGACTTTTTGAGCAATCGAGCGAAGGGGTTCTCCAAATCGCAGGGAACCGACGACTGAGCTGACTTTATCTTCGAATAGACTCTTTATCGCCCGATCGCGATCGGCAAGCATGTACTCAGTATGAAACGTAACAATAGCAGAACTTCGAAAGAGGTCGACATTTCGTGTATACGCAAATATGAGGCTCATTATCAACACGAACGGTACAATCACCAGCCAACGACGCTGGAGAATTTTGTACGGAAGTGAAGAAAAATAGTCTCTCTTTATCGACGACATACCGCTCTATCCATCCCTTACTGAGTCGCCGTATTGCGGGCATTATTTCCAGCATTCAGAACAGAATTGATCGCATTGATGCTATGCTGTTCGCTGAATCTGCCTGACTGACTCGGAACCCATACAATGTCACCATCGCGTAATCGAATATCCTGAGTACCGCGAAGCGTCAGTTGTTCAAAATCTACTTTCAACACGACTTTTTTACCAAATTCGAGCTCGCGAAAAATTTCGAGATTGTGGATATCAGCGGCATAGGTAAGGCCTCTCACTTCAGTCAAAACAGACATTAGCGTTGGCTTCACAGAGCCGGCCTGAACCCCGCCGCGCGATCCGCCTGTTCCACGAGAAGCTCGAACGGAACCACGCGCGTTCACCTCCCCATAGACTTGAATCAAGGGTGGAGGTGGTATGTAGATTGCATCTCCCGGACGAAGGGGCACGTAGAGAGGTGGACGGGATATGCCGCCAAACAGCTCCTCAACGTCGATCTGAATTCGTGCCTTCGGGTGATACTTCTTATCAAGAGGTATTTGCGAATCAAGCATTTGATAGGGACCACAACTCGCCGACGCATCTTCTCCGCCGTCAGTTGCCCAACCTTCACTATTGCGGTTGCAAAACGGACTCATATCCTCAAGCGTTGTTCTACGCAGAGAAGTAATTTTCTTCTTGCTCAACAAATCAACTGAATAGAGACCACCTTGGGGATAGATGTATATGACCCCCCCGGAGGCCAGGAGTTCTGCTTCACCAGTCTCCACAAGTAGTTCAACGAGCGAGTAGTTCGGGCGCCGAAGCGGAAATGCTCGATTTTTATAGCCGGTGTCATTTCCCGTCCCACTGACGCCATCGAATTGACCACCCATCAACCACACTTTGTATGCAGAGTAATCGGTCACCTCGACGTGGACCTGTGGCTCAAGAACATAGTCTTCGACTACTTTTGCAACCCGGTCGGCAATTTCAGAATCAGTTAGTCCCGCAACTTGCTGTTTGCCGACAAAAGGCAAACTAATAAAGCCGTCAGGGTTTACCTTATACTCACGACTTATCTCTTCGAAATTTTTGACATCGATGCGCACTTGGTCACCGGCCCCAATTCGATAAGCCGAATCCCATTTCTCTGGCGCATTGGCAATTCGTTTCTTGATCAATGCAGCAAGTCGACTGCGCTGCTCTCGGTCGTAGAGGTAGAAGGCGCTCCTTCCCACATACTCGATAGAAGGATCGTTGCCGTAGGGCTTATTCAAATCGGCGCGCGAAGGAATAAAACGCACACACCCTGCAAGCAGGGTTGCCACCAAGAACCAGTAAACCAATCGTTTCGTCTTCATCAGTCTTACAAGGGTTATTTTGCTTTATGCTATCCTTCTCTGTGATGGTGGAAATCGATGTTTTGTTTCATAAAGATGGGCAAACAAGCTGATATCTCTATTCCCTAGTTTGCCGGTCAATTTTTGTTAATGTGAGTAAATTACTAGGTAACCACTTCTCCAGTTGTTACTAAGAGAGTCTATGGCTGCAACGAGCGCTGAATTCGAGATGTTGCGAGAAGCACTGCTCGCTTTTGCAGATGAAAAAAGTCGTGAATCTGTTTTACCAAGTGACTCTTGCACTGTTGAAAAATTGCTCGAACTAGCCGCCTTTCATGGAGTGTCCCTGGCGACTGCCCGGGTGCTCAACAACAAGGACACCCTGCTAGCTGAGGAGCCCCGTCAGAGCATCGCGCTGGGGCTGACTATTCGCGGTGAACTTCTCAGAATACTCGCTGCATTCGAAGAGCAACTGATTCCGGTCCTTTGTATTAAGGGGCCGGCTCTCGCTGAACTGGCCTACCCCGAGGGCAAGGCTCGAGATTATTCTGATTTAGACTTACTTGTGCAACCTGGAGATAGGGCAGATGCGCTTCGATTGCTATCCCAACTTGGCTATGTCCCGAAGAATCCACTCACCCCGGCTCAGCAAGAATCAGAATTCAAGACGCAACACGCGATAGTCCTGCGGAGAAAACAGAATGTAATGGAACTCGATCTTCATTGGGCTTTGATAGAGAAGCAATACGCGCTGCCAGGAGCGCTGAAGAGTCTATGGTCTCGAGCGATTGAAGTTCGAATCGAAGAGCGCTACGTAAAAACCATGTCGGCAGAGGACGCGCTCATTTGGGGGTGCATCCACGGGAGCAAGGATCTGTGGTTACAGTTGAAGTATCTGCTCGACATTCGCATGATAGTCGATAATGCCGATCTCGACTGGAACTATATACAAACCTATACATTGCATCCCGAGCTAGGTCGGTTCCTTGCCGTGCCTTTTCTGCTAAGCGTCAAGCTTCTCTCAGCAAAGATCCCAGCCTCCATACAAGAACGCTGGGATCAAGATGCAACACTTCAAGCAATTGCCAAGAGTATTGAGCATCAACTGCGCACAGGCCGACCATATTCGGCACTGGATTTCGCTAGAATCAACCTTCGCCTGCGCAAGAGGCCTGCTGCGAAATTCCGCTATGTCTTGGGTCGAATGTGCATACCGCATGATTCGGATTGGGATGTGAATGTTCCGGATCGGCTGTTTGCCCTCTACTACTTGATAAAGCCCCTGCGCACACTATTGCTCGGTGTTCGGGCAGTCCTCAACCGATAGTTCTGCAGAGGGCTTGAGCAGCTACTCGCAATTTTCCCAACTACCCCATAATTCCCACAGTGAAATACTAAAGTAATTATACTCAGAGGTCGAACTTACTAACGGTTAAGTTGCGGTAACCCCCTGAAGCACTTGCTAGCGGTCTTGGGGTGCAAAGGTGTCTAATTTCTCTAACAAAATCGGGGTCTTTGAAAATTAACGGTGATGTTTAGGTCCAACCTACATAGAGATAATGATAACGAGCGCGGACACGCCTTCCTCGAAATTGCTATTACCTTGCCGTTCTTACTGTTATTAGTATCAGCAACGGTCGATCTAGGGAGAGCGGCAAACCAATACTTAAATGTGCGGCGTGTCGTTTACGAAGGGGCGAGGTACGCTGTTTCCCATAGTGCATTGGAGATGGGTTACCACGATACCGCCAACCGTTCTCTTCCTCAGGGTCATTACGAAGTGCAAAACCGTGTACGATTCCTACTCGACCGCTATGGAGTGCCGGGAACTTCAGTTTCAGGTCTCTCGACTGAGCTGTACAAAAACGCCAATGATCAACTAGAGGTACGGGTGCGGCTACAATTGAGTTTCGAACCATTTTTCGAACAATTCGGTTCGCTTCGAAATCTCGGAGCGGAAGCTACCGGCCCATACCTATTTGCCAACGCTGGATAAGATAAAGCCGGGCTCATGCGACTACAAAACGACCAGGATGGCGCGACCATTTGGGAATTCGCACTCGTTCTACCGCTACTCATTCTATTCACGCTCGGCCTAATGGATTTTTCTCGATACCTCACAGCTCGAGCTATTCTCAATAGCTCGGCCAATCGAGCAGTATCGCTCGCGGCCGTGGTTGAAGATCTCGATACCGACTGTCGCTTTTTGCCAGATGGAGACCAGTCTGCCTGTGGATCTCGCCGTGAATCAGCGATCACTTCAGTTTTGACCACTGCACGACAGATGCCCCTTCGCACGATGATCGGTGATAAGGCGGCGAACAGCTCGATGTATTTTGTTGGCGGAGACGACACCGTGCCCGCAGTAGAGTTGATGTTGGGCGCAAGTGACATACGTGCGTATTACAAAAAGGGGGACACTGCAGATCCCAAGTATTCGTTTGATGCAGAGCTTCCGAATGGCCCGTCACTTACGGCTGAACTACGTGAGCGACCAATTGAAGTTACCTTACGGGCTGAAGTACGGCCCTATCTCTGGTTCTTGGGACCTCTGCAAGTGTCGGGCTTTGCTTCTGGGTTTCGAGAGCGACGCTCTGCTCCTTCGTTCCCCAAACGAATCGACTGTGTGAATGATGCTGTCGCGGCCGGGGAAGAAGGAACTACCGTTTGCCCCTGTAAAGACTATCCCGACGACGGGTCGAAGGTTGAAAGCGAAGAAGGTGTCTGTTCCTGTCGCGAAGGGCTCATCTACGTTGAACAACCCGATGGTTCGTTTACCTGCGAATGTCCCGGAGATAATTTTCTCATGCCAGATAACTCTGGTAGATGCACCAACTGTCAGTTTGCCACCGCGGAAGAAGCGAGCTGCGGCGAGAATCAGATATTTGATCAAAATAACTGCGCCTGCATCGACTGCCCAAATCAAGAAATGGCAAACGAAGAAGGGACTTCTTGTAGCTGCCCGGCTAATTTTATAACAGAGAATGAGTGTACTGGCGAAAAGCAGATTGTAGATCTCCTTAACTGTAAATGCTTTAACTGCCCAGGAGCAACTGTTGCAAATGATCAACATACAACCTGCGTCTGCCAAGCAGACTGCGACCCCAACGCGGGTGAGTATCTAAACGCGAGCCAATGTCGTTGCGAATCCTGTGCTCCACCAAAAGTGGTAAAGAACAACAATTGTGTGTGTGATGTTGAATGCGCAGAAAATGAGGTCATCGACTATGTTAACTGTCGCTGCACGCCTTGTCCGCCCCGAACCACCAAAGTCGGAAATTCTTGTGTTTGTGAGGCTTGGGGAACTTGTAACGAACAAACAGAAATTCTCAATCTGTCGGAATGCCGTTGTGATGCTTGCCCGCCCGATCATGTCCCTGTTTGGGGTCTCTGGTGAGTGTGTAACAAGCAATGCCCGGAAGGCCAGCGTCTCGATCAGCAGAGCTGTTCGTGCGTCAGCTGCCCCGACGGATTCATTGGCGAAGGCACACGATGCATCTGTAACCGACAGTGTCCTGGGAACCAATTATTGAATTCGAGTACGTGCTCCTGTTATTCATGTCCAAACGGAAAGGAAATTGTAAACGGTTCCTGCCGTTGCACCAATACCTGCGCAGCTGGTCAAATTCGCAACGACGCTAACTGTGCTTGCACGGATTGTCCGCCAAACACCAGGCCGGAAGGCAACAGCTGTGTGTGCGACCTCACTCCTGACAGTTGTGGTTCGAATTCAATCCTCAAGTCTAACTGCAGGTGTCAAACATGTCCGGACCCAAAAGTTGCCGTTGGAAATCGCTGTGCCTGCCCTGGCAACCTGGCTTGCCACGGGGGTGCGCTCAACGTCAATAGCTGTCTCTGCATTTGCCCACCTGACAAGCCAGTCCTCTATGACGGAGCATGGTGTGGACCTCCTGAGTGCGCAGAACAATCTTGTATTAAGACCGATGACGGACTGTTTCGCCCAGAGTAATTTGAGAGAGGAATTGATTGCTAGAGATGAAAGGTAAGAGCGAACAAGGAGCAATCCTCGTACTAGTGGCGTCGCTGCTCGTCGTATTTTTCAGCTTTGTTGCCTTTGCGGTCGACCTTTCACTTGCAGCAGCGTCTCGTGAAGAGACCCAGCACTATGCTCGACTGGCAGTGCTCGCAGCACTCGAAGCTCATATCTCCAGCAAAGCGGAGACCGTTCCAGATAAGGTTAGCGACGCACTTGCACGCGCACAGAAAGTCTCGGAGAAAAACCTATTGCTGATGAATAGTTCATCCGGGAATCAAGATGGCGAGCTCTCTGACAACCCTTCTGCATCAGGAGCATTGCTTGAACCAGGTGTTTGGCTCACTGCCAAAGACTCTGATGAGAGCTGCGGCTCGGATGACAGTGCCTATCCGTGCTTTGTACCTTCCGATCCGAACGATGCAGATGCAAAGGTCACGGCATATCGGATTACCGGTTCAATGTACCAGGGCATCACAACGAAACTTGGCCGTTGGCTGTTTGGCATTCAATCCTTCCCAGTACATGTGCGAGCCGTCTCCAGTATCGTGCCGCGACATGGCTGTTTTCTGGTCGATATGTCGCTCTCGATGATTCGAGAAACACATCCAAGTCGAACGACAACCAAGCAAAACGATGATCCGACCGGCGGGCGAGGTCGCGAAGCAACGTTTCTCCTCGAATCTGACAATAAATCGGTGAGTGAAGATTTTTATCAAACCGAACATTACAATTTTCTTTGCAGTAATGAACTTTCCAAGAGTTCCCCTCCCTCCGCTGTTTGCAATGGTCAACCACGGCCACAAAATTCTGTCGAGTGGGCGGCATTCTTGGGATTTCCTTTCGTCGACCTGACGGACCAACAATATCAAACCATGCACTTTTACGATGACTATCGCCTCAAGAAAAGCTTAGGTGATGGCGACTACGACCGAACACGCTACCCGCTTCACCCCGATCCGGCCTCTGATCCGCGCTATCAAGTGGTGATTGATGCCAATCCGAATGTGGGGAATGACGGCCGCTGGTATCGGGCGGATGTGTACCGCGATGCGACGCAGCTTGGACCAGAACCACTCCGCACCGTCTTTCGAGGGCTCAACCGCGCAATTGAAACTTTTGAAAAACGTCAGGTCGCCGGCGATAAATTATGCATGATTTTCTATAACTCTCGCATGCCCTGGACTGGAGTGATTAAGCCAACCGACGATTTTGATTATTTGAAGAATCTCACCAATTTTGATGTGACTGGACCGATTCAAGACGATCCACCTGGTATCACCTCCGAAGATTTGAAAGATCAGAATCTGCGTGGATATGAGCTTCTCTTACGGCACAATTTAATTCCAGCAGGTTCGGAGGCTTTTAGCACTGACACTATTTCTGCCTTATCTGAAGCGATGCAACAGCTTCTGGAGATCAACCCCGATGGTTCTGCATCGAGTTTTATTGTGTCGATCGGTGACGGCGTGTTTAACTGTCGTCATTGCTACGATCCAGACGATTTTCCCAATCAGCTTTCAGGATGTACCCCTGGTTGCAACAACACCTTGCAATACTATCAGCAGGCGAAACAAGATTTGTACACCTTCGTTAACGAGGCGCTCAGCGAGCGAAATGTTCCGATTCACTGGATTCTAGTTGGTGGCGCTGTTGCTCCGCATACGGTCGAACGCACGCTCGACGAGAGTGGCGTCGGTGATTGTCTGAGTGACTTTGATGCCCGGAAAGAGAATGTACCGTACGTCAAAGGTGGATATAACGAAGATAAGTTCAATTCCTTGGGAGAAGCGTATAACCGAATGTCCACTGTCGATCCCTGGTATGAGGCGAACACAGCTGTTTATGAAGTTGCAGCGGCAACTCAGGGACTCTTTGGCCCCATTCGTCCGCCATCGGATGAATGCACACCGAAAGTGCAGTGTGACAATAGCGAAGAAAGAATAACCGAAGATCCACTTTGCCGCACGATGGTCGAGCAGATAGACGAATACATGAACGTCGTCTTAGGTGAAAATCCTTTTATTTTGGTCCAGGTCAGCGAAGGCTAGCAAGCCGATTGAATCCATTACAGTTTAACGTTATATCTGTCGCAGACGTATTTACTTCGACGATGTGAGACCAACACATGCAGCCTATTTGGTATGCCCCTGATCCAGAAGAAGACGAGCAGGGCCGTTCTAGCGGCATCTTCTCCTTAGATGTGTGGATTGCCTGGCCGGAAAGCTCAGTCTGTGACGATTTCAAAATCGACAGCGAACCCCACAAGGACTTTATCTATCTACAGTTTCAGGAACGCCCCGACGTCGAACAGATGTTTCCGCCGCGAAAAGCCATCGGCGTGCGCAGCTCCTGCTCCTTGGAATTACTCAGCAATGGATCACCTATTCAACTCTCCTTTCGGTGTGACGGGAAGCGATATGTGATCCACGTTCCCGTTCGCCCAGTCGCTACGGGCAACTTTCATCAAAAACAACTCAAATTCGATAAGTTGCGGGATATTGTTCGCTGCCCGCACTGCATCGAGCAATCCAAAGGAGAAGCCACCTTTGTTGAACAGGAGCACGGTTTAGCTTGTTCCAGTTGCCGGACAATCTACCGCCACAGCGAATCCATCCTCGATTTTTCGTCTCAACAACTCTCCTCCCAGCAAGACAAGCTCGATGATTCGCCCCAGTCGGAGAACGTCTATAGCACGCGATGTCGCGACGTCCTCCTAAAACATCAAGACGGACTGGTGCTTGATTTTGGAGCGGGAGTCCGAGAGAAATACTTTGATCATGTAATAACCTATGAGATCCATCCAAATCCGACAGTGGATGTTTTGGGCGATGGGTTAACGCTCCCCTTTGCGGATAATAGTTTTGACTGTATCTATTCAGCCTCAGTGCTAGAGCATGTTCAAACCCCCTGGCTCAATGCCAAAGAATTTCTACGAGTCCTCAAACCAGGCGGATCGCTGTACGTGACCGTACCATTCCTGTTCCACGAACATGGCTATCCGTCCCACTATTTCAATATGACTCAGGATGGACTTAAGAGCTTGTTTAACAACGAGATCCTGATTCAGGAACTTGATGTCATGCAATATGGAGAGCCAATTACTGCGCTCAATTGTTTTTTGCGGGAATACGTTGCTGGGCTTCCAGAAGATGTCGCTTCTCGCTTCCTTGACCTGAAGGTGAGTGATCTCGTCGGACTTCCTGGTGGCTACACAACCAAAGAATATGTCACACAGCTTTCACAGGAGACTGAACGAAAACTTGCCTGTGTGAACTATCTGCTCGCCGAGAAGAAATAGTTTATACGTCTCATCGTTCCGCTGCCGTCTTTTGCGGCTCGTCGCTTTGCACACCGGGTAGAATTTCTAACTCCGGCACGCCAAAGAACCCCCATATATCGACGCAAGGCTTACTGAGTTTTACATCCCGGTAGGCACTGTGCGGGGTACAGAGAACCAAATGATCGCATTGCAATTGCAACTCTTTCAGTGAGGTTGAGTCTTTCAGATACGGGTCGTTCCACAAGACCTTCGCCCCTTTGAATTCAAGACCTTTCTTAACTTTAAAGCTCAACGATTCACGAATATCGTCGTTGTCACCTTTAAAGGTCATTCCGAGCAGACCGATCGTCTTATCCCACAGTTGTCCGCCAAACTCGCGGGCAACGTGGTCGACTACATGGTTTGCGAGTCCTTCGTTGACCAACATCGCCGAGTGACCCATCGCAAACTGGTTGTCGTGAAAACTCGCGAGCTGCATTGTGTCCTTAAACAAACAAGGCCCAGCGGCAAATCCCGGGGATTTGTATCCCGAGGCACGTGGATACTTGTATCGAATGGCTTGATAGATACGGTAAAAATCGATGCCGTTGCTTTGAGCGATTAGGTAAAACTGATTGGCAATCGCAAACTCAAGATAGCGCCATGAGTTAGCCATTAGCTTCGTAATTTCGGCTTCGAGCGGCGAGAGCCGAATTATCTCGGGCGCAAGACGAGCAAAGAGCCGGTAGGCTTTCTCGAAACTTTCTTCGTCAAAAGCAGAAACAATTTGGGGGAGCGAATCAATCTCGTCAAGCGCATACCCTTGCGACACGCGCTCTGGGCAAAACGCCAACTTTGCTTTGACTTCACCGTTTTCAACTCTGCTATGCAGGTGCTCCATTGTTCCGGGGAACAAGGTCGATCGCATGACGACGAGAGTATCTTCAGAAAAGTACTTCGAGTAACTATCAAAAATTGCGAAAACGTCGCTCAATTTCGGATTGAGGTGCTCATCTACGGGCGTGCCAATAACAAATACAACGACCTGAGCATCGGCACATTCTTGCGGCTCGACGGATGCACGCAATCCAAGCTTGATCGCTTCGGCCAACTGCTCATCCCCACCTCGCTCGAGAAAGGGGAACTTTCCCGAATTCACTGTGGCAACCGATTCCGCATTGATATCTAGCAACACGGTCTGGAATCCAGCGAGTGCAAACTTAACCCCAAGCGGCAGACCAACGTGACCACAGCCGCCGACAATTACTACTTTTTCAGATGAGCCAGATACCACGAATTGCACCCCAATTTGGACAGGTTCCATGTAGTGAAAACAGTTTCAGCTAAATAACGAAAAGTCCGCACTGCAAGCAAGCTCGCGGCGGCGCCACCAAACCTAACTTATTCTGACCTTTTTGCGTAGTTCAGTTCAAAGAAAGCGATTTCTAAATCCCTACTTAGAAATTAGGGATTTAATTACCTTAAGTAAGTCACCAAAAGCACCGACTTTTTAGCTAGGTCAAACCCGATTGAGTTATTGGCAGACTTCTTGCTGTTTAAATCAAGATGGGTGCCCGCGCCGATTCTTCAACCGAGAGAAACACTTTGGCCCGGGGTAGAAAATTTTTTTTAGCAGGTTATTTGACGAGGCGGTTCGACAATGAAGCTACGGTTTTTACCATTCTCCTTTTTACTCACTGCTCTATTCTTCTGCGTGCCAGGAACGGCATTTGCGCAGTCAATTAGTCTTCAAGGGCCACTTTCAAACCAAACTGTGGCTGAGGGCGATGACTACTTCTCAGACATGCTCGACCAACCAGCTGATGGTTTCAATCGATATATGATTGGTTGGGAAGAGAACTTCGTTGGCACAAGTGTGACTGCGACCAATGGCCTTTGGCAGGGAACATTCTCCGCACAGGGTGGATATGTCTTTCCGGTGTTCCCAAATATCAGCGCGCCCGAAAAGCTTTCTTCCGCTGAAGCACTACCTGGAGATCGAACGCTCCCGAAGTATGGAATCAATCACCAAATCGATGGAACCAAGTACACTCGACTGGCCTATCGACTTAATCAAACGAATCGAAGTTCCTTCGCCGTCTATTGGGAATCGAGAAAGGATCTCAATACCGGACTTTGGCCAGTACCCTCTAGTCCAAATGGAGCTAGTTTTGACGGCTGGTACCATTCCGACAGCAACAACAACTACACTGGTTTCAAGATCTACGATTTCGATCTTGCAAATTCCAGCAATAGTTTCGAAGTTACTCAGGGAGCTTGGAATGCAAACAACATCCACGCGCTACGAATTGACCCCTCTCTTTTCGGTTCGGCAGGCTCTGTAACGCAATTTGATTGGATTCGCCTTGTCGATCCGAACTCGGCTCCAAATATCGTGATTGACTGGAACTCCAGCGGTATCAACTCGAGCTACGTTGTTTCGGTTTATCATGACACCGACGCAAGTGGATTCAACGGAACACTCCTCGCCCGCTATGGAAAGGGGATTGATCCAGGTTCACACACGATACCATCTGCGATTCTTCCACCAGGAGATCATTACTTCTATGTTGAGTTGCAGCGACACGTCGGTGGATCGTTCACCGGCTCGCCGCTTCGCACTGCTTACTCGGCCCGTGTTCGGGTAACTTCAAAGCCAAGTGTGTATATCACTTCTCCCTCTCCTACTTCTGGTGACGACTATGCCACTGTCGAAGTTGGCAACCCTTGGGATATGGACCCCAGCGGAGTTGATATTGAAAATCTCGGTGACCTACAAGTGTTGCGACAGTTCATCAACGAGAGCTTTGTCGCAGATTCATCCACTGTTGAAGGTGGATATCGTTTTCAAGCACAAGCAGAACCTCCGTATAGCAGTCTGGGGAATTTGGAGAGTGATGTGCAGTTTCGCTTGAATACCAGTTCGATTGATCCGAACCATTACCGCTATGCGGTAATTCGCTTCGGCCATGATGCGACCTTGTTTCCAACGGTTGCCGATCGTATCCGGGATGGATGGGTCGCGCGATTTGTCGCTTGGAACACAGATGTCGTGGGTGACGGAATGGAGACCTGGGCATTCCCTACGTATCCAGGAATGAACACCTATTGGCTCGATATGGCTGATGTCAACAACCTTGGAAGAGGTCCCGCTTGGGAATCGTACTATCGTTTGGCAAACTTTCGATTCGATCCAGGTGAATTTACCCTTGCAGGACAATATGTTTGGACCTTCTTGGACTACGCAAAGCTCGTCGGTGAAAACCGAGCACCAGGAGATCGTTTTACTATCAGATATTCGGTCGCTGATGCGGACAGCAGTACATTTACCGTCCGTTTGTATTACGACACGGACAATACTGGCTTCAATGGAACGCTCATTGCGACCCTGAACAACCAGACCGCAGGTAATAAGTCATTTACCTGGAACACCTCTTCACTACCAGCAAACACTGATTACTATATCTATGTAGAGGTTGATGACGGCACGAACACAACTCGCCGCTATTCTTCAGTTCATGTAAAGACAGGAGCATATGTTCCGGGCGCGCCAGATCCTCGCCTTGCAATCCGTGATTGGGACTGGGATGGTGATGGCGTAAGTGAGCCATCTGTTTGGGGCGTATGGGGTATCTTCTACGACCTCCGATCCTTAGAAGGCTTTCAGCAGTTTGTCTGGGCTGACTATAACTATCGACCAATTCGAGGAGACTTCGATGGCGATGGAAAGATCGACCGAGGAGTTACCTGCATTACCTGCTTCCCGGCGCTTCACATTGTAATCTATTCCAGTACGGGCGGTGTCTATGCTCGATATTGGGGTGCCGCATCGCACAACATGGTAATCAATGATTACAACGGCGATGGCCTCGATGAACTGGCGGTCTATGACGACAGCTTAGGTATTGGTATCTGGGCAATCAACCCGGAAGATCCTGTTGCCTACTATTGGGGGCTCGCTGGAGATATTCCAGTACCTGCCGATTACGATGGTGATGGAAAGACCGACCCAGCTGTTTGGCGTCCGTCAGATGGTACTTGGTATGTGCTTAACTCGAGCTATCCAAATGGCGCCTCTGAGCCGTTCACCACACGGCAGTGGGGTCTCAACGGCATGGTTCCTGTCCCTGGTGACTGGGACTCTGATGGGAAAGCAGATTGGATGGCCTGGGACGCAAACGGCAGCGGAGTCTGGTATCTCCTGACAAAGGATACTGAGAATCTGACAGCAATCCCTTGGGGTCTTGCGGCTCTCGGTGACTTACCTATCGTCGGAGACTTTAACGGCGACGGACTACTCGACATCACAGTATTCCGTTCCGGCAACTGGTATATCAACAACCGAAATGGAGCGACGCAATACTACGCGTTCGGTGGCCCGATAGGCCAATTCTATCTACCTAAGAAGACAGGAAAGTTCTTTTAGCACAAACCGCGATTGAACAAACCAACTTGCATTTCACGCGCGAGGCACCCACCTCGCGCGTTTTTTTTTGCTACCGAACCTTCTCATTATGTAGATTCGGACCTGCCCTCAACGGCGAACTCATGCTAAGTTGACCGCATGAATTCTGTCTCCATAGCACAATCTCTTGCTCGAACAGTCGGCAAAATGACTTTTGAAGATCCGGTTGCCTATACGTACAACCCGATCCAATATGCCCGACGTCCATTTCACGAATACCTAAAGCGCTACGGGAGTTCCAAGAAAGAAATACTGCTCGTCGGCATGAATCCAGGTCCGTTTGGCATGGCACAAACCGGCGTCCCATTTGGCGATGTCGCTATGGTGCGGGACTGGCTTGATATCTGTGAAAAAATTGAGCACCCATCCGAACAGCATCCAAAGCGCCCGATTCACGGCTTTGACTGTACTCGTAGTGAGGTAAGTGGCACACGCCTTTGGGGCTGGGCAAAGGAGCGCTACCGCACCCCACAGAAATTCTTTAAGAGGTTTTTTATTTGGAACTACTGCCCGCTGTGCTTTATGGAAGCTGGTGGCAAGAACCTCACGCCGGACAAACTGCAAAAGGAGCAATCAGAGCCGTTGTTTGCCGTATGCAATGAGGCATTGGTCAAGCTCTGCAATGTACTAGAACCTAAACACGTCATTGGCGTCGGTAAGTTTGCCGAAAAACAAATTATCCAAGCACTCTCAACAGCGACGCTCAAAAATAGCGAAACGAGAACTGGTAGTATTCTCCATCCAAGCCCCGCGAGCCCACTTGCGAATCGAGGTTGGGCGCAAGAGGCAGAGAAAGGCTTCGAAAAGCTAGGAATCAGAGTTTAGGATCGACTTCGGGTTGTGATTCGGATTCCGAACTTTGCACCCACCATGGCGAGTGAATCGCTTTCTTGCCGTCGGTCTCCGGCAAGAACAAGTGCAATTTCGAATCAGTAAAATACCGCCAAAACGATTCTTTGATTCGTTTATCTTTTATCGAGAAACTTCCTTTCTCCTCATGGCCTTCGAGAAACACACGATAGGCATCAATTGGTTCCGGTCCCGCTTGCTGAAAGATAACCCGACCGCCAAAGCGATCATAGAGCGCTTTATTGATCTTCCATCTCCGAACAAATTGTCGACCAATGGTCTGTTCGATACGCAATTGTTCTTCGGGATACTCATCGGCAAAACGCTGCGCTTCCTTGCTCGTCTCAATGATCCGAGACAGTGAGCTCAGTTGTTTCTTTCTACGAGTGAGCGCTTCTCCCTTGTACTTCCCTTCTTTGATCGCACGCTTGAGGTCTTCATACACTCTTGTGATCTGCTCGGCTTCCTTACGCTCTATCACGTCAGAGCCGTGGATGAATTGAGCAACTTCTTCTTCAGTCGGTTCTATGCCTTCTGTCTCTGCGAACTTCTCGAGCAAGCTGCCAAGAACGATACCCTGCAACTGTCGACCAGCTTCTAGTCGGAGCCAAGAATTGAACTGCTCTTTTGAAAGCTTTCTTCGTTGCTCTGAAACGTGCTGACTCTCCGGTAACAGCTCTTTGCCCTCTATCTGCTCTTCGCCGAGAGTGGCCACAACTTGCGCCTGAGCGCCGAATACGGGCTGTACAAGCCAAATGAGGAGGGCCAAGAGTGCCGAGATGCGTATCTGCAGGGCTGCCTGCTGCGATGCTAACATACTGAAACCATTACATAAAATTACTTAATGAAACTAGTATGTTAGCACAAAATTCGCGGTCGTCCCGACTTTTAGTCAAGTCTATCCGGCCTCTTGTCGAGTACTGAAGTAAGGACTGTCCTCGGTGTCCGGAGAAGCGGAATGGTGCAAGACACAATTAGAGAATTCTGGACCTGGTTTTCGAACCAGGAATCCATGTTGCGAAACTACGACCCTGTCAAAGGCGGCTACGAGCCCCTACAGAAGTTGGGTGAGCAGCTGAGAAAAGTAGATCCCGATCTTACGTTCGAACTTGGGTCTGCCAATGCGGAGCGTCGGGAACTAACGATCAGCGCCAACGGCGTACGCGAGCTTATTCCAGTGGTGGAACAGCTGCTTGACCAGAAACCGCAATTCGATCACTGGCAGATAGTTGGCTTTCGTCAACGAAAGCAGCTCGAAGGGGGGATGCTGAGCGTTCGAGATTTTCACATCTCACCACTTGAGGTGGACTGTGTTCTAAAGTCATCCTTGCGCAGAATCGACATCTCTCTTTTTGCTGAGAACTATCGTCCAGAGGACTACTACTCCTGGCTGGAGATTGCCTTTCTCCTACTCGATGCCGCGATTGGAGAAATTGATGTTGCGACCAAAGTCGGCGAAGTCACAATCATCGACAAAGAGAAGTTGAGCGATACAAATGCTTTCCCTCTGACAGAACTACCCCAGCGATTTGATAGGTATGCCGACGAACTCGCAAATCACTACGCAACGTTTGATAATTCGAGTGATGAAGAACGTCGTGTTATCTCATTTGAGAAAGTCAGTGAAGTGCTCAGTCTACAAGCGGCAGAATTGGACCAAGACGGTGGATTCATCGGCGAGTCGGTATGTCTTGAACTCTACTTTCGCGAAGTGAAGAACTTTGACGGACAAGCTCTGATCGACGAGCTTCGCACTCAGTGCGGAATGTTCGTTGAACGCATAGAGCTCGGAAGCGTGAATGGTGGAGCAAACTGGATTCACGGTTGGTTCGACCAGCCTCGAAATATTCTCTCGAACATTTCCGAGACGATTCAGCAGATCGCCGAACGTGGCTATAAACACAATTGCGATCTGGAGGCCGCGTTTGTCAGTCCGGCCGAGGATAACTCAATGCTCGACTCATTGTTCGGCAGTCTCGAACTCGTTCCCGGATCTCAATCGGCAATGTATGCCCATCAAGAAATTGAGTCTGGCAACATAGACAATGCCATTACCATTCTGGAGGAAGCCTTAGAAGAAGACTGCGAGAACTTGGAACTACGAGGATTGCTCGCCTACAGTTATGCAAAGAAGAACGATGCCGATCTCGCCGAAGAATGCCTAGACGAGCTGCGAAGTGATTTGCAAGGCGACACTGAGAACCCAGCTACCTTTTGGAACATCGCCTGCGCCTATGCTCTGCTTCAAGACGCAAAACGAGCCTGCGAAAGTCTTAGCATCGCCTTCGAACTAGATCCCGCCCTCCGAGAAGTCGCAATCATGGACCCCGATCTTGCTCCCCTCAAAGGCGAGCCTGACTTCGATAAACTGGTCTATCAAGCTTAAAGAGACGAATCTGTTACTGCTCTGGAAACAACAGCCGGAATATCAGGGCATTGAAACGCATGAACTCGACTTGACCCGGCGAAAACTCGAAGCGGCAATCGTCTTCGGTGTACGTCATGTGGTTGTGAATCGGGTCAACACCTTCGCTTTCGCACGTGTCTTGATTGACCGGGCAAAAGTTGCCGCGGGTTGGAATTTTTTCTCTGGGGGTGTCTTGCACTAGATCATCGAAGGTTCCATCACACTCCCCTTCAAACGTATGAAGCAAGCCCATCCAATGGCCAGCTTCGTGGACCAATACTCCCCCTGTGTTGTAGCGATCCGCAGACCCACCTGGAAGAGCGTTGTGATTCATCACGATTCCGTCGAAAAACGGAATCAGGGGATAGAAAACCGGTAGCGAGGAATATCCGAGTACCGTTCCCACTTCCCCTTCAGCAAAAGTACTACTGTCGATTGTGGTAGTGTAGATATTGAGGGTTTCGGGGCCACCCTGTTGAAGCGTCTGCTTCATGTCAATCTCCTCTTCAGATCCGAGACCTAGATTAAACCATTCAGGACGGCGTACGCGATTGATGCCGGCTAAACGAAATTGGAACCCGGTACGCACTCCTCCTGCAGCCCCACTAAAGGCACGGTTCATTGCATCGAGTTGTATAATCAAATCTGAGTCGGGAACCTCACCATCTTCACGCGAATCCCCGCGACTGATGACGTGAAAGAACACCGAAATCTCGGCAGTCGCAGCAGTAGTTTGAGCGAGCCGTCCACTGCGCTGAAAATCTATAAACTGTCCTGAGAGCTGACCCTTCGTCCCGTCGTCAGGATCTTCGGTCCCGCAGAAGAAGAACGAGCGGGCAGAATCGTTGAATACCGAATCGATGACATCATTGTTGATACTGATACCAGTGAACGAATCATCCTCGACGGCGCTGCTTGAACCGCTCACGGTCGAGGAGCCTCCACCATCGCCTCCGCCGGAATCCACCGCACATCCAAGCGCGATAACAGCCAAAACGCCGATAGAAACAATCCAGACCTTACGCATCAATTATTCTCCAAGCCAGAAACGCATTAAATTATAGCAGGTTACAATGGTTGGCACATCATAGTTGTAACACAACACGCCATGGTCTTGTTATTCCACAATATTGTGCTTTGTTGGCTTAAATAAAAAAAGCCGAAGAAAGGAAGAGAAATCTTAACCTATACTAGCTGGAGCGAGAACCGCTCCGAGCTAGTATAGATTTTGGGGGAGAGCTAGCTCCTCTTGGTCTTTACTCCGAGCTTCTCAAGCGTTTCTAAAGTGAAACCACCTTCAGCAAGCCCATGGCGTTTTTGGTATTCGCCAATCGCGCTGACAGTCTTTTTACCCAACTTTCCATCAGCAGCTCCGATATCAAAGCCCTCCTTGAGCAAGGCTTCTTGAATCGCCTGAATCGATCCATCGGTCATATTCGTTTCGCAAAGTACTGGACGCCATTCCATGCGACCATCAGCAACTTTTGCCGTTTTTGACACGGTCTGGAATTCTTCTGCAATCGCCTTACGAGCTACTCCCGGTGCTTTCACCAAGCGTTCTACGGTGATGGTTTCGTATTTCGCCGGTACCGCTACTTTCTTTGTTTGCGCTGGCGTCTTCACTACCTTCTTTCGAATTGTCTTGTAGGTCGCTGGCACAACGGTCTCTTTCACCGAAGCAGCTGCTTTCAGAATACGCTTTTTCACCACTTTGTATTTCGCCGGAACTTCGACAAGGCACATGATCTCACCAGTCGCATTGTCCATCTTCTCTACCGGTCCACGACCCTTTTTCCATACGGTGTGTGCCGGCTTATCGACGATCTTATTCTCCACGACCTCATATTGAGCGGGAACCACTTCAATCTTCTTATGTTCGGGCTTCACCATCACTTTCTCTTCGACCCATTCATACGTCGGTGGAATCACCTCGAGTGAATGTGACGCTTCCTCAATCACCACTTTCTCTTCAACGGTCTCAAACGACGCTGGTGTGACGGACAGTTCTTCGCCCGCCTCTTGCTTCACGAGCTTCTCTTCCGTCGTCTCGTACTGTGGTGGAATAAATGCTCTGGCATAACATTCGCCCGGTCTCGCATTCGGTGGGAGAAGTTCGTCGTTTGCGGGGCGCGCCATCTTCGCACGCGCTGCATTCGTTTGGTCTACCTGGTGAGCTTGATCCTGCGCGACGGCAATTGAGGCTGATGCAAGGAACAATAAGAACGCCAATACAGTTCGAAAGAAGATAGTCATTAGTGTTTTCCCAAAGTGAAAAGAAGTTGATCGAAAGTAGTCAGGTGCAAATCTGCGACCTCAGCCAAGAGAAGTCAAATGGCAGTAGAAAGGTCGGAAGTTATACCGTGAACTTTTACAGTATTACCGCAGATGTACAAAAAAAGACTACGGGAGAAGATCCAATTGGTCCTCGAGCTGACGCAATTGCTCGTTCCAGTATTTCTCTGTCCCAAACTCAACAAATGTACGGGGAAACGCGGGGTCTTCCCAACGCTTGGCAATCCACGCATTAAAATGAACCATGCGAAGTGCGCGAAGTGGTTCAATCAATCTCAGCGAACGATTATCAAACACACGCATCTGCTCATAGGCTTCAAGAACGATATCCAATTGTCGCTTTGCATAATCGTCTCTTCCTGGGATCATCAGCCAGATATCCTGAACGCAGGGTCCACGAACCATATCATCGAAATCGACCCAAAACGGGCCTGCGTCTCCCCAAAGGAGATTACCCAAATGGCAGTCACCGTGTATTCGTTGCACTTCGCTCTCTGCAAACCAAGGCTCCGAAATGTCACAAATCTCCTCTACCAGATCGGCATAGCGATCTTCGATCTGCTCGGGAAGGATCTGTTGGTCCAAGAGAAATTGTAAATTCTCAAGCCCATAGGTCGCCGGGCACAATTGTACTCTATGCGACGCCTCTCGTGTCGCACCCGCATTGTGCAATCGAGCAAGCAAGCGACCAACCAGCGGGAGCTGATCGTCCTGAAGCTCATCTGGATTCCGCCCACCAACTTTCGGAAAGACAGCCGCCCAAATATTGCAATCGGGCACTTTGAGAAGTGTCTCTCCATCTCCAAATTGCAAGGGCGCGACAACTGGTATCTCAAGCTCCGTCAGATCTAAGAGGAACTGATGCTCCTCACGAATCTGCGTCTCAGTCCAACGTCCTGGGCGATAAAATTTTACAATTCGAAAACGCTCACTCCGGGTTCGAAGACTCTTCTCATCGTCCACTTCGATTTCTACGTCGTAAACCCGGTTCTCCATACTATTGAGTGCCATACAGCGCCCAGTGCATTTGAAACCAAAAGTCTCGACAGCATCGAGAATGCGTTCAGGGGTGAGCTCGTAGAAGTACTTCGTTTCTTCAGAGCCCCATGTGGAAAGTTCGGTAGGTTCAGTCATGCAAGGTTCCTACCGGTTCTCTATACTGCCGTCAATCAAACAAGAGAAGGCAGGAGCTGCTGTACAGCTTACACAAATGAAATCTAGTATTTGGGAGTATGCTACACGAGGTCTTGGCCTGAAAGGTGGTATATACAGCTCGCGAGAAACTCAGATGAAGTTTCCTGTTCTTGCGCTGACTGTTCCCAAAGCACTTCACCTTCTGGGTTATAGTTTAAGCCCATAGCGCCTTCAAAAGACAAGACCTCGTCTTCCTGTCCTATAAGCTGCACTTTTGCGCTTGGTTGATAGCCACAGGCGACTAATCGCTTGATCGATTTTTCCAAAGCCGCTCGAGCCGAAGAATCCAATTTAGCCCCATCATACGTTACCCTATCGATCCGAACCCCGTCGAGCGGCAGCATGTATAATGGTGTTTTATCCACCGCGAAGTGTGCCAAGCGAAATGAGTCGAATTGCAAACTACTCATTCGCATGTCCTCTACGCCCGTCATTCCTTGCGAAAAGCTGGTCTTGGGAATTCCCATTGCTGCGATGAGAGACATTACCGATATTGAAAGGATCAGGAACCTTACTTTCATGATAGAAACCAACCGATGTGTACATGAACCAACACTGCACATGAGTACGTGCAGCTCACCAACAAGCTTAATCCTCGGCCGAAAAACCATAAATCTTTAGAGTTAGCGGCTGATTTTCTGTTCAATCTCTAATTGTTTTTGAAGAGTGAGGAGGTCAACTTCGTGTTTCTTTTTCTCCTCAGCTAAACAAGAGTACGTTTCGTTACCCACCTGACACTCACTCATAAGCGCATCGACTGGAAGACCAAGTGGCTCAGCTCTTTTCCATCCATTAGCAGTGTGTCTGATGAATCCATTGGGTACTATCATCTTATAATACGGATGGTGATGTGGCCGCGTTGCGCTGCGGTGGCGCTCCAAGGACTTCTTGTCCGTTTCACTACAGGCATATGATATGGTTGGCAGCTTGCATACCACCTGTTTCTCACCAACTCGAGCCTTTGCTGGCACCCACGC
Organism: uncultured Bdellovibrionales bacterium; assembly: GCA_965366815.1. GTDB lineage: Bacteria > Bdellovibrionota_C > UBA2361 > SZUA-149 > SZUA-149 > CBDUGV01. The sequence goes on along the minus strand of CBDUGV010000003.1, from coordinate 41,762 downwards.
TCCCCCATGGAATTTTCGAAATACTAAATCTTTCGGCGAAACCTCTCGGCTATTGTAACTTACGTTTATCTCTTTTCCACGGGTCGTATAGCTGATACCCGATCCATAGGCGACCAACACGCCTTTCTTTCTGCCAGTATCGACCATTCGTTGGCAAAACATTCTCTCAACATGCTCCCGTGTGATCCGAGCCTTGCGTTTCTTCTTCTTAGCCGGTCCAGTCGAGGCAAGTTCAATGACAATTGCCGGTGGATACTTCACACGCTTTATGCTCTCAACGCGATACACCACGTCGTGATCTGAACGATCTGCCTGCCAGGCTTTATCCCAACGAATGTCTCTTCCTTTTGCCTCAGCCAAACACTTCGTGTTTGGATCAGCAAAGGTGACAGTTGGAAGTACTACGAGCAAACCGAGGAGTATAAGTATAGGTAGAGCGCTTGGTGCAAATAGTTGTATGATTCGCATGTGAGGCTGCATCATCATCTCCCTAGGCGTCCGGACTCTGATCAACGACTGCTGCCATATAAGCGGCTGAGAGGGGGGCTTCAAGCACCCGCGCCGAAGACAACAGTGTCTCCTCTACTGATCGATAGAACCGCTCACTGAAGGTATCTGAGCTTTCTGCTGCTTCGAGTACTGCTAACTGAGTTGTTGCAATAGATTGACGTAGGCACAGAACTGCGTTGAGCTGTTGTAAGAATTTTTGTTGAGGCGAGGACGGTTTCTCTAGATTCGGTAACACAGCATCGATTTTTTCAAACTGCGAAAATCTTTTAGAGAGATCCTCTCGCTGATAGAGCTCTACATCTTTTTCAGTAATCTCTAGAAACTCTACAATCTTTGCAGTCTTGTCGGCCCACTCTGTCCGGGAGACTGGTTCTTTCGACGCCAGACTTCGATCAAGGCAGTCAGTGGCAATTTTCTCTGCAACCGGCTTCGGCGAGTGTCCTTGCCAAAGAAGGCTCCCGGCAAAGTTCTCGGCATTGCGCTGGTCGCAAACCTTCTCACACAAAGGCGTATCTACTCCAGGTGCATAGCAATTGAGCAAGCACTTCGTTCTCGCTTTTCCGCCGAACGGAATCGGCATGCGATGAACGCACTCCTCAAGTGGGTTCACCAATGGCTCAGCGACGGGCTCAGGAACTTGCAAACTCTCCGTTTGTTCCAACGAAGCTGATAGCCCAACGCGCGGGTTGCGAAAACCAACTGCGACCAAGATACCTAAGATCAGAAACAGCACAACCCCAGTACTTATCGCAATCTGCCTGCGAACGGCACTGGTCGAAGTCGACGCGATATCCTGTTCTTTTGTATCTTTCAAATCCATACGTTTGAAACTCTAAAACATCAGCCACCGGCGAATGTCACTTCTATCTTCGACGTCAACTACGCCGTTTTCTGGAACGGCCTGCACGACTTGCCGATGATGCCGTCCTCGCAGAGGCACTTTGCCTGCGGCGCTTCCGTTCGACTCGGGCGACATCAACAATGCCATCATGATTCTCATATCCGTCGTTGCCGCTATAACGACTAAAACGACTGCCTACTGTCTTTTCAGAATTTGATTTCTTGAGGCCGGGGCCAAATGGTCGAATAACTTTCGTGGTATTCTTTTGAAGATCCTCAGTCTCTCCTGCCTCTTCTTCTGTCTTGGAAGCTTGAGCTGCTGCCTCTTCTTCTGGACAGACTTCCTCGCCCTCCGTCTGAACACGTTCAGTGCTTTTGCTAGAGGTCTCAGCTATGACGAATGAGGGCGCCACCACAAACGAGCAGCAGAACACCGCGAACACATACGCCCGAAAAGGAAACTTCATCATACTCTTCTTCGCTTTCAACTGAGATCAGCCCTACCTAAATAATCGACTCTTAGGCTGGAGAACTTAAATGTGAATGAGGCTGCAAGCAGCTGCCGACATCCCGGGTAACTCCCTAATATTTCAGCCTTATTGTCAGTCCGCCGGAGCTGAAACTAGCTGGATTTGAGGTCACCCCAGCCTTATGATAGGTGAGGACTTCAGTATGAAATGTGCTTTCCCAACCACTTCGTCCACAAGAGGCCCGATGATACCTATTGGAACACCACTTTTAAGCAGGGCAACTATGGTTCTCTTTGGTGGTTCCGGGATGCTTGCGAAGAGAGCCTTTTCCCTTGGTTGCTGAGAATACCGCACGAAGCTTCGAACAATGCGAGGAGCAATCGTTTCTCGACTCCGCTCGGCTCAGCACGTTCCGGTTTCGTCGGCTCCATCTCTCGCTGCTGATAGTTTCAGTTCTCGCAACACTCTTGTTTGCGGTTTCCTACAAGCTCGCCCATACAAAGTTCTACCGAACATTCAACAGCCACGTCTCGGTGCCTTGGAGCAATCTTGGACCCTGCAGCGCTACTGACAGTGATTCTGTCGGCTTCGCCAAACTCAAACGAATTGCAACCTGGTTCCCCGGCAAACCAGCGGCAGTCGCAACGTGTTCTAGCGATTGGTTTGTTCCAGCTGCCAATTATCTGGAGCTCGAATACGCCGCGAGCAAACCCATCGGTTCACCCCATAAGTTGTATATCGCTATAGAACGAGAGTCGGACGGCTCAAAGGTTCGCCTACAACCGGCGGAGGGTAAGCGGTATGGCACATGGCGTTTGATGGGGCATTTCTTAGAAGATCTAGAACCCACAGAACGCCTTCGCTTGCACTTAGTAGATCATGAACCAGGAGCTGGTTGGCTTTCATTGCGAGAGCGGATTAATTTCTACGACGTCCCACAATGGACGGTCTTGCTTCGCCGATTTGCAGCTGAGCGAGCTTCCATTATTCACTGGGCGTTTTGTGCAAGCCTTGTCGTCACTGCCTGCCTCGCGCTGCCACTTGCTCAAGGATTTTTCAGTGCCTGTATGGTCTCTGCTGGATTATCACTCTTAGTCCACTACCGGTTTGATCTCTTCTTCTACGGAGATGACCTGCTGTTCTTTGAGCGTTTTATACAACACGGCATCAAGGGCATTTTCATTAGCCATCACGAGCACTTCATCCCGCTATTCTCAGCACTGTTTCAGGCTGAATATCGGCTATTTGGCGGCAACTACTTCGCCTACCAACTGGTGACCTTTGGCTTGTTTGCAGCAAATGCAGCGCTCCTTTTTGTCTTGCTGCGAAAACTCGGACTCAAGTCCACCGCGGCTGCGGTACTCTCCTGCGGTCTCTTTAGCTGCTGCGCACTTCAAACCGCAGTAGTACAATGGATAACCTGTCAAAGCACGCTCCTCTCTATCAGCTTCCGTCTCTTAGCCTATCTATCTGCCCTAGCTTATCTGCGTGGAGGTCGGGTCTGGCTTCTTTTTTCACTCTTTGCGTGTACGATCGCAGCGCCACTCTGCTTCGGCGGAGGGGTTACGCTTTGGGCTGAGGTTCTACTCTTGGCTCTGCTTTTTGCCCCGAAGTATCGCCAACAGTTTTGGAAGGTAGCCGGGGCAACCCTCGCTGCTGCCGGTATTGTAGCAGTCGCGTACCTGCTCAATCGCCAAGGGATCGGTCAGGGGCGAGACGAGATTGCGATGCCTCACCTGGAGCCTTTGCTGCGCTATACTTTCTTTGGTTCTCAATTTGGCAGCTTTTTGCGGGGATTGGGCTTCTACCAGTTGCAGTTCTATGTACCAAATACGCAGTTGATGTTTAAGGACTTAGCATTGACGCTGATCAGTTCTGGCGTCTCACTCGCACTACTCGGGTATTATCTATTCAAAAGAAACGGCGGTTGGAGGCATTGGCTGCTCGGTCAACTCGTGCTCATTTCACCCTTCTTGCTCACTGCTATCGGCAGATACGACTGGGGTGGGGTAGAGTACTCCCTCTCACTTCGCTATCACGCGGTATCGCTGCTCGGCGTTTGTCTGCTGCTGGCACCGCTCTTTCTTCCAGCTGGACGACCGACCGAACTCCCAATGCGTGGCAAGAAAAAGAAGTTGCTATTCGCAACAGTAGCGCTCACACCATTACTCGCTCTTTTTTGGATGGACAAGCAGTTGGAACTTGCGAACTATTCTCGTTTCTATAGCGACCGTGGGCAACTAGATCGAAGTTTTGCCCAACAAGTTGCCAAATGGAATGCCATGCGAGAACAACTCCCAAGCCCTACTAGTTACGAAGCTCTCGGCACTTCAGATGAAGGGATGTATCCGATTCCCTATGGGAGTTCACCAGATGATCCGGTGGCTTACAATTGGCAGCGTCATCCCGATGCTTTGCACCGGCTGCTCCATCCTTAGGCCGTCCCATCCCTATACTCCTGGATTCTTAGACTAGTCCACCTCTAAGCTAGTTCTCCTCTAGGCTAGTTCTCCCCTAGCTCTGGGAACTGATCATTCGGATCGGCTGCACGCCGCCGGGAAAAGTAATCGAGAGCGACACAAAGGCCATATCGATGCTGTGCCGTACCTAAGACAACGACGACAATAGCTGCTGCCCAGTAGTAGAACACTTTCGAACCTGGGGGCATCAGGCTGATAAAGAAAATCAAAATCGGAACGCCGATCAACAAACGATCGAGCAGAATCCAAAAACCCCAAGTGTCACCTCGTTTGAACTCGAAGCGAATACCACAAACAGCACAACGCTCATACAACTCAAGTCGCTTCACGAACAAACGCCCCTGTCCGCAATGGGGGCAGCGCCGTCTTAGTCCACGAAGAAGAATTTTGCCTAGCATTAGTGTATGGAGGTAACCAAAGTTCGTTTTGCTTTCGAATCTATCTCACCGCTAGCGCACGGGCAAGGAGAGCACCCAAGCACCATCCGCCACCCGACGCATTCTTGCAGCCAGTGTTGGTTGAGAGCTTCCATTGGTAGGAACATGGACGAGTATCTGTCCATAGAGATTGGCAGCTACATAATCATTGATTCGAATCACTGCATGACCAGACGCCGGTACCGATAGCGGCAGACCGCCAAAAAGGACCTCTCCGCTCTGGCCAAGCACATCAAAGCTGGCATTCCGCGCAGTCGTTGACGGATTCATAACAATGACTTCTGCCACCTGTCCGAGCCAAGTATTGTAGCCAGCACCGACTACCACGCCCACAGGACTCACCGCTGGTGTCGCCGCAGCAAACTCAAGTACTCCACGGTTGTCTCGATGATACTCCATCTCAACCGCTGCGATAGACCCGACTAAGGGGGTGATAATCGCGACTCCCCGTTGGTTTTGCCCAAGAATGGTATCAGTTATAACGTGGAAACTCGCACGTGGCGGCAGATCGCCCTCGCTCAGCTCCACTTGGCCTCTAAACTCACCATTTTCGGAAAAAACTTGCACCAGCGCAGCAGCGCTCGTGTCATTCGGATTTAACACTTCGACAATAGCCGAAGCGCCCGCCCGGGTATCAAGCGAAGCGATGGTGACAGTTTCAGTTCCTTTGAGCGACTCGACTCGAAATGCCGTATCAAAAGTACTTACTGCCAAGTTCTTGCGATAGAAGTAACGATTGTTTCCAAACACCACTCGAATATCAACAGAGTCGAATTGTGGTTCTAACACCGCCATCCCCACTCGAGAGTGGCCGTAGGCATGTGCAGAAAAATCTACTCGCTCACCGGGAGCCATGTCGATGATAAATCGAGCTTCTTGGTCGTTTTCATCCCGCATGACGTTTCCGCGCATATCATGCAAGGTGAGAGTTGCGTGAAATCTTCTGCTATCACCAGATTTTGGCGGATAAGAGATCTGTAACCAGTTCGCGACCCGGTCCGGCAGCACGGGCTGTCCGATATCGTCTGGATCATTGTCTTCAAGGCGCGCAGCCAGTCCTGGGTGATAGGTGTTATAGGGAACTGCTTGTCTTCCCAATAGCCCTGCAGAGAAGGCGCTTGCGATAGAAAAATCATAGGAACCACGACGCTGATTGTAGTGGATCATCGCTCCGTCTATCTCGCCCGCTGGACCGTCATGTTCCACGCAAACCAACCCAATACTGAGCGGCGTGAATCCGTCCATATCGTGAACCAGCACATCGCGTTTCTCTCCGGGAGCAAGGGCAAACCCAATTTTCTCTCGCGATGTCCCGTTTTGCTCGAAAAGCGTTACCAACACATTGACTGGAGTAGACCTCGCACCTGATCCGACCCCCTTGCGCTGTACTTCCATAACGTTAAACATTCCCGCTCCAGTAAGAGTGTCGCCTAAGAATCCGTTCCATTCCGAACAAAATCGCTTACCGAGTTCAGGTTCCTCGTCGGCCACACAGGGATTCGGATCAGTACCATCTGTTTGGCCATCATCGTCAGAATCAGGGTCGAGACGGAATGGGCAAGAAGACTCGTTCTCTGAAGTATCCGCCAAGCCATCATTGTCATCGTCGGCGTCACAGGCATCCCCTTGACCATCGAGATCGAAATTCTCCTGCCCGGCATTTGCAATCGTCGGGCAATTGTCCGGACCATTCTCCGCAGTGGTATACCCACTCGGTGGAGTGGTTCCATAACAGGCAACTGTTTTGAGAGTGGCGGATTCTCGCACTCCGTCTCTGTCAGTATCTGGGTATGCACGGTTGCGCCATCGGGAAGCATCGAGGCGAGCGCAGTCGCCAGAATCGTTCACGCTGTCGTTATCGTCGTTCGGGTCGCAGGCATCGCCCTGCCCATCTCCATCGAAATTTTCTTGGCCGGCATTTGGCGTCGTTGGACAGTTATCTGTCGCATCCGGAACACCATCGCTATCAGCGTCGTCGACCACCGAAACACTAAACGTCGCAAGAGTACCGCTCAGCGCCGTGTTGGCAGAAGTATCGAGCACCTGGTTGCTTGCCAATGAAATTGTATAAGTGCCGTTATCTGATGCACTCCACGCCCCCCCCGGTGGCGTGATTCTATAGGTTGCCGTCCTTGGGGTTCCATTGCTGTTGTTGTTGACCCCAACAAAACTTGCTGTCGTTGAGTATGAGTTCGGACCAGTGACAAGGGTGTCTCCCGTCGTCAGCGTAGAGACATTGATCGCAGTATTGTCAGAGAACTGAACTGTAAAATCGTAGCTCGTCCCAGCAGCTACTGTGACGTCTGGATGACTGCCAATTGCCGCCGTTGGAGGAATTGTATCACCGCCACCACCGCCTAACTGTACACTGCCAGAGATAGTATAGGCTCCAAGACTTCCGTAATCACTATACCCTGTAGTCAAATTGCCTTTTCCCACGCCATCAATGTGGAGGTAATAGGTCCCAGCCGCGAGCGTCTCAGAAATCGATGCATTGAGCGAATCTGCCGGATTGCTCGTCACCACAAGGCCGCCACCAGAGGTGTAGAGCTTCGCTTCAATATCGAGGTTAGCTTTTCCATCGGAGGCGTCATACGGATCAATGGCGATTGATACGAGACCAGCACCAGTGGTGAACGCATAGACGTCAACATCTGTCGGTGTAGTAACAACGCCATTCGCGGCTATACTCGTACCCGTTGGCACAATAGTGGTGGCTGTCCCATTCGTGTCACCGTGATCATCGGTTCGATAGGGCAACCGAGTAGTTATAATAGCGAGATCGTCTTGAGTATTGTCGGCCTCAAAATATTCACCTTTACTCCATTGAGATAAGGCTCTGTAGTATCCGACGCCCATGATTGGCGCCCAACCAGTCGCACCTGACCCGTGACCTCTGTAGTAATCTACCGCTGAATCTCCGTCATGACTCAAACCGAGCGCATGCCCAATTTCATGAGAGGAGGCCTCAGCCGTATATTTTTCATTGCCGTTGCCGAGATTGTTTTCAAACACCCAAACTGGCGTATCACTTGTCCAGTCCCATGAGTTGTAGTACGCGACACCTCCAGCACCGCTGTACCAGCGATTACCGGTGCCTCCAATTGACGCTTCGTCAACATCAGTACTTATCATCACTCGAAGCGCCTGACGCCCTGCGGTAAATGCAGCAACTCCTGGATCCTCAGTAGTTACATCAACGTCAAATGGAGCAAAGTCCTCAGACACTCGCCGCCAAATTTCTTCTATCCGCGCAAGTTCAGACGCTGAAAAAGTGGTAATGTCTGTATCTGTACTAAATGCAGGGGCATGAATGTCATTGCCACCATTTCGTGAATTCCAGATAGTTCCGGAAACCACGTGCCCATCAAAGTCTAAGAAGATCTTCTTCGTGGCGGTTGGATTGCTGTGCAAAGCGAATGCACCCCCCGCCGACGCTACCGCAAGCGACACAACGGCACCCCTCGGCTCGACATCTGGCTCAGCATTGACATCGATTGGGGGAGAGAGTTCGGCCAATATCGCACCCTTCTCTTCGTGGACAATTCGGCAGGCATCTATATCAGCAGTTGATGCCTCTTGGTCTGAATGCAAATGATGCGCGTGCTCATCGGCCAATACGACCGGCACAAACGCGTAGAACGCGAGCAGGACGCTGGAGAGGAAACAAAGGGCAGGTCTACGAATCATGAGCTATTTACGCGAAGCGATTGATGAAAAGTGCAATTGCTACTCAATAGACAATGCAAAACTAATGCCTACGTGTATTCACGTAGGTATATCGTCCGGTTCCCAAGAATTGGATAGCTTCCTACGCGATAATTTGTATTTTTTGTGATAATCCGTGTATCAGTGGAGTACCGATATAAGTCAGTCAGGGCTATATCGAGCCGGTTCGAACAGATAATGACTCAAATCAAACGCCTATTTTTTCTAGGTACTGGGTGCCTCTGCGTAGTGCTGGGATTCGTTGGAGCCTTTGTCCCGCTGTTGCCGACAGTGCCATTTCTTTTATTGGCTGCGTATTGTTTCTCTAAGAGCTCTCATCGCTTGCACTCTTGGCTGCTCAGTCGACCAAAGGTTGGGCCAATTATCCAAGACTGGGAGCTACATGGTGTTATTCAGCTCAAAGCGAAACGGCTCTCCACTGCGATGATGCTCCTGTTAGCGAGCTACCCCATTTTTCTCCTGCACTTTTCCTGGGTGCTAAAATCTCTCGTTATTATTACAATTACATTGGTACTCATTTTTATTTGGACGAGGCCAAGTAAGGTTCCAGCAGACCAGATTTCAAGCGATTCGAGCGCTACAGACTCTAGCGTCGCTGGCCACGTTTCGATTGACCAAGCATAGCCTACGCTCGATTCCCCATATGTCCGAGAACGACGAAGATAAAAGCAATCAAGAAGGAGAAGAAGAAGTCTTCTATGATGGAGACTGTCCGATGTGTCGTGCCTTTGTCGCTAAGGTGGAGACAGAGAGCGAAGCGTCGTTTCTCGACTTTCGAAATGCTCAGTTACCAGAAGCGGTATCGCGAGAGGCGGCCGAAGGCGCCATCCACCTCGTTGGAAAAGATGGCACTATAACAAAAGGAGCCCCAGCGGTTTTGCGGTTGCTTGAATCCAACTCGAAACTCGCTCCATTTGCGCGCATTCTACAACTCCCTCCGTTTATCTGGATTGCAGTGTGCATCTATCCACTCTTTGCCATTAACCGGATGGTGCTGTTTGGTCCCTACCAACGGCTCTATTGGTGTAAGATCGCTGTCGTCTTGGGCTTTCTGATACCTATGCCTATTACGAGAAACCTTTGGTTCTCCCAGCACTCGCGTTTCTACCCCCTTATTCCCGTTCACGATAGTTTGCCACAAATCCCTTTCCCAATTGATTATCTGATCTTCACTATTCTGATCCTTGCATTGTTGCTGATAGCCGCTTTGCCAGATCCGAGAAAACAGATCGCGATTTTCGTTGCGCTCGTAACGAGCTATAGCCTCTTCGATCAGTCGCGTTTGATGCCCTACTATGTTGAATTCGCGTTAATGCTGTTCGCTATGGGGTTCTTCCCTTGGAATGAGCAGCGTTCTCCGGAGGAACTCCGAGAGAAGGAACGCGTTCTGCTCAACACGCTTGGAATTATCTTGATCGGAATCTGGTTTTGGAGTGGACTCCACAAGATAAGTGCAAAATATCTGTTTGTTGGCTTTCCCTGGATGGTTGAGCCCTTTGTCGCGAGCCTCTCGGCGGACATAAAAGCGTTTGTATATGCGAGTGCCTTCCTGAGTCCGGTGGTTGAAAGCGGTGGTGCGCTCTGCCTGCTATTTACGAGGACGAGAAAGCTCGGTGTCATTCTCCTCACCGGTATGCATCTGGCAATATTATTGGTATTTGGCCCGTTTGGACTCAATTGGAACCACAGCGTTTGGTCCTGGAATGTCGTTCACATCGTTTTGCTATGGCTGGTATTTTGGAAGGTGAGAGATCTAGGTCCTCGCGCGATCCTTTTGAACAAGGGATTAGTACATGCGTTCTTGGCACTGCTGTTTTTCGTGGCACCGCTGCTCAACTTCTTTACCAACTGGGATGATTTCTTTTCTCATGCGCTCTACTCCTGGACGACACGAGAGGCTGAGATAGAACTAAAGAGTGATAGAATAAAGCAGGAGCTTCCTAAAGAAGTGCAAGGTTCAATACAGTCCCTTGACGGCAGAGAAATTGTCCACATTCTTCGCTGGTCATTTTCGGTATTCGAAAGCCCCCCCTACCATGCCGAGCGAGTGTTCAAGAAAGTATTTGCCACAGTTTGTGAAACCGTAGAGCACCCAGATGAATTAGAATTGATACTGTTCGACAAGCCGAATTGGTTAACTGGAATAAGCAAACGAAAGCGGTTACCGTGTGCGGCGATTTCCGACGGCTACTGATCGAGCCTCAGTGGTTTTAGTGAGTTGCAAGTTTCTTAGCAACAGCATCTACATTGCCAAGAGCAGCTATTTGACGAACATGAAACCAAGATGAGAACGGCGTACTGATTTGGGTCGGACCGGCTAAACAATTTTTGACTTGTCCGCGAAAATTCTCTCCGCGCAACTCACCAATACAGGCTTTTCCTTCGATGACCTGACAACTACCGTTTGTACCAGCCGAATAGTAGCGATGATTTCTGATATTGCTGTTTTGCAAATACACACAGTCACAGACACAACTGTTTGCAGCTTGCTGGTTTGACGATGCATCTGACTGAGCGACCACAGATGTGGGCGAAACAATCAAAGAACACAGAAGAAAAAGGAAGATAGAGCTTCGTAAGTTCATTTTACTTAAAGCCAACCCCTTGAAATCAATAAAGCTTTTCAAAGCGAGTATTGGGGAAGTTTCCTAGTCGGTCAAGGGGAAATTTTGTGCTATCGCTTCTGCTTCGGTATAGCATGTGAACCCTATGAGATATGACGTAGTAATTATCGGAGCCGGAGTGCTCGGCGTTTCCTTGGCCTATCATCTGGGCAAGGCCAGGCAGCGCGTACTGGTGCTTGAACGTGAGCCGATCCCAGCAGCGCACGCCTCGGGCAAGAATGCCGGGATGATACGTCAACTGTATCATCACCCGCAGCTCAGTGACTGGACCCGTCGTTCAATTGAGCTTTGGCCGGAGGAAATACGCAATACCTATTTTCGCCAAAGCGGATCGATGATTGTCGGGCGAGAGATCCCTCAGCACCATGAAGGTTTGTTTGAGCAACGCAGCTTTCGTTTGATGAATGCGGGAAAATCTTTCGTATTACCCTCTGTGTATACCGCAACCGATGGTCTTCTGGATTCTCCAGGCTATGTCAATGCTCTGGTTGCCGCTTGCGACCGCGAGTATGTACGTTTTCAGTTTAGGACTACGGTTCAAACAGTAGGCAAGAAAGGCGACGACTGGATTGTTCACAGCGAAACCAATGAGACTTTTTCAACAGCGTGGCTTGTAAATGCAGCTGGTGCTTGGGTAAACGAGCCGCTCGACGAGCATTGCCCGACTTCTCAGGTCGATACACGCCCTTACGCTCGCCACCTCTTTTTAATGAGTGGCTGGGAGGAAGACTATATGCCTGTTCCCGAATGTGGCTTTTTTTGGGAGGAACACCATGGCTGGTATGTGCGCCAATGGGATAGAAAAAATCGTCTGATCTCCATATGCGACCGAACCGTTGTCGATAGTCTGGATTCCTTCGTACCGAAAAACGATGTTCGCGAAAACCTAGCGGAGAAACTGCTCGATTCGCTACCGAGTGCCGCAGAGAAAGCCAAGCTCGCACGCTCCTGGCACTGCTTTAGAACCTACACAGAAGATCAACTGCCTATCTGGGGCGAAGATCAGAACCTGTCGGGGCTGTTCTGGTTAGCCGCATTTGGCGGTTTTGGTATGTCGACCTCGTTTGCAGCAACTGCCGACGCAGCGCTGTATCTGCTCGGCAAAAAGGTCGAGGTCACGACTGATTTCTTGCCTGGCAGAGTGCAAAATTCCGCTTCCCCGGAGAAGAAATTAGCAATACTCTAGCGCCAGCACCGTCCAAAGTGTCACTATTCTTTGAATGTTGCCAAATGACACCGTATGAATCGATCTATTCTGACATATCTCTGGACAGTTTTAGTTCCCGCAGCTTTCCTGTTGCTCAACCCGCTCCTGCTGCAGGCCCAACTCGCAGTTCCGAAACACCCGGTAGAAATTGAGCTGGTTGCACTCAATGAAAATCTGCAACGTGGTTCGGCAGATCAACAGATTGAGACGCAAGTCGGTGTTCTTTTTCACATCCAACCAGGTTGGCATATCTACTGGAAAAATAGTGGGGAATCAGCCGTCCCGACAAAAGTGCATTGGAGAGTGTCAAATGGCTGGTCGACTGGAGACTTACTCTGGCCGGCTCCTCAGCGATTCATTGAACGAGGAGGCATTATTACCTATGGCTATAAAAAAGAGGTGCTTCTTTCCTCTTCGATCATCGCACATGCACCAGAGGCCTATGATGAAGATGCGATTGAAATAGAAGCCTCGACAAGTTGGCTCGTCTGCAAAGACATCTGTATTCCTGGGGAAGCCAAAGCTCAAGTCAAAATTCAACTCACGGATACACCCTCTACTCCATCGCGCAAAAGTGAAGTTTTTTCTAAGTATTCAAAGCTTCATCCAACAAGCGTCTCGAAGTGGCGACAGCTCGTCGATACCACAGTCGGATTGGAGGTTGTGCCGAGTCGGCACAGTGTTCCAGCGGGAGTTGAATTCACTATGGCTCTCGAGTTTCAGGGGCTTGCCCCACTCGAAGAGCCGTACAAGCATATTCAAATTTTTCTCGAGCCACTGCCGGATTTTATAACTCCCGGTATCGTGCAAGTCGGTACTGGGAAACAGGAGCAAGAAGATGCAGCGATACCTACGGTCGCAACCCAGCTGCTTGAAATCGACTCAACTGCGGCAGAGGGGAATCAAAAAATCAAAGGCATTGCCGTACTCTCCGCAGACATTGCCAGGACGCCTCAGGATCTTTCACTCGCCTGGGAGATAGATCTCAATATTTCTCAGAGTGCATCAGAAGAAGCTCCACCCGAAGTCCTAGCGCTGATGGTTGCAGCCTCTCCTTTCACAGAAGCGACGTTTCGCGTTCAACTGCCTAAGACCGCGGTTGAACTCCCGATTAACGCTACGCCAGCGAGTAGTCTGCTCGGAATGTTAATTGCGCTTGTATTCGGATTTATCGGAGGAATGCTGCTCAATCTCATGCCCTGCGTATTGCCAATTATCGGCATCAAGGTAATGGGATTCGTCGGTCACAGTGGTGAAGACCTACGCGACGCTAGGAGAAACGCACTTGCCTTTTCAAGTGGTATCATCGCGACCTTTCTCGTATTGGCACTTTGCGTCGTTACCCTCCGATCGTTTGGCTTTCAGCTCGGTTGGGGATTTCAGTTTCAACATCCTGAATTCGTATTGGGATTAACATTGATTTTGTTTTGTTTGAGTCTGGGATTCTTCAATCTCTATACCTTTCAGCTGCCCTTCATTGGAAAGTCATGCACGGCAGTTGATGAGTTGAAGCCTTCGCTCACGAAACATTTTTTTGAAGGTGTACTCGCAACGGCACTGTCGACCCCATGCACTGCTCCCTTCCTCGGCACTGCGCTGGTCTTTGCCTTTACCCAACCTGCACTTCAGACAATCGCGGTCTTCTTGGCAATTGGCCACGGTCTTGCGCTTCCTTACTATTTTCTCTCGACGCATCCGAAACTACTCGAGCGATTACCCAAACCAGGACCTTGGATGGATCGCCTACGACAGCTCATGGGATTCTTTCTCTTAGCTACAGTTGTTTGGCTGCTATTCATACTTCATAGCCTGAGTGGGGAAGGAAGTATGTGGTGCGTTCTTTTACTCCTCATCGTCTTATATTGTTTCTGGTTGTTTGATTGGCTCGCAACTTGGAAATCCGGTAAAGCTAAAACACTTGTCACCGTAGTAACGCTTCTATTAGTGCTTGTATCCGCTTTGAAGCTCTATCCGAAGATAATCACCCCGGTGCAACAGCCGACTGTTCAGGGTGAACAAAGCGCGAAAACCAATAGCCTCATTCCCTGGCAAAACTACTCCGATAGCCGCTTAGAAGAACTTTTGGCACAAGGGCAGAGTGTATTTATCGATTTTACTGCAGATTGGTGTATTACCTGCAAAGCCAATGAGTATTTGATATTAGAGACCAAGGAAGTGGCTGCCGCATTGGAAGAGAACGGAGTTGTACCGCTTATCGCCGATTGGACTTCAGGCAGCGATGAGATTACCCGGGCGCTCCGACGATATGGTGGCACCGGAGTTCCACTGTATGTAGTAATTCCAGCGTCAGCTCCTGAGAAACCAACGGTGCTTTCGACCATCCCCAGCAAGGCGAGCTTGATTGAAGCGTTAAAACGAGCCAAGATACCCCCAGCCGAATAGCATTAGTCGCACTACAAGTCGCTTTTGGGGGAACCATGACGCAGCAACAACAATGGCAGCGCTACTGCCAATTTCTCACCATCTATCCAGAACTAGGACTTTCACTCGATATCAGTCGGATGCATTTTGCCGAAGACTTTCTTTCGTCGATGGAAGCGAAAATGCAAGATGCGTTTACCGCGATGGAAGAGCTCGAGAACGGTGCGATTGCCAATCCTGACGAACAACGGATGGTAGGACATTACTGGTTGCGAAACCCCGAGCTGGCACCAGATAGCAATCTCGGTAATGAGATTTCTGCTAGTATCAATAGAGTCAAAGACTTTGCCCAGCGAATCCACAGCGGTGCGATCACCCCAGAACGCAAAGATAGATTTTCAAATGTATTGTTGATCGGAATTGGTGGATCGGCACTTGGCCCACAGCTCGTCTACGATGCGCTTTGGTCTCCCGACGCACCGATGAACCTCTACTTCTGTGACAACACCGATCCTGACGGTATCAGCAAGACGCTGAGCCAGATTGGCGACAAACTGGATGAAACGCTCTGCCTCGTTATTTCTAAATCGGGCGGGACGGTCGAAACTCGAAACGGCATGTTGGAAGTAGCCCGGGCGTTTACTGATCGAGGACTACACTTTGGTCATCACGCAGTAGCTATTACTTGTAGCGGTAGCAAACTCGATCAACTCGCTGATGAACAAACCTGGCTTGCCCAACTCTACATGTGGGACTGGGTTGGGGGAAGAACCTCGCTTTTTTCTGCCGTCGGATTGGTCCCAGCCGCACTGCATGGCGCCGATGTCGACCAGTTTCTCGCGGGAGCAGCGAAGATGGATATGCTGACTCGAAACAAAGAGACGTTGCAGAACCCTGCCGCTCTCCTCGCGCTGATGTGGTATGCAGCTGGCAATGGAAAAGGAGAGCGCGATATGGTGCTCCTCCCCTACAAAGATCGCCTCTGTCTGTTTAGCAAGTACCTCCAACAATTGGTTATGGAGTCCTTGGGTAAAGAGAAAGACCTCGACGGCGCCACGGTAAACCAAGGTATTGCCGTCTATGGGAATAAAGGCTCGACGGATCAGCACGCATATGTGCAACAACTACGAGATGGGCTCAATAACTTCTTCGTAACCTTCATTGAGGTTCTCGAAGATTTCTGCGATTTCAGTGATCAACGCGGTGATTTCGAAGTTGAGCCTGGCGTGACTTCCGGCGATTACTTAAGTGGATTTATGCTTGGCACTCGACGCGCGCTTCATGAAAACGATCGCGGTTCGGTCACTATTACCGTAGACAAACTCAATGCCCACACGTTGGGCGCGTTAATTGCCCTCTACGAGCGCAGCGTTGGACTCTATGCCAGTCTGGTCAATGTAAACGCTTATCATCAACCTGGTGTCGAGGCCGGAAAGAAAGCCGCCGCCCGTGTGGTTGAGTTACAGCACGCTGTTATGAAGTCCCTCCAAAGCACCGGTACTTCTGGAGATGGACTCACCGCTGAGGAACTTGCCTCGGCAATTGGCGCCGAAGATGAATCTGAAACAGTTTACAAGATTCTCGAACACCTGAGTGCTAATCAGGATCGCGGTGTGCTGCGGCTTGGCGAACGGCACCCGAGTCAGGCACGCTATCGCTTGGCGTAGGAGTCCGCTGAGCAGCTGCTCGCAGAAGACTCTGTAATACTTAACGATACTAAGCTGAGATTCTACTTAACTCGCCGATCCCGGTACGATATACTGGTACAATATTTCTGGTTTCGTTTTAGGGGGTTAGTGAATCTTATGAGTTCGAAGTCTTCACAGTTGTTATTCGACGAAGAGCTATTTCAAACGCGAATCGACAGCGGCGAAACCATTGAAGCGAAGGATCCGATGTCGGATGCCTACCGCAAACAATTGATCCGCATGATGTCGCAACACGCACACTCTGAAGTAGTGGGCATGCTTCCGGAGGGAAATTGGATTACCCGAGCTCCGACGCTGAAGCGTAAGATGGCGCTCATTGCAAAAGTACAAGATGAGGCCGGTCACGGTCTCTACATCTACTCGGCTGTAGAATCTCTCGGCGTCACGCGAGCTGAGCTTGTTGCCGAGCTACTTGCGGCGAAAGCCAAGTACTCCCATATTTTCAACTATCCAACGCTGAGCTGGGCTGACATTGGGATTATCGGCTGGCTGGTTGACGGTGCCGCTATCATCAATCAAACAATGCTTGCCAAATGTTCTTATGGGCCGTACGCACGCGCCATGCTGAGAATCTGCAGGGAGGAGAACTTCCACAAGAAGCAAGGAATGGAAATTGTGGAGACCCTGGCAAATGGAACAGAAGCTCAGCAGGAGATGGTACAGGATGCGCTCAATCGGTGGTGGTGGCCAACGCTGATGATGTTTGGGCCACCCAACAGCAACAGTCCGAACAGCGCCGAATTGTTGAAATTTCGCGTAAAGCTAAAATCGAATGATGAACTGCGGCAGCGGTTCATTGACGCAAGCGTACCCCAGGCTCATGCCTGGGGCTTGCAGATTCCCGATCCGGATTTGGAGTTTGACGAGCAGTCTGGATCCTGGCGAATTGGAGAAATTGACTGGGACGAATTTCGGCAAGTACTCTCTGGGAACGGTCCATGTAATCGAGATCGACTCGAAGCGAGAACAAAAGCCTTCCGAGACGGTGAATGGGTTCGTGCGGCAGCACAAGCCTATGCAGATAAGAAACGAAGCAACGAACTGGCAGCCTAGCGAAAAGAGGACACGAGTGGGAAAAGCACCCAAAAACGACTCAAAGTACAGCGATGAAGAGCAAACGCTCGCGATGTGGGAGGTCTTTGTGCAATTGGCCGGTGGAGCACCACATGAACACGCAGGGAATGTGCACGCAAGCGATGCCGAACTGGCGTTGCAAAACGCTCGTGATGTATATGGGAGGCGGGAAGAGATCGTCAGTATATGGGTTGTCCCCTCTGAAAGTATAACCGCCAGCACTCCAGACGATCGCGGCCCGTTTTTTGATCCGGCTCAGGATAAGATTTTTCGACATCCGCAATTTTACAAAGTCGCGAAGCGGAAGCAGTAGCAATGATACCAGCTGAAAATCGTCTACCGCTATTCCATTTTCTACTCGAGCTTGCCGACGATCATCTTGTGCTCGGGCATCGTCTTTCCGAATGGTGTGGTCACGCCCCGATGCTTGAAGAGGACATTGCCTTAGCAAACATCGCACTCGACTGCCTTGGCGTTGGAACTCTTCTCCTAGAACATGCCGCTGAAGTGAAAGGAGAAGGGCATAATGCTGATCGGCTCGCGTTTTTTCGCGATACTGTCCAATTCCGCAATTGTTTGTTGGTAGAACAACCGAACGGTGACTTCGCGGACACAATCGCCCGCCAATTTTTTTACGACAGCTTCTCCTGCCTGAGATTCGAACAACTTATATCGGCTCAGATCCCTAGACTCGCGGAAATTGCCGAGAAAGCGCATAAAGAAGTTCTCTACCACCTTCGCCATAGCAGTACATGGATACTTCGTCTTGGCGATGGTACGCCAGAGAGTCATGGCCGCATGCGCGCGGCAATCGAACAATTATCCCAATATATTGAAGAATTATTTCAAGCAAGTTCTGCAGTACAGGACTTGGAGCAAAAAGGGCTGATCGCACCACTTCTCGATATCCGTGCCGCATGGAATCAGCAAGTTGGCGAGATACTTGCAGAGGCGACGCTCCCGGCTCTCGAAACGAATCCTCAGTATCTAGCTCGTGGTCGAGAGGGCCAGCACTCTGAACACCTCGGGCGTTTGTTAAGCGAGATGCAAAGTACGGCACGAGCATTCCCCGAAGCAGATTGGTAAATCGTGGAACAAGTCTCGATGAATAAAAAGCAGATACTCGAACTACTTGAACAAGTAAAAGACCCCGAACTGCCATCCATTAACGTGGTGGAACTCGGCGTTGTTCGAGATGTGCTTTTAGAAGGGCAGCGTGTGGTAGTTGTCATTACCCCAACCTATTCCGGCTGCCCTGCACTGGATGTTATGAAGAACGATATCACCAATGTACTCGCGGAGAACGGAATTCAATCAGTACAGCTGAAAGTGACTCTCTCGCCATGTTGGACGACAGATTGGATCAGCGATAAAACGAAAGAGAAACTTCGAAAAATTGGTATCGCCGCGCCAAGCGATAGGCAACTGGTACAACTGCCTAGCACGATTGTCTGCCCACGCTGCAAATCAATAGATACAGAATGTCGCTCCGAATTCGGTTCTACTGCCTGCAAAGCGCTATGGTTCTGCAATTCGTGCTTGGAGCCCTTCGACTATTTTAAGAAGCACTAGAGCAAAGGCTACTTGTTTGAAGGATGAAAGCGGCCGGTCGTTTCGGCAAACTGTTCGAGAGTATAGGGCTTTTGAATAAAGCCCTTGACTCCCTCATCTAGGATCTTCTGAGCAGAGTGGTTGAGATCATAGCCAGTAGAGAGAATCGCCACGACCTCAGAATTGATTTCACGCAATTTCCGATAGCAATCATGTCCACCAAGCCTTGGCATGAGCATATCAAGTATTACTAAAGAGATGTCATTTTGACGCTGTTTATAGATGGCAATCGCCTCGAGCCCATCAGATGCAACCAACACTTCGTAGCCCAGATGCGTCAGCATGTCCTGAGCAACTTCCCGTACGCTTTCCTCGTCATCGACCAAGAGCACCACACCGGTTCGCGACTCGGCAACTCCCTTGGATCCTTCTTCAGCGCGCTCCTGAGTAACTACCTCGTCAGCCAGCGGTAAGTAGAAGCGAAACGTTGTCCCTTGCCCCACCTCACTTTCAACTTCAATAGTTCCACCATGGGTTCGAACAATGCCGTAGACCATCGCCAGTCCCATTCCGCTGCCTTCACCATGTGGTTTAGTAGAGAAGAACGGTTCAAAAATTCGTTGCTGAGTTTGGTGTTCAATTCCACAGCCTGTGTCAGACACCGTAACCTTTAAATATCGATTCAGTCGATTGTTGGGGTCCTGCACTAAGAGGGTATAGGGGACATCGCTAACGGCTGTCGTGATGGTCAGCCGAGCACTCTCCAACTCACTCATCGCGTCTCGCGCATTGAGCGCGAGATTAAGGAGCACCTGATTAATCTGGGTCGGATCCCCCAGCACGACACTGTTCCCGGCTTCCAGACGAGTTTCGATAATAACTTTCTTATCAAAGGTTCGCTTAACCAGTGCTACGACTTCATCAACTTCGCTATGCACATCAACTGGCAAATGTTGATGCTTGCCTTTTCTGGCAAAACCCAGCAATTGCTTCGTGAGCTCCATGGCTCGCGTCGCAGCTCGTCGAATCGTATCACTGGCTTTTTCGATTTTCTGTTGCGACAACTTCCCTGAGGTCAGAAGATCGCTATAGCCGAGAATCGGAGTCAACAGGTTATTGAAATCATGTGCGATACCTCCGGCAAGTTCGCCGATGGCCTGCATTTTCTGGGTGTGCAGCAATTCCTCTTCGAGTCGCTTCTTCTCAGTGGTGTCTTCGGTAATTCCGGCAATTCGCAACAAGCTACCGTTCTCATCAACGATAGGAAACGCGCGAGAGCGAATCCAACGAATAGAACCATCAGGATGCCGGAAGCGATATTCAACTTCAGCGCTATTACCCCGCTTGCGCTCAGCAATATACTTGTCGACTTTGCTCACATCATCTGGGTGCACCAGGGGTTTATAAGAATAAGTATTCTCATAGAGGCTTTCAATACTGAGTCCAAAAATGCGTTCGTAGGCAGGACTGACGTACAAGCACTGCTGGTTCGCATCATCAGATAACCAAAACGCTTGATCTAAATGTTCAGCGAACTCCAAGAACTGTTCTTCACTGCGCCGCAAGGCCTCAATCGTTTGGTGCATCTGCTGCCTTTGTGACAATTTATCGCGACAAAACGACAGGCAGCTCTGGACTTCCTCAGTTTGAAACGGGGGCTCTAGAAAATCGTCAGCTCCCGCTCTAATGATCTCGAGCACTTCTCGTCGAGAGAACTGCTGGCCGTCATTTTCAAGCGAACCTACCGCAACGCACGTTAACGGCCGCATAGAACGAAATTTGAGGATGCTGCGCATCGCCTGTTTCCGATCGGAGGCCAGACCAACGAAAACGACCTCGATCGGCCATTGGGCGATTAGTTCAATCGCAGCTTCAGCAGAATCCACTGCTCGAACAACACAGTTTCGGTCCTCAAGTACAGAGATAAGTGGCTCTGTCGAAATCGACGAGAGGTGCACGAACAACACTTGTTGTGGCTTCGTTGCCAAATCGGAAGTAAGCAGCTCATCGGACTCCTCAGCTTGGTCCGGCTGATTTTTCTTGCTCTGTCTTCTCAGCAATTGCACTGTATCCAGTCTATAGCCTGCAGTTTATAGTGATCGCTCTAAGATGATCCGGTAAAATTCGTGTTCGTGTTGCAGTACGAAGCTCAACTGCCCCCACACCACAACCACCTCCGCTTGATGCCGATTGAGATTACCTGTACTACGACTGGCTTTTCAATCTGCCGCTCGAATTCGTAGGTAAATATATCGGAATAAGCGAATTTTGGGAAATTACCCTAGGGACAGCGAATTTCGTAGCTCAGTGTTCCGCTAAACTATTTCTCGCTCTCTAGGAGGGGCCGATGGACCCTTAAAAACAGCGGCAGCTGAGAGTAATTTGTCATACGTGATTGATGAGAGCGCCAGAGATAATGGCCAATGAGAAGCCCGAGGCAGACCGATAAGACGGTATCAGAAGGCCAGTGCCTATTGAGTTGGATGCGCGAAGCACATGTGAGCAGAGGTATCGCAACGACTAGGGCGCGTAGATACCAATCCTTCACAAAATAGAAAATAAATCCAGCGGCACCGGCGACCAGAGCGACATCCCCAGAAGGGAAACTAAGAAATAACCCTTTATGCTCGATGTATCCTCCCACGTTGAAAAAAGACATCTGTCCCATATCTGCAGCCGGACGAGAGCGAAGCACCAAGACTTTTAATACGTTACAAGCGACCCCAGTAAGCGCGGCCGAAAACATTGCACCGAGAATCACAACAGAAACTTTGCGCATGCGAAATACTTTACTCAATAGATAGGCGCCAAGAAGTAGAAACCAGAAATTTACATTCCGCCCGATCAATCCGCCCAGACGAATCAACCGAGTTCCGATCGGATGCTCCACTGATTGAATTGCAGTTAAGAGAAACGAATCAAAGAGAAAGATAACCAGAAAGACGATGCTGATTCGCACGGCAAACGAACGGCGAATATCTCGCCAGAGGCATTTGCTTTGCGATCGCAAGGTGGGCCAATAGCCTTTTGGCCACTCGGAGAGCAGAACTCCCACTAAACAAATTGCGATTAAAACCTTCATTCGAACTGGCTATGCTAAATTGTATATGTGCAATCAAGTCTGTAGAGTATGAGAAGGCCGTTGGGCAGTCTCAAAAGGCATAGCTCTTGAATCGACAGTATTTCGCCGATGCTTTACCTTATTGAAGGTAACTATTTGATATCAATTCATGAATGCTGGGTGAGAAAGGGGTTGAGATACGCATGAAAGTCGCAATCTTCTTCCCGCGCTCGAATACACGTTCTAGTGGCAATCGAATTACCGCCAATCGCTGGGCGGCAATCCTCGAGCAGCTCGGCCATCAGGTGAGAGTTGCTGACGAATACGATGGCGAGAAGCTCGACTTCGCTATCTGCCTCCATGTGTTTAAGACTGCGGAAATTGTCGCCCGTCTCAAACAAGAGCAGCCAACGACAAGAGTCGCCGTCGCGATTACCGGAACTGACATGTATGGCAACGAAGAGACAAAGCTGGCTGTTTCTGAAAAACTCTCGACTGTCGACAATGTAATTTGTCTAAACCCCAGCACCCATGCGGAGCTGCCAGCGGAGTTACAGAAGAAATCAGTAGTGCTACTGCAATCGGCAGAGCTATCCACCAATAGCAAAGCAAAGGACTCTGATGCATTCACCGTGATCGTCTCAGGTCATCTACGAGACGAAAAAGATCCACTCCGCACCGCTGCTGCGGCTCGACTACTCCCCCAGTCTTCGAAAATACAGATTCGCCATTTTGGCGGGTCTCTAGATCCGAAACTCGCGAGACGTGCCCGCGAGGAAATGTCGGAGAATTCACGCTACCATTGGTTTGAAGAAGTAGGGCATGACGAAGTCCTTGCCGAACTGCGAGGTGCTGACCTCCTCGTCCAGTCGTCAAGAGTAGAAGGTGCCCCAGCCGTTGTTTCCGAAGCGATAGTGGCGGAACTACCCTTGATCATTAGTCGGATTCCTGGACTCGTCGGCCTACTTGGTGAAGACTATCCAGCTATTTTTGAAGTCGAAGACACGAAGGAACTCTCAGCACTCTTGCTGCGCAGTGAGACCGATGTGCAATGGTATACCTCACTTAAGGATCATCTGTTGCGGTTGAAGCCGCGTTTCGAACGGACCGCCGAAGTGAACGCATGGCGCTCGTTTATTGGCTAGAAGCCAATCGCCCGCATATCGTAGTGACGATGCCAATGACCTTCATAGTACACCTGACGAACTGGGACACCAGAGTCTCTCTCTGGTAAATAGAGCACCGCAAAGGTCGAGCGTGCCGCATTCTCGACAATCGGTCGCCCAGAAGGGTCGCGAATGGTTACCTGCTCACCACCCTGCGGCTTCGGAGAGGCAATCGGGGAGGAAAGTAGCAAATCTAGTTCACCAACAAGTCGCGCAAGGGTAATCCGCTCAGCAGCCTCATCGGGCACAAGTAGCGTCAATCGGGCATTTGCAACATCACTGTCATGCGCATCCTTAATGTCGAGCACTTTCACGAATCGAGCCAAATCATGAAGCTGCCTTCGACCATCTCGCTCATATGCAACGCGGATATCGACACGCTCCGGATGAAATTTCTTCGGCATTGCAACGTCGATCGTAACTGGTCGAAAACCTGGGACGATAGCATCGCTACTCGCAACTTGTACTTGCGTATCCCGAGGAGCGCTTGGTGTGGCAACCGGTCCACGTGCCAACAGTGTCACCAATACCGCGAGAAGCGCCACATTCACACTCATCAAGCTGCCAATCCAAACATGATACTTTCGGAAATAGGCTGCATGAGCTTCTTGTTGCATTCCCTTGTCCTCAATCGTGTCGAGGACGATTTCTGAAAGGTCTTCTTCAAGATAGAAGTCTTCTGAAGCAATAAGCTCTTCGAGCTTCGCCAAGGCTCGATACTCAGTATACTCTCTGTTTAACTCTGGAGAGGTCTCGAGTTCATCTTCTAGGACAAGCCGCTCTTCTTCAGTGAGCTGTCCTTCGAATAAATCTAAAAAACGCCTTTGTGTCAGTTTCGAATCCATAGGTCTACTCGTTGTTGCGCTGAAAATAGAGTTCTTTCGCCATACACCGTGCTTTATGCAATCGAGAACGCACGGTGCCGACCGGAATACCAAGCAAATCTGAAATCTCTTGGTAGGAGCGTTGTTCAAAACCACATAGCACCAACACCTCACGATACTTCGGTGGTAATGCCGCAATCACCAGTTTGAGTCGCCCAAGCGCTTCTCGATCGTAACAGTCGGTGTCCTCTTCTCCGTGCGCTTCATGCATTGCACTGGTCAGATGAATAGTCTGTTTCCCTTGTCGAAAACGCTTCGAGGTAAAATAGGAACTTGTGTGGTTAATTGTAATTCGCAATAGCCAAGTTGAAAAACTCGCCTCAAATCGAAACGAGTTAATATTGAGAAAGGCTTTCAGGAACACTTCTTGTGTAAGTTCCTTGGCAATATGTGATTGAACACCTTGCCTCCGAATCGCTGCAAATACACGTGACTGATGGGCCACCACGAGCAGGCGAAAATCTTCCCGCGATCCGTGCTGCACGCGCTCAATCACCTCGCGCTCAGAGAGCTGTTCTTCTTCTGGGATTAATGACTCCATACAACACTAGACCAAGTTGAATGAGAAAAGTTCTCGGGCTAGGTATTTTTTCGGCAAAAACTTCGAAAAAATGTAGCGAGGAACACTGATCCGATCTGATTTAACTAGGCCCTTCGAAAGAATATTTTTATTCGAACCATTTTCGAAGCACTCAGTCTATTCAAATGCTCGAGCAAATTTATTTAGCAATCACAAAATATACCGATGGAGGTATCCGAATGACTAGGGGATTTGCGACAAATACGACTTTTGCACAACGTGCTCGTCGAAAAATGGTTCTTGCAATCAGTGGTTTAGCCGTCATTGTATTGTCACTCTTTTCAATTGTAACGTACATGGTGTTGGGAGGAGGACAAACGACACAAGCAGCAGTCACGGCAGCGAGCGATGCACCGGCTGCGAAATTGGAAATGGTCGACGTATTGATAGCCGCAACCCGCATTGAGTCAGGCACGCGACTTGATGCCAATATGTTTAGCCTCCAGTCGTACGAGAAGGACCGCATCCCGTTTTCGGTCATCCCGGCGGCACACGAAGATATGGCGCTTGGAAAGTTTGCGAAACGGATGATTCGCGCTGGCTTTCCGATCTCTCAGGACGACATCAGCGAAAAAGTTCCCCTTGGGGATCTGCCAATTCCACCAGGATATCGAGCGGTTTCAATTTACGGAACACAAACTGAACTTGTGAACGGCTATGTCGTACCGAATTCCAGGGTAGATATTCTTTTTCACTACACGGACCAACGAGGCAGAAAAGCAGTGAAGACGCTTATCGAGTTTGTAAAAGTACTTTCTGTTGACGGTACGGATCAAGACAACAAACGACGAAATATCGGCGCAGGAGCAACAGCAACCCTGCTCGTCACCATCCGAGATGCACAACGAATAGAACTCGCCCGAGGTATGGGCAAAATCACGCTCGCACTGCGGGGAACGAAAAGTAATGGGAGTGAAACCCCTCCCGCAAGTCCGGTGACACACTGCGACGTAGTTGGCGATTGCGGCCAAGGAGAGCCTGAGCTTCCCGATGGGACTATGGTGCTCCCGGACAGAAACGGCCGACTTATCAAGTATGTGCTGCATGGCAACAGATGGGTTCGGACCGCTTTGGACGAGAGTGAAATGTAGTTGGAAGGGCCAAGCCCGAACGTGGACCCCTAGGAGCGCGGCAGAACTGTCGGCAACGAGAGTTCTGCCCGTGCCCCACCCTCGGGTCGATTGAGTATCGTAACTCGTCCACCGTGAATATCAGCTACTTCTTGCACGAGGCTCAATCCCAAGCCTGAACTTTTTTTGCCGCTGTCTGGTCGCTGAAGGGAGTAGAATCGTTCAAATACTCTACCGGCGGCGAAATCCGGTACCCCAGGTCCTTGGTCTTCAACCGCCAAACAGATAGAATCACCCTGCATTTCAATGCCACAGTGCACTTCTCCATTTTCTGGAGAAAAATCAATCGCGTTTTGCAGAAGATTGACCAGCGCATGCCGGATAAGAAAGGGATCACCTTGAAACGTTGCCAAGGCTTCTCCAACTCGAGTCACGGTAACACCTTTGGCAACAGCAGTCGGAGACAGGCTCCCGACTACTTCCTCTAGTAATTCCACCAACTCAATCGATTGTCGATCGTCTAGCGCCTTACGCGTCTCAAGTTTGGAGAGAAGCAGTAGCTTCTCCACAACTTGTTGAATCCTGGTAGCCTCAGTCCTAATATTCTCTAGAAATTGTTGGCGACGCGCTTCCGGGGGGTTTTCGTTCAACAATTCCACAGCGCCTTGAATAGCTGAGAGCGGGCTCTTTACTTCATGGGTTAGGGTCTGTACATAATTTTCTACATACTGTTTGCCCTCCAGCGTATCGCGCATCTGCTCAAAGGCTTCACCCAACTCAACTATTTCACGACCCGACAAGCGAGGGAGAACCTCGCGACGCCCATCCCGAATGGCCCGAGCATAAGTCGTTAGTCGGTGAATTGGTCGAGTGATCATCGCGGAGATCAGGAGCGCTATTAACACTAGCGAGAATCCACTGACCAACCCACCGACAATTATTTTTCTTTTCGCCTCTTCGATGAACTGATTGGCATTGCGAGTCGGCTTCCCGACCGAAAGCACACCTATAGTTTCGTTATCCACAACTATAGGAGCAGCTATATAGAGAACGCTTGCCCCTGGTTCGTCGGGAATATCCCGCGAGGTACGAGCCCCATACTTACCCTCCAGTGTGAGACGCACGTCGCGCCAAGCAGAATAGTCTTTTCCGACGTCTCGACCATTATCAGAGTCGAAGATCACAAGCCCCTGGGCATCTGTGATGTAGACACGATAATCAACTTCGGTCTTTAAGAAATTATATATCTGGGCCTCAAAGGTTCGCTTATAGGTATCTTCGAAAATACGTCGAAACAACTCTACATCGACACCGTCTTCATTCGACGAGACTGCCGCAACTGAGGCAAGCACTTGCGATGCATCGACTAGGGGCTCTTCTGTTGCTTCGCGATATTGAGGCGTAAGGTCACCGACAATCCAGTCAATGAGAAAATAAAAGCCGATTCCTACAATGAAAAGGATACCGAAGAAAATTCGGCGGCGTATACTCACACCACCTCCCTAATCGAATAGCCGATGCCTCGATGGGTTACGATTAGATCTTCGCTTGCTTGCACGATCCGCAACTTTTGACGAATGGTCTTAATATGGGTATCGACCGTACGCTGCAGACTCATATCTGGCTCTTCCCAGGCAAGTTGCATCAAATGATCTCTTGAATACACACGACCGGGGCTTTTGAGCATTATCGCTAACAAGCGAAATTCATAGCGTGATAGATCGAGTGCTTGTTCATGATAGGTTATCACGTGCTTCACTTCGTCGAGGACGAAGGGCCCATAACGCAAGACTCCCTGGTTGTCAGTTCGTGGTACCGCGCTTGATTCGCCAGCGGTAGAAGCAACTCGACGTAAAACGGCCTTGACTCGAGCGCTCAATTCTCTTGGGCTAAACGGCTTTACCACGTAGTCATCTGCGCCAATTTCGAGGCCGACAATTCTATCGACCTCATCTGCTCGAGCGGTAACAAAAATTATCGGAGTGGTACTCGTTTGACGAAGTTGCTTCGCGAACTCAAAACCGTTTTCATCGGGAAGCCCGACGTCAAGAATAATCAGTTTAATTGAGTTGGCATCTAGGACCTCTCGACCCTCTGCTGCCGTCTGACACCATATGGGCTCAAAACCATCTGTTGAGAGCGCATATACGATATTGTCCGCAATTGAAGGCTCGTCTTCTACAATGAGAATTTTCTGTCCGGCAGTCATAGCTTTAAAAGCACACTAAAAGATGGTCAGTATTACAATAATACTTTCAACTGAATATTCATTCTAGCATTTATCACATCAGAGGTTTGATCGCTTTGCTGATTTCCGTTATCGTCAATTCGTAAAGCTTTTTTGTTGGTTATTAGGGCGATTTTGGTGCAAGGAGTTTTGCGGATTCTCCGCAAATAACTAGAAGAGTTCTAAGATGTTCTTGGAGGTTGAGATGATGGAGCTGGATGAGCAATTAGATGCAAATTTTGAATCTACTGGGCTTGAATCTACCGTGGAAGAACCTAAGGTGGAAGAATCTAAGTCTGGCACGCAAAAGTCCGACTCTCCATTCTTGGTGGAATTGGAAGCGATAATCTCACGCTTCGAAACTACAGTATTTTCCCTAGCAATGAACTTAACGAATGAATTGAGCTCATCAGCTCATGTCGTTGAGCAAGTATTCCTGCGCTTGAGTCGAGAAAAAAGCATCAGCTCCGAAGAAGAGTTGGAAACGTTGATTCATCGCTTCACCTACGATGCCGCGATTAATGAATTGATCGCATCGAAGCTTGCTCCGATTCAATAGCAGCAACAATCAATAATAAGGTGCAACTCATCTGGAATTCCTTAGGTTTTCCTTGACCATATTGATGTCTGTATGGCTTGTCTGAGCTATGCAGCAAAGTAAGAGCAATCTCTTTCCAATAGCCCTGTTCGCCGCGTTCTTCTTGATAACGGCACTGCGCTATCAATTTCTTCTAAGCGGCCAAACAGTCCCTTCTGAGGATCTGGCCGGACACATTGCTCTGATCTCACAACTACGCGAGCAATTACTGAGCGGACGTCTGTTCTTTTACGACGCATCCTGGTTCACCGGTTGGCCAGCGTATCAATTCTACGGATTTTTAAGCCATCTGCTGCTGGCGACTATCTCCTTCCCACTTCAACTTTTTTCGGACACACCTGTCTCCTTGGGCGTACATCTAAGCATCCTCATGGGTCTCGCCGTCCTGCCTGTCTCATTGTACTTCTGTAGCTCCACTTTCGTTGCTCTTGCGCTTACTGATCAACAGAAAGCCTACAGGCGGATTCGTTCGCTCCTTGTGTTGTCTTGCTGCTTTCTCGCCTTTTGGTGGCTCAATCACGATGAGCAGTTCTTTGGAATTGGTGCCGGTTCGGTACTGTACGTCGGCCTTCTGCCACAGTTGTTTGCCTGGCACCTTCTACTGCTTTATTTTGGCACATTGCTTCGCCTCCTTCGCGAGCCAACGAGAGGCCGCGCCGTAGCCCTCGGCCTGTCACTCACTTGTTTGATTCTTACTCATCCTCTCACCGCTATTTTTGCCTCAAGCATCGGTTTCCTCGCTTTTCTTTGGCGAAGAAAGCGAAGAGGAATCTTAACAGTCGTGCACCTGGTAGGCATCGGTCTTGCGGGGTTTTGGCTCGCACCCTTTCTCGCATTTGCCTCTGAGTTTACGCTCGCGGATGTCTATCCGGCGCAAGACGATTTACTTCGATTCTTTTTTCGCTATCCACTTCCCGAACTCTGGAACGAGTTAAAAGTAGAGGGACTGAAAACAGTAGCGAAGGTGAATCTCTCCTACTTATTGTTCTGGGGGTTGTTTGCGCTGTTATTTGTTCATCCTGAGCCGCGCAGATGTCGACCCCTTATCCAGAGCTTTTTTCTGTTTACCGCACTCAGTGTGATACTCTCGAGCGATTTCGTCGCAGCAAACGTTCCACTTGGCATTCATTATTATCGATTTCAGGGATATCTCGTTTTGATGTTCCTTTGCCTGCTCGCAACCGTTCCGGCACTCACTAGTATAAAACGCGATCGACACCAGAGATCCGTGGAAGTTCAACTATGGTCACAACTGATTTGGCTCGCGATCCTTTTGGCAGCCACGGTAAGTGCTGCGCGCCTAGGCCCGTTAGAGCAGCAACGAGTAGCACAGTCGACCGCTCAGTCACATTTCAGCGATTTGGACCAAGTAGTATCGTATTTAGCTGATCACCCTGTTCAGGGTCGGATATTTGTTGAGCACTTAAACGATTATCAGAAATTCCCCTATCTCAGCTGTCACTACTTGATCAGTGAATTGCCGGAGAAAGCGCAGAGAGAAGTCGTCAATGGGCTCTTTATTGAAAGCTCACTTGCCTACCGTATGCCCGTAGTCGCGGCAACGATGCTAAACGCATCCACCTATCACTCCTTCTTGGTTTTCAGCTCAAAGTACCAGCCGGAAAACGAACTAAAAGTGCAACAGATGCGAGACCTCGGTGTAAGCCACATCGTTGTCGGAACCGACTCCCTGTATGCCTCTTTAAAACCATTCGAAGTTGAGCCGACCGTGAGTTTCGGTCCATACCGAGTCGTGCAGATAAGCAAGGAAGTAGAAAACAAGATTTCTAGAGACGATCGACAACTTGTTGGCTACTTCGACCCGAATCAAGAACTACCCTTCGCCTACCTCGAATTTTATTTCTATGCGCGTCCTCAACTCTATACTGAATACGCATTGCTCAAACTCGAGTCGCTCGATGAGATTCCTCCCGAAATAAAACAATTGCTCATCGTCGGAGTCGACGCTCCATCGGCCAACGTACCAAATGGCATTGCCGTCCACATGCTACACTCGCCTCGTCAGGAATTGAACCACTACACCAGAAGCTACTCCGCAATTAAAACAATTCCAAGATATAGAGCACTTGAAACCTACCTCGATGCGAACCTCCTCAAGAGTGAAGCATTCGCGCCCGCTGGTGCGAAAACCGAAGGTGCGGAAGCGACATCAGACGCCGAGGCACTCTGGCACCAAACACAGCAAGAGTTTTCGCTTCGCAATCTAGAACCAGGGGAATTGTATCGCTTAGATTACAGCTACTTCCCACTCTTCTCATCAAACGATGGCACTCTGTATCGCGGGGCTGAAGAGCGAATCTATTTTCGACCCAGCGCGAATGAAGCGACAATTAGCTATTCGATCCGCAATCACCCCAGTGGGTGGATTGGTTGGGTAGTGAGTGGAATCAGTTTCTTGCTAGGAAGCGTTTTGCTGCTGACTCGACGCCTTTAGAACGTCAGCAAGCACACTGGAGAACTGCTCAAGCGTATAGGGTTTTTGGATAAAGCCCATCACCCCTTGCTCAAGTATCTCCTGAGCCGCGAGATTGAGATCGTACCCTGTCGACAAAATCGCACTGACTTCAGGGTTAATTTTCTGCAGAGCCAAAAACGCATCACGACCGCCCATTTCGGGCATTAGCATATCCAGCACAACGAGATCGATCTCCTGCCAGTTACTTTGGTAATACTGTACCGCTTCTTTGCCGTTCGACGCTGTAATCACCGTATACCCCAACTTCGCCAGCATATCTCTGGCAACCTCAAGCACGGTATCTTCGTCATCAACAAGCAGCACCGTACCACTTCCAGAAACAATAGAGCTATCAACCGAGTCCGCAAGCTCTTCTGGAATGATCTCAGTAATAGGCAGATACACGTGGAAGCTCGTGCCCTTTCCCACTGTACTTTCAACAACCACCGAACCATTGTGGTTCTTTACGATGCCGTAGACCATCGCAAGTCCCATTCCACTTCCGTGGCCCCTATCCTTTGTCGTGAAGAATGGCTCGAATATCCGCGGCTGAATCTCCTCATCGATCCCAGCACCATTGTCACTTACGCTGACGACCAAGTACCCACCCGGCTCAAGCCCTGGCGTTTTAAAGTCGCTAAACCCTGTCACTTCTTTGTATTCCGTGCGCAAGCTCAACTGGGGCTTTTCAACCGACTCCAAAGCGTCGCGAGCATTGATCACCAAGTTTAATATGACTTGGTGCAACTGGTGAGGATCTCCAAGCACATAGGGATTCGGTGCATAGAACTCGTGCTCTATACCTATGTTCTTATCAAAGGTCCGACTCATTAAAGTCAGAATCTCATGGAGCGTCTTGTGAATGTCGATCGAGGTATTTTGATGCTTACCCCGCCGGGCAAAACCCAAGAGGCGTTTGGTGAGATCCATTGCCCGTAATGAAGCTTTCTCGATAACTTCTGCAACTTTTGGCAAGCGCTCAGCAGAAAGGCGCCCCTCTCGCAGCAAATTGCTGTAGCCGAGTATCGGCGTAAGAAGATTGTTGAAATCGTGAGCTATTCCTCCAGCAAGTTCACCAATCGCTCGCATCTTCTGCGTGTGAACAAGCTCTTCCTCTAGCAACTTCCGCTCAGTAATATCCTCCGAGATACCACACAGGCGATGAGGCTCACCCTGATCATCGCGAATCACAAAAGCTCGGGTCCACAACCAGCGGATAGAGCCGTCAGCCCGAATTATTCGATAGGTAACCTCGTTCCATTCATCCGGCCCATAATCAGTCCATGGACGCCCCTCCCATCGCTTGTCTAATTTTTCGACATCATCGGGATGAATGAGTTTATAGAAAGAGTAGGAATCATCGATCATTCCCTCTTTCTTTAATCCGAATATCTTTTCATACGCCGGACTAATATAGAGCGTGCGCCCCATCGGCTTGTCAGCTATCCAGGAGATCTGTGGAATATTGCCAGCAAGTTGATGAAAATGTCGTTCAACAGTTCGAAGTTCATGTTCGCGTTCGAGCGTTGTACAACGCTTCGCAACGAGCTCAAAGCAATAGGCGATCGCATCCTTGAGCTGAAATTCGTTAAACGGGCGCAGCAGGTACTCATCCGCACCTGCTCGGAAAGCAGCCCTACTTGCCTCTACAGCCTCAGCAGGGTCGCTCGCTAAGTCAGCAAGCAGCAAGTAGCTACTAGGCGAATCAACAGAATACTGCTCAATCAACTGCGCAATCGCCGAGAGTCCAAGATTCGCGTCAAAAACAAGTAGTTCGGGCGGCTCAGCTAGAGCCGAGGCCGCAAGTAAGCTGTCACAGCACTCCACTTCTGTACTGTGCACAGAAAATAAAGGTATCGCAGACTCAAGCTCAGACCCCACCAAAAGAACTCTACGCCGCTCGACGCGGGGCTCCTTCGCGTAAGTATCTTGGTCGGCTAGTTTACGTGCAGGAAATACCATAAGGCAGCTGGAAAGTTCGCTATAGTCGCGAAATCACAGTGAAAGAATGAAAATTGATATCAAGAGATCTAGTAAGAATCGACCCCTGTTTATAAACCAATTAAACAACTGCGGCAAATAGTCCGAGAAGGCTGGAACTCCCACTTTGGTACAATGGCCCCTACTCGGGCGATTGGAGTTATTCCATGGAATTAACTAAAAAGAGTGGCAGGTGAAATTCGCACTTTCTGAGGAAAATACTATGCTTCGCCTCTTTAGAACGCAGCAGGCACTCGTCGCAGAAGTTGATGGTCATTGGTACGATCTGAGCCAAAGCTGCGATTCATGGTCCGAGTTAGTAAATCGAGTCGGGCTCCATCAGCACCTACAAGAGTGTATCACAGAACTCAGCCCCAGCACTTCTTTCACTGAGGACAAGCTGTTCCAGGAGCTACGCGCACCGATTGATTGGCCACAGATCGTCATGGCTTGCGGCGTCACCTACGACGCAAGTCGCAAAGCGCGAAATGTCGAGTATCACGCAAAAGGCAAAAGTTCAGTTGCGCCAAAGACCGTCGAGCAAAAACCAGCGACGCCGTATGACTACGTGGGGAATCCTGAAAATTACGCTGAGATATTTTTTAAGGGACTGCCGAATCAAGTCTTCACTCACGGTCAAGAGGCTGGAAAGCGCGCTGACTCCGGAATGGGACGATTGCCAGCCTGGGATGTACCAGAACCGGAAGTCGCCTTCTTTCTCAGCTCACAGGGCACCATTGAGGCCTATACACTCGGTCTGGACATGAGTTCCCGAAGTATTGAAGGGGCCTGTACCCTCTTGCTGACACAGGCGAAAGTACATCATCTCGCCTGTGGACTGAATGCCGCAATGATAGTGCCCGATCCAACAGAGAATCTGCTGCCAGTTCAAATGCGCATGAGTATTTCGCGAAATGGAAAGGAGCACTTTACTGGCGAGACCTCTACTGATCATATGAAACGATCGTTTCAGGAACTTGCAGCTTCGGTACATCGCTGCGGCCCTTATCCAGGAGGTGTGTGGGTCCTGACCGGTACAGACTTAGTCCCTCCAGACAGTTTTAGCTTGGAAGATGGCGATGCGATTGAGCTTTGCTCCCCCCAGCTCGGATCATTTTCGGCAACTGTCACAACTGTAAACTGGCCTCCAGAGTTTCACTTCGCTCAAGGTACCTAAGCAGTCGAGCAATCTAGAATTGTAGAATTTTTTGCAGTTCTTGCTTGATACGACTCTCACTGGGAACAACCGCGTTCATCAAGATCGGGTTGTACGGAATCGGAATATCGGGCGGACAAATGCGCTTAATCGGTGCATCGAGATCAAAAAAGAGTTCACTTGCTAATTGGGCCGAAATTTCGGCACCGAAGCCAACGGTGCGAGTATCTTCATGAACAATTGCACAGCGCTTGGTCTTGCGGACTGAGGCAAATACCGCCTCGCGGTCCCAGGGACAAATAGTACGTAGATCGAGAATCTCCACAGAAGCGTCTAACTCCCGCACGGCCTCAACACAATTCTCAACCATCGCTCCCCAGGTCACTACCGTCAGATCGCTGCCTTCCTGTACACAGGCCGCTTCTCCAAACGGGAGAGCAAATTCATCGCCCGGGTAAGGCCTTCGAGCACTCGGAGCATCGAGCAAGGCACGATGCTCAAAAAACAAGACTGGATCATTCCCGCGTAGTGCCGTACGCAACAAGCCGACCGCATCTTCAGCATTAGATGGAATAACAATTCGCCAGCCAACCTGATGGGCCCAGACCGCTTCCCCCGAAACGCTGTGCCAGGGGTCTCCTGCGCGACGTGAATGGCCGAGCGGCATGCGCACCACAAGGGGCGCAGCAAATCTATTTGTCGTGCGCCAACGAATAGTGCCGCAATTATTTAACTGCTCAGTTGCAGCATCGGCATACTTTCGAAACTGAATTTCGGGAACGGGCAGCAAACCAGCTAACGCCATACCGACCGCTCTGCCAATTATTCCCTCTTCAGAGAGACTCGTGTCAAAAACTCGATGTTCACCAAATTTTTCTTGCAAATCCATAGTGGCGGTATGCACGCCCCCTTTCAACCCCACGTCTTCGCCAAACACCAACATTCTGTCATTCGCACGAAGTTCAGCTTCCAGCGTTTTACGAACGCATTCTAAAAAGTTAAGTCGCAAGCCTTCCGGCTGAGCGAGCCGATTCGTTTCTGAAACTCTGGACTTTTGCCTAGACCCGCCGGCGCTCTGCCATTCAACAGAGCCATCCGCTTGTAGTTCAGAAAAAGCATAGCGCTCAATATCGTCTGGAGTTGGGTCCGGCCTTTCCAGAGCTTTTTCGAGCCCCAGGGCTACTTCTCGGTTAACACGAGCGCTCAGCGCACTCCATTCTTCGGGCGAATACAGTCCGGGAACCAAGTACTGCTCTAACTTAGGTAAGGGATCGCGCGCCTGTTCAGCAGCAAGCACTTCTTCGGACTTATACGCCTGATTGTCCTGTCCGGAGTGTCCACAAAGCCGTGGAACATCCAAGCGCAGTAACACCGGTCCACGCTCCTCTCGCACAGTTCTCACCGCTTTGGAAATCACCTCTGCAGCATCCGCTGGCTCAGTTCCGTCACCTTCCAGTATCGTCAGGTCGCGATATCCCGAAAGGTTTTCAGCAATATTACCACCGGGAGTTTGGTGCCGCGAAGGCACAGAAATGGCATAGCCATTGTCCTCGATAAAAAACAGCATCGGCAATTTGCGCGTCGCACAGATATTGAGCGCAGACCAAAATCCGTTAGTAGCAGTCGATCCGTCTCCGCCATGCGCCACCGCAATACTTTGTTGATAGGACGTATCACCTAACTCTTGATGAAAGTACCGTATTGATTCAGCCCAACCTGCTGCTGGGGTAAACTGCGAGCCCACATCGCCAGCCATTGGCAGAACGGTCGTTCCGCTGTCAGCAAGTAGATTGCACACCACGCCGATGTCTCGACCACCACTATATCCACCGGTCTTGCCCAGCGGACCGGCAAAGGCGTCGTCAATGGCCAACCCGAGAGAGAGGAGCAGAGGTCTTGAGCGGTAGTAGGCTGAGGCCGCATCATGGGGATCGTTGAGCAGGGTTCCCAACAAGACCTGGCTGAGTGTGTGGCCGCGCGCAGAAAATTGATAGGCAATATTTTTCTTGGCGTAGAGTTCCTGCTCAGTCAAATCGTCAATCGCCCGAGAAAGGAGCACAAAGCGCGCAACAGAGGCCCAATCGAACCCAGGATGTAATTTGTCAGAAGAGGACAATTCTGTACTCATAGATTAATGGCCATATTTGTTATCATACTAACTCGGGAGCAGGAGACTAAGAAACGACGAAAGCGACCATCCCACCCTTTTTTCAATAGCTCACCCGAGCTAAGATACCTGCAACTCAAATTAACCCGGCAATTTACTTAAGATTTCTGACTTTGAGGACAGTGTATGAGCCAAGAACTTCTAACCCTAGAGAGAAATGGGCCCCTCGTAACACTGACTCTTAATCGACCCGAAGCAATTAATGCGCTCAATGCTGCCTTGGTGGATCAAATTCTGCTCACTCTGGATACGATCGAGAAAGACGATTCCTGTCGAGCGCTCCTTCTGACCGGAGCTGGTAAGGGGTTCTGCTCTGGACAGGATCTCAAAGAGATTCCGCTGAGCGACGGACTGGCTGATGAAGTTGAGCGGGTCGTCCGGGAGCGCTGTAACAAGCTTGTCGAAAAGTTTACCGAACTGCGGGTTCCGACGGTTTGCGCGGTAAATGGAATCGCGGCAGGAGCCGGTGCCAGCCTAGCTCTCTGCTGCGATATTGTAGTCGCTGATGAATCGGCCTCGTTCATCCAAGCATTTAGCCGCATAGGTCTCATTCCAGATACCGGTGCAACCTTCTACATGCCGCGGTTTGTTGGCCTAGCCAAGGCGCGTGCCTTAGCCTTCCTTGCTGAGCCAATCTCAGCAGAAGAAGCTCAGCGCATTGGTATGATCTATCGGGTAGTCCCTGATGCCTCGTTGCTCGAATCGGCGACTTCTATCGCCAATACACTCGCGCAGATGCCTACTAAAGCGTTGGTGCTCACGAGAAAAGCATTACTTGCGTCCCAGGGGAATTCCTTAGAAGATCAGTTGTCGCTTGAAGCCAAGCTACAACAGGAAGCTGCAACTACCGAGGATTTTCGGGAAGGAGTTCAGGCATTTTTGGAAAAACGAAAAGCAACGTTTAGCGGTAGATGAGCACAAAAGAACACATTGGAGTTGTTGGCGCTGGCACAATGGGGGCGGGCATTGCTCAAACTGCGGCTCAGTACGGGCACAGCGTGGTTCTCTATGACAGTTCTGAAGAAGCTCGACTGGCTCTCCTCCCTAAGCTTCGAAAAACGTTTGACCGCCTGATTGAAAAGAAGAAGTTTAGCGCGGAGCAGGCGGACGAGATCCTGAGTCGCATCACTCCAACGGCGAGCTTCGAAGAGTTTGGAGGCTGTGCACTTATCATAGAAGCGGTGCACGAGAATCTAGCAACGAAAAAAGAAGTCTTTTCCGCACTAGAACTCCACACAAACAGCGATTGCATACTGGCGTCAAACACCTCCTCTCTTGCGCTCACTGCGATTGCCTCGGCCTGTCGCAAATCTGAGAGAGTCGTCGGAACTCACTTCTTTAATCCTGCCCCGGTTATGAAATTGGTCGAGCTTGTCGAAGCTCTGCAAACTTCAACTGAGGTTCTTACGCGCAGCGAACAAATAATTTCGGGCTGGAACAAAACACTCGTTAGAGTAAAGGACACTCCCGGATTCATCGTTAATAGAATTGCGCGACCGTTCTATGGTGAAGCACTCAAGATGTTGGAAGAGCAATACGCTGATGCGCCGACGATAGATTGGGCTATGCGTACGCGAGGTGGGTTTCGCATGGGCCCATTTGAGTTAATGGATCTCATCGGTATCGACATCAATTACACCGTCTCGGAAAGCATATTTCAGAGTATGTATTTTGACCCCCGGTACCGACCTTCAATTCAGCAAAAGCGCTATGTGGAAGCTGGACGACTTGGCAGGAAAACGGGTCGAGGATTTTATAGCTATGCGGAAGGGAGTCTCACGTCTGAGCCCACGAAAGATGAGAAATTGGGCGATAAAATACTGCATCGCACTTTGGTACTGCTGATCAACGAAGCTGTTGATGCTCTGTTTCGGGGTGTTGCCTCGCCAGCTGATATTGAACTGGCCATGACACATGGTGTTAATTATCCCAAAGGACTGCTGGCCTGGGCTGATGAACTTGGACTCGATTTCGTACTGAATGAACTGGAAAAGCTCCAAGCGGCATTTGGTGAAGATCGCTATCGCCCGAGTCCGCTCCTAAGAACCATGGTGCAGGAGAAACGCCATTTCATCAAATAAGCAAAACTCACGTTCAAAGCAATGCGCCTATCTTATAGACGGGGTTCGCACTGCTATTGGTAAGCTCGGTGGTTCCCTGAGTAGCGTCCGCGCCGATGACCTTGCAGCAATACCTTTGGCGGCTCTAATTCGCCGCAATCCACAAATCCCGGTGGAAGCGATCGAAGATGTCATACTCGGCTGCGCGAACCAAGCGGGGGAAGATAATCGAAACATCGCCCGCATGAGTTCTTTACTCGCTGGACTACCGGCAAGCGTTCCGGGTGAAACCGTAAATCGACTGTGTGCCTCGGGCATGAGTGCGATTCTTCATGCGAGCCGGGCTATACGCTGCGGTGAAGGAGATCTCTTTCTCGCCGGAGGTATCGAGCATATGACCCGCGCACCACTGGTCATGTCAAAAGCCGAACAAGCCTACGGGCGTGCGCAATCGATGTTCGATTCTACGATGGGATGGCGGTTCGTAAACCCTCGCTTTGAACAGGCCTGGGGCGTCGAATCAATGGGGCAAACCGCTGAAAATCTCGTAGAGCTGTTCTCGATATCCCGAGTGGATCAGGATGCCTTTGCCAATTGGTCCCAACAGAAAACCGCCCAGGCCCAGCAGAGCGGCAGACTGGCAAAAGAGATTGTTCCGCTTGAAATCCCCCAACGGAAAAAAGATCCTATTGTGTTTGAAACAGACGAATTTCCAAGGCCAAGTACAACCGGAGAAGGGTTGGCAAAATTGAGTCCCGTGTTCCGAAAGCAAGGAACGGTGACTGCAGGAAACGCCTCGGGAATCAACGACGGAGCTGCGGCTGTGTTAGTTGCGTCGCAGTCCGCCGTAGATCAGTACGGCATCGCCCCTAAGGTGCGTGTGCTCTCGTCTGCGGTGTGTGGGGTTGAGCCTCGCATCATGGGCATAGGACCAGTCGAGGCGAGCCGAAAGGCACTGGCACGAGCTGGGTTGACGCTCAGTGACATTGATATCATTGAGATAAACGAAGCTTTTGCCGCCCAAGTCCTTGCCTGTTTGCGCGAGTTGGGAATCGAGGACGATGACCCGCGAGTCAACCCAAACGGAGGAGCGATCTCACTTGGTCATCCTCTTGGTATGACTGGGACCCGCTTGGCAATTACTGCGATGCATGAACTCATTGAGAAGAAAAAAAGGTACGCGCTCTGTACTATGTGTGTCGGCGTAGGACAGGGTTTGGCAGCAATTCTAGAACGAGTTGAGTAAGGCTATGAGTAACATCTATTCATTTCAAGAATTCGTCCCAGTAGTCCATGAATCGAGCTTTGTCCATCCACAAGCCACGGTTGTGGGCAATGTCTGCATCGGCGCCAACGTCTATATCGGGCCCGGTGCCGCAATTCGCGGCGATTGGGGTGAGATTGTTATCGAAGATGGTTGCAACGTTCAAGAATGTTGCG
This sequence comes from uncultured Bdellovibrionales bacterium, assembly GCA_965366815.1. Classification (GTDB taxonomy): domain Bacteria; phylum Bdellovibrionota_C; class UBA2361; order SZUA-149; family SZUA-149; genus CBDUGV01. The sequence goes on along the minus strand of CBDUGV010000003.1, from coordinate 1,884 downwards.
TCGTCCATATGTTTCCCGGAGTAACCGTTCGATTGGAAGAAGGAGCCCACATCGGTCATGGAGCGGTTATTCACGGGGCTCGAATTGGTGCGAATGCGCTTATTGGCATGAATGCCGTGATAATGGACAACGCGAGTGTCGGTGCGGACTCCATCGTCGGAGCACTTACTTTGGTACCCCAAGAAATGGACGTGCCACCGCGCAAGATCGTAGTGGGGAATCCCGCCAAGATAGTAAAAGAGGTAACTGATGAAATGCTTGCGTGGAAGACCCAAGGAACGGAACTCTACCAAGGACTTCCAGCAGACTGCCATGCCACTATGAAAGCTGTGGAGCCTCTAAGAGAGATCCCAGCAAATCGCCCTTCTCAGGAGAAAGTCTACAAAACTTGGCATGAAACTATCAGCCAGGCGACTCCTGAAAAGAATAGCAAAAATTCTGATTAGGAGCGACGCTACCTATGAGGCTCACAAGTTACGCAGAAGGAAGTTGGATCAAAGGCAGCGGCGATGCGGCGGCTATCCTTCATTCAGTGACAGGTGAACAGGTTGCTGAGAGCAGCAGTCGCGGTCTCGATTTTAAGGGGATGCTCAACTGGGGCAGGCGCGTCGGTGGTCCGGCTCTCCGGAAAATGTCGATCCATCAACGAGCGCTGATGATTAAGGCACTCGCCCTGTATCTCATGGATCGCAAAGAAGAGTTCTACGAACTTTCAAAGGCGACTGGAGCGACGAGAAAAGATTCTTGGATCGATATTGAGGGAGGTATAAGCACTCTTTTTACGTATGCAAGTAAAGGGCGTCGAGAACTTCCTGACGAAGTATTCCATGTCGAGGGGCCAGTCGAGCGACTCTCAAAAGAGAATACCTTTGTCGGACGCCATATCTGCGTACCACTTGAAGGCGTAGCACTTCACATCAATGCGTTTAACTTCCCTTGCTGGGGAATGCTAGAAAAACTAGCCCCGACTTTTTTGGCCGGTATGCCAGCAATCGTCAAACCAGCGACCAGTAGCTCCTACCTCACAAGAGCCATGGTTCAAGCGATAATCGAATCGAATATTCTCCCCCCTGGGGCACTTCAGATCATCTGTGGTTCGGTTGGCGATATCTTCGAGCACCTCAGCTGTCAGGACGTGGTGACCTTTACTGGTTCCAAGGCAACTGGTTCGAGCCTAAAAACGCATCCGACGGTCGTTGAACACTCGGTCCGTTTTAACCTCGAGGCCGATTCACTCAACTGCTCAATCCTCGGCGTTGCCGCTGAACCAGGAACTGCCGAATTCGACCTCTTCATTAAAGAAGTCGCCCGAGAAATGACAGTAAAGGCTGGCCAAAAATGTACGGTCATTCGACGTACCATTGTTCCAAAGAATCTCGAGCAAGCGGTCATTGAAGCGCTGCAAAGCCGACTTGGAAAAATCCTGATTGGCGACCCTGCGAACGAATCAGTGCGCATGGGTCCCTTGATCAGTAAATCTCAAGTCGAGGATGTACGAGCTCAGGTTGAACTGCTCAAAAAAGAATGTGAGTGTGTGCTCGGCAATTCCGCGACCCTACAACTCGTCGATGCCGACCCAGAAAAAGGCGCTTTCTTCCCCCATACCCTGCTTCGCTGTAAGAAATCGAGCACCGCTCGTATTGTGCATGAAGTTGAAGCCTTCGGACCCGTAAGCACAGTACTGAGCTACGAGGGCATCGATGAAGCCATAGAAATCTCACGCCGTGGTGGTGGAAGCCTATGCGCCTCGATTTTTACGCCAAGCGACACAGAGGCGCGATCACTTTCACTCGGCATAGCACCATTTCACGGTCGAATACTCTTGGTGAACGAATATTGTGCCAAAGAATCCACTGGGCATGGATCGCCATTACCCCATCTCGT
>CBDUGV010000002.1:0-70300 GCA_965366815.1 uncultured Bdellovibrionales bacterium | reverse complement strand
CGACGTGTTTGAACAGATAAAGAATCGAAGTGACTCCGAGGCTGGAGAAATCGACTTTGACCTACGGTATTCACTTAACCGCAAGAACATTTCCCTTGAGTTATCGGTGTTCGATCCCAAGCTGAGAAAAAATGCCGCACCGACTATTACTGCCAAGATAATAGAGCCCGGCGGTGAGCTCAAGCAGACTAGTTTTCGGGCGGTCAAAAAAGGGCGTTTCAAATCCGAGATCGACAATGCGAGACCCGGTGATTATCAGCTATCCATTCAGTATGGAAAGCTCACCTTTCCACCAGTAGCGCTGACCTTGAGCGGAGAAGCCTTTGGCGAAGCGCCAGGCAAGGGAATACATCTTCGCAATCTCGAGGAGATAGCCTATGTGACTGGTGGGGCGATAAATCCCGCGATTGACCAGGTCGCAGCCAAAGTGAAGTCCTCGAAGAAGGCAACCCCACTTTTTCGGCCCCTGTTGTTCTTAGCTTTTGGGCTTATTCTCTTAGAGGCGCTTCTTCGCGAGTTGGGCATTAGCTGGTTTACCGGCTTTCGAAAGCGAAGTAGAATCACCGAAACCTCTTCTCGCAGCGCCCTGGGACGCTATCATCACTCGCAGTAGACTATTTCAGAATTGGGAACATCAGGATGACGACTCAAGATTCTCTAGACAATGCACCAGATACACTAAGTCTCGAAGAGCGCGTCGCACGAATCGAAGGCAAGATCGGTTGGAGAAGAAACGATTTTCTTCTCTCCCCATCTCTCACCGCCTATTCAGCCGGAGCAGCGGTGCTCGCCCTACTCTTTTCGGTAATGGGATTGGGGTTGCCAAACCACTATTACCAAGTTGTCTTAGCTGCCTTAGCAATTGCCTTGGCCTATCATCGTGAATGGTTAGTTGCACCACGCGGTATTCTTCTGTGGCCAATGGCGGCCCTGAACACAGCCGTCCTGGCAATTCTGTTCAAATTGGTAATCGGCAGTGGCAAGCGCTTCCCCTTCGATTGGGTTGCCTACCCGACTATCACCAACAACCCTGCCCCGGACGGGAAAGAGAAATGGACTACCGTGATTCCAAACATCGATCTGAGCTGGCAGCCGAGCGCCGTCGCCGCCTGGTCTATCGATTTAACAATAATTCAAACCTTTTTAATGCTAATCACCCTACTCGGCGCTCTGTTTGATTTTCAACCCTTCATATCACTCACGGCCCTTTTGCTAATCCTGGTCTCAATCCCGGCTCTCGTCGCCTTCAACTGGACCTGGGTCTTCCCAGCCCTAGTGGTAGCCGGCATCGCGCTCTACCTTCAATCCTCGAGCTACCAAGAAGATCAACTCTACGGGTAAACGACAGAGACGAACTACTCGCAGCTATCTCATTTCGGGAGATTTGTTAGGAAGCCTGCGACCTTCTGACAAAATATTTCGTTCCAGCAATGGCTCGCTTCGAATTCAAAGACTTCGCAGGGGACATTTGCACTATCGAAGATGGCTTTATCTTTTTCGATTTGCTCTCTGGGGACTATTTTGTCCTGGGTTCCGCGACAGAGCAGGATTGGCGGGAGTTTGCTCAAATCAGCGGACGCGAGCTCCGGCGGGAAATCTCCTGCGAGGATGACCAGGCCAGCAGGGGAGTGCCTACCGAGCAAGGCAGCGCGGTAGGCCATTGGTGCACCTTGGGAAAAGCCTACATAGACAAGTTGCTTTGAAGCCTTAAAGGCATTCTGCAATTCAGAAACTACCGCATCGACATAGTTGACGTTGTCGATAATCGCATTCTCTCGGTCGAAGCTTGTCATCCAGTTGCCAACTATCTTCATCGACTTGGTATAGAACAAATTGAGTGACTGGACCGCACAGCACAGCCACGGGTCGTTCGTCGGTATGGCTTTGAGCATTTCCAAATGCTGCTCGGCGGTATCGGCATATCCATGAAAACCGACAAGTGCAGGAAGATTGCCACCCGGCTTACTTGGAGAGAGCAGATATTGCCCGTGCTTCTTGACTACAATACTTTGCATTTTAGGGTCCGCTGCCGCTTGAAAATTGTAAGGACTCGTCATCGATCTACCAGCCTATGAAGTGCTTTTCGCGACGGACCGAGGCTCATCGCGAAAGATGGTCTTTGGCAGACCACCGACTATTTCTTTGATAACAAAACTCAATCCCTTTAGATCTCCTCGCTCGTCATAGGTAGTGAGACCCAACGCACCGTCAAATTTCTCTGTTTGTAGGAATTCTTTTGCCTTCGAAGCGTCGGGCCCAACTGCCTCAATTGAGCGAACATAATTCTGTATGACGTCGTAGCTTGAACGGTACAGAAAATCGAGATGAGGTCCCTCTCGATATTTCAACAAGAATTTCTCCTTTACCTCAGCGAACTCAGACGGCGCTACATCGATGTCGGGCAACCCAATAAAACGAACTCCATCTTGTTGGGAGCCAAGGTCGGAAAGAGCGGTCTTGTCCGCAGGCATATGAAAGGCAAAGATTGGAAGATCTATGTCGAGGTCGTTCATTTGCCTGACAAGCTGAATATAGGTTCGAGGGTTCGATGGATTGAGAAATACTGCAGTGCTGTCGGAAGCTTTTAGTTTTGTGAGTATCGTCCGAAAATCACCAATATCGGCCTCGAGGTCTTCTAGATAGCCAGTGTTCGGCCCCAAACGCTCAACGAGTAAATCGCGAATACCAATGGTAAATGAGTTCTCCTCGGTGATCACCGCGACCTTGCCCAGTTTTTCCTTTTGGGCGAGGGCAACAAATAAATCGATACCGTTCTCGATATCTGGGTATGTGCGGAACACATACTCTCCAAGTGTTTTGACATCAGGGTGACTGCACGCAAAACAATTCGCCAGCACCCCTGCCCGTTGAGCGATCGGTCCTACTTGTAGAATCTCACCGCTACAGCCAACTGCGAGAAAGCGAACTTTGTTGATGTTGATCAACTTCTGAGCCGCAGTCGTGGCGCCATTACCATGGCCACAAAATCCATCTTCTAAAGTAAAACTGTAGCGATAGCGATTATTTTTCGAGTTAATCCACTTCTCTAGGACAGTTGAGAGTCGCTGAGCATCAAGCCCCCAGACCGCCGTACTCCCACTCAGGGGCAAGATAATTCCAATTTTTACTTCTTCTTGAACGACCTTTTCTGGACTTTTATCGATCGCGAAGCTCGTGGAGGCTTTGAGAAAAAAGCCACACAGCAGTGAAGCAACTAACGCCAAGCAAAACATTCTGCTCATGTGGATTTACTCCTTAATCCCTAGGGTTCTTTTCTTTCAATTTTGCAGCATTGAACCGCATAAGCAAGCTTGACCCGCGCCACCACAAGTCGCATGATCCCCCAATCATGAAACGATTCATTGTAACAGTCCTTGCCCTCTTTGTGATCGGGTTTATCGCGATTGCCGGCTATCTCGCCACTCGAAGCGACCAAGACATCGCTCGCTGGCTCGGGGAGACTCTCAGTGAACAGCTTGGAAGAAAAATCACCATCTCAGAATCAGTACGGGTAGATTGGGGAACATCCCCAACAATCCTGATCAAAGGACTTGAGATTGCGAACGCCAGCTGGGGTAAGAATGACTACCTCCTTAAGCTCGATGAAGGTCTCATTCAGTTTCGGATAAAGCCACTTTTTCGTAGGCATCTCACTATCAATCGAATTCAATTGCTCGGCGTCGCTTTACACCTTGAGCAAAACTCACAAGGAAAAGGTAACTGGGAGCTCGATGGCCTCCAACCCGCAAAAGATGCCCCAGCAGTGAAAAGTGATCCCTGTGGAACGATTCCAGACATCAGGCATTTTTCAATCGCAAATGGAATTCTTTCACTCGGTGACGACAGCACCTGGCCAGATAAAATACTAATCGATAGTTTCGGAGTAAACACCACAGAAGAAATCCAACCACTTGTCGTGTCTTTTGCTGGCACGGTGCATCAAGCACTCCTCAATATAACTGCTGAAGTCATTCGTAGTGAACAGCACGGCGGGAGCATACGAGGCGTCACGACGCGTCTGTCCTCCGATTCTCTCTCGTTCGAAGCAGACGCGCAACTCCGACCCACGGCCGGCAAATGTCAGATCGAGGCGAAGATTTTGGCAGAAGGTGGAGACATTCACGGAGTAAAAAGCCTATTCCCAGTTGACCTGCCGCATCTCGGGCCCTATGCGGTCAGCGCGAATTTCAAGAACCCGGTCGACCGATTGGAATTCGACGAGATACGACTCAAGATGGGGGAAAGTGATCTGGAAGGCAGTGTTCATGTAGATACTCAGACAAAACGAGTTGCCATTACTACTACACTCAAATCCAACTTGCTTCGCATCCAGGACTTTGCTGAAGAAGCGCCGGTTGAAATTAAAGAAGAAGAGAGCGATGAAACACCAGAGTTTGTATTTTCAAAAGAACCATTCCCGTTGGAACTGCTGACAAAGGTGGCTCTTGATTCTGAGATTAACGTCGGAAAGCTACAGGTAGATGATCACTGGATTCTATCAAACGTGCATCTCAAAGCGAAAAGCGACGAGCGAGAAGCTCATGTGGATTTGCTGAAGGCTACGTTATTTGATGGCAGCATCAAGAGTAAGATAACTCTGAGCAACCTACACGAGGAACCGCACCTACGTTTGAATGCGAAACTCGACCAAGTTGAGCTGGGTGCATTGACCCGGCAAAGCGACACGCTAGAAGCAAAAACGGACCTCGAAGTTCAGTTGACGAGCAAAGGTCGATCGATGCGAGATTTCGCCGAACACTCAAATGGGGCTGCTCGATTGGTCACCACGAAAGGGCGGTTTGAAAATGATATTCTGTCAACACTCACCGCTGGTCTGCAAGATTTGCTAAGCCCGATATTTGGCGGAGCCGATGAGAGCACATTGCACTGCATCATATCAGAATTTCTAATCGAAAATGGTGTCGCAAAGAGTGAAAAGTTTCTTATACATGCATCCAGCCTCGGGATTATCGGAAAGGGGCATGTCGATCTCGGCAAAGAAGAAATGAAACTCGCTTTTCGAATGAAATCGGACAGACCGAGTCTCTCTTCACTTCTCATCCCCTTTAAAGTAGCCGGTCGCTTCCTCAAGCAAAAAGTCTTTCCCGACTTCTTGGGTACGGGAAAGGAGATTATCGGCGCACCCGCGACAATAGCCAGTGACACCGCAGCTTCAGTTGGCGAAGCAGTAGATTCGATTATCGGCAAAAAAGACCCCAACAAACTATCTCGCCTCTGCGAGCAATTTCTCAAGGATGAAATAGAGGCAGAACAGATGCTGGAAACTGAGCCCCAATCAGAAGATGCACAACCGGAAGATGCACAGCCGGAAGATGCACAACCGGAAGATGCGCAGCCGGAAGATGCACAGCCAGAAGATGCACAACCGGAAGATGCGCAGCCGGAAGATGCACAGCCAGTTGTGCCACAAACCGAAGCTACTCAGGAGGAAGATTCACAGATCCAAGCAAGCCAACCAGAAGCACCACAGCCAGATGAGGCGGTCATCGACCAGCCAGAACCTGATCGGGCGCAGGTTCCGTCACAATAGCTAGATAGCAGTAGTTTATTCCGGTAGAGAAATTTCGCCGGAGCAGATCCCGGCTATCGTTGCTACCAACAAGCGATGCTCTTCTTCCAGGACACGGGCAGCCAGGGTCTCAGGAGTATCTCCCGCCGCTACAGGTACCTTGCTTTGCGCCAAGATCGGACCCTCGTCATACTCGTCGCTTGCCAAATGTACTGTTACACCAGTTTCTTTCTCACCAGCGGCGAGCACAGCTTCGTGCACCCGCATTCCATACATCCCTTGCCCACCATGCCTTGGCAAAAGCGCCGGGTGGATATTCACGATCCGATTTCGATACGCCTCTAAAGTGGTATTCCCGACTTTTCTCATATAACCAGCAAGGACGATTAACTCCACCTGATGTTTTCTCAAGGTCGCGAGAATTTCCCGATCGAGCAATTCTGGATCGCTGTGCGTCTTACTATTGAGATGATAGCCAGCAATGCCTTCAAGTTGCGCACGCTCCAAAGCTCCAGAGCCTTTGTTGTTGCTGATGACAACGACGGGAGTCGCCGCAATGGTTCCAGAACTACAGGCATCAATGACTGCCTGCATATTACTACCGCGATGTGATGCGAAAAATCCCAGCTTCAAAAGTATAGCACCAATTTAATCAATCAACTTCATGTTGGCAAAACTCGGACCGACCCGACAAGGAATGATCTCTGTTCGCATCCATACCTCACCGGTCACATACGGCTCATCGGCAAGTATCGAATCAAGCTCTTCACGGGACTCGACGTCGTATACGACTACAGAACCTGCCATCTGATCATCATCATCGAGCAAGGCCACTCCGTACAACATCTTGCCGTCGTTGCGAAGCGTATCACCATACTCAATGTGAGCCTGCCGAACCGCTTGTCGGCGAGCGGCAGCTTCTTTATCTGCTCCGTCGTATCCGAACACAAGAAATTGCATGGCGGTCTCCTTTGGCTTAGCACCTACACACCACAGATTCGTAATGGGCTGCCGAAACAATGTCAAATGATTCGGAAATGCTCATCACTCACAACAGCTGAGACCATCAGGGGCAAGTCGAAAACCTCGACAAGAACCTCTGAGCGGGCCATCCGGGCGATCCGGCCAAAAGAGAGTGTAGCAATTTCCTCGAAAATTCTAGTGCCTCCCAAATTGATTGAAGAATTTGTCCGTTTCGGACTGGATTGCATCTCGCAGCATCGGCAGGCCGACTGTGGCTGCAAGATACATCAGCGCGAGGACCAGAAAAACGTTCGACAAGCTCCAAGCTTGATCGAAGCTTCGACTCGTTTTCCCGGCAAAGTAGCTTCCACCGAACAAGATCACGAGCGAAACGACGACGTGAAAGATGACTGCACCATTTGCATTCAACCATGCGATTCCGGCAGATATCTGACCGCCGAACAACATAACTGAGCAAAAAAGAATGCCGAGCGCGACGATAGTCGCCTGTTGCTCTTGCATTTCCCCTCTTTCGTCTTCGTGAAATAGGCGTATGCGACTCACCACAGAAGTACCTCCCAAAAAGGAACATTGGAAAAGGGACCAAACCAACTCGACCCCAATGGACTCAACGTTGTGATAGGGTATGATCTTCTACACTGCATGAGCGGCGAGAGTTCGCCGAAGAAAGAACTGCCTTGTATAGGTGTTTGTCGATCCGAAACGGAAAAGATTACGAGGCAGATGTACGGGTGGTAAGCGATATCCTGTGACTTATCTCACATTCCACAGATTACCTGTCGATGCAAAGGGCAGCAGCGAGGATGAAACGCGCCGAACACTCATTAAACTGAGATATACGAATCCCGCGCTAAAGAAACCAGAGACACCCGGTCCAGGCAGATACTGTTGTCCCCAGGCAGTAAATACGCTTACGAGAATCGCAATTGCACCCAATACAATGGCGACTATCGCACTCTCCGCATCTGCCGCCCATCCAAGCCGAATTCCCAACAAAGGCCAGAGCAGAAGGGTCGCGAAACTAGCTCCAAGTGTCACCAAAGGCGCGATGGCGCCTCGACCGAACTCACTACAAGCTAAGATCGCCAGTAGACTGATTGCCCCTAGAGAAATCAGCTTAGCCGCAGCAAGCGGACGGTGGCGAAACCAATCAATCCCGAAATCTCGCTGAATAGTACTGCTCACTGCAAGCAATCCGCTATCGAGGGTGCTCATACCACTGGCAACTACTGCCAAGACTAAGAAGGTGCCAGCAAGTGGTAGGTGCTTTGCAAACATACTTGCCAACAAGGTATCGGCTGCGACTTCACCACTGAGAAACGTTGCCGTTGCCATGATTCCAACAGTCATAATGCAGAACATGACAACAGCAAACAGTAAGAAGGTTGCCAGACTTGATCGCCGAATCGCTTCCTCGTCTTTGGCCATCAGCATTCGTTGAAAGAGCTGCGGCCAGAGGAAGAAGGCAAAGGGCCAGGACAAGATATTGTTCAAAAAAAGTAAGCGGCTCTTGGTTGAGAAAGCGAACAGCTCTGGTCGCGCTTCTGAAATGACCGAAAAAGCAGTGCCAAACCCCCCAACCCAATACATGCACAGAGAAGCCCCCGCAGCTAACAGCAGGAAGAAACACAATCCTTGTAGCACATCAGTCCACACAACTGCTCGAGCACCGCCAAAGAACAGATAGAACGCAGTAGAAAGCGCAAATACAGCTATCGCGACTTCATAGGATATGAACCCCTTGCTGGCGATGACCGCAACCTTGGCAATTGCCGAGAGCTGAATGGTGAGAAAGGGAAATATAGAAAGTATTCCGATAATTGCACAGACGAGTGCGAGACTGCGCGAATCGTACATCCTTCCGTATACCTCAGCCTGCGTTATCGCTTTCTTACGGTACCCGACTCGAGAGATCAGCGGTCCAAAAAATCGAATGAGAATTGGGAGCACCAGGACTATCACCCACATTTGCGCAAAGAGGACTCCTCCAGTGTAGACAAGGCCCGGTACAGCAGTGAACGCCAAGCTGTTGACAACAGTTGCAAGAATGGTGGCCCAGAGTAGTGGTCCCTGCAAACTGCGGCCGACTAAAAAGAAATCTTCGACTGTTGGTCGCGAGCGTGAATGACTGCGCAGGCTAATCCACTTGAGAATCACAAGATAGAGAGCTAATAGTGCAAATGTTATCCAAACTAGCATCGGGACCTCCAGAACTGCTTTGAGAAGAGGTCTAAGGGTAGCGAGCCGAGCCCTTTTCGTCTGACCGATGTCGTCTTTTTGCTCGGAGACTTTGCTAACCTGGTGGTTTTTCTAGCTTTATTTTGGCGTTTTTGTGTAGAACTCTATTCGACATTTACACGACAGATATGCCTAGTCAGGCCGATCTATAGTGGCTACTTTGAGAATAAGAAGTCCATTCTCCGAATACATTTCTCGAAGCAGATTTAGAGCGCATACTGAAGGGAATAAGGAGTACTACTATCGGAATCAACACTCGTTGGGTTGTTCATTCCTCTCGTACGTCATGAACAAGATTCTAATCGCGACAGCAAGCTACAACGAAGTAGACAATATTGGACGTTTCTTGGCTGAAGTTGTCGATGCAGTTCCAGATGGGGATATCTTAGTTGTAGACGATAACTCTCCCGATGGAACTGGCGCAGTCCTCGAATCCTCAAAGGATCTCTACCCACAACTTGCCTATCTTTCTCGTCCAAGAAAACTGGGAATCGGTTCGGCTCATTTGATTATAATGCAATACGCGCTCGAAAATGAGTACGATGCACTGATCACACTTGATGCCGACCTCTCACACCAACCTTCCGACATCCCGATCATCATACAGCTCTTGCACAATCACGAATTTGTAATCGGATCTCGCTATGTTTCTGGGGGAAGTTGTGACTACGGCTTTCTTCGACAAGTACTCAGCCGCGGTGCGAACGTGCTCACAAGGGTCCTCCTGGGTATCAAGTCGAAAGAATCGACAACCTCATTTCGGGGCTTTTCTCGAAACTTGCTGACGCAATTGCCGCTTATTCCATTCAAGGCATCAGACTACGGGTTTTTTGTCGAAACGGTTTTCTGGATTAATCAAATCTCAACAAAAACGGCCGAATTTCCCATTCATTTTCGTGATAGACAATTTGGTCAAACGAAGATATCCCATGCTGCTATTTTTCAGGCTCTACTCGTGTTGTTCAAGCTGTGGTGGCTCAAACGCTCCGGCCTTGCGGCGAAAGTTCTCAAAAAACGAAGCGAAGAACTACTCACATCCCCTTCTCAGATTTGCGAAATCGATTACAGCGTATCCATCCGCTCCAATTGATTTGAAAACCAACTTTTTTAACTCGGTTATTCTATCTTCTTTTGTGTAGATCCTCGTTCTCCCTTTATACTACCGAAATGCTCAGTCAGGCCGAAAAGCGATTTATCCGGGAACAGCTCTTGATCTACCAGTGCACCGAACGCGAGGTAGATATCTATCTCGCAGCTCTGCAATCCGGACCTCAATCGATACAAAAACTAGCCGGGTTGCTCGGCCAGAATAGAATCACCGTACACAGTGCGGTAGCGCAGCTGATTAAGAAGGGGTTGCTGTTTGAGAGTACAAAAGGGAAACGTCGACTCATTGCAGCCGAGGAGCCTGACTCTCTTTTTCGTCTCTTTCAAGTGAAAGAAAATGAGCTGAGCACTGCCAAGGCAAACCTTGGGTATGTAGTCGGACTCCTTCGACGAGTACACACCGAAGAACAAGATTCGCCCGATGTGAAATTTTATCAAGGCGTAGAAGGATTCAAGCGCATGCTTGAAATGACACTTTCAGCACGAAATGAGTTTTTAGCAATTATCGATGTACAACTCTTCTCGGAGCATCTGACTCCAGAATATCTTGAAGATTTCTTTCAAAGGCGAGCTGATGCCGGAATTAGGTCTCGGTTGATATTCCCCGAGCAAGCTCAGTTTGCCAAGAAAATTCTGGAAAAAGCGGCTGAGTATCGGATTCAAGTGCGCTTACTACCGAGCACGTTTGATTGGCGTTCTGGGTTTATTTCTTGGAATAATTGCATTTCTTTGAAGTCTATTTCTCAAAGAAACATTAGCTGCACAATACTTGAAAATACCGATATTGTTTCATTCTATCGCAGTTTAATATTTGAAGTGCTCTGGAACACGGCATTAAAAATTAAGTAACTTTCGCCTCTCCCCTCTCGGTGAGAATCTGGGTCGCAAGGAAGGTAAACGCGATCATAGTGATCATCGGAATCGCCGAGACCCACCCTTCAATGAATGAGACGTGATAGCGCTCTCCGATAAGTGCATTGCGAAGTTCGTCGCCTAAAAACATAAAGAGACACAAGACGAATAGGGCACAATAGGTTCCGTTTCTCGCATCAATGAGCCGACAGCGTCTCAGAAGATACGGCAGCACAGCCAGCTGTACGAGCATGCCATGAACCCAAGCAACTGGTGAGACGATTGGAGCAATTGCCGCAACACAGCAGACGCCTACGAATAAATCATCTTTCTTTGTCTTTAGGTACAAACCAAGAAGAATGACAGAAATGAGTATCCCCGAAACGACAGTGGCAATCTCTGGTGCATGCACGAGCGGGGGAGCCGTTATCGTAATCTGTCCACCCGGCTGAAGCCCCTGAAAGAGGCGTGTTCCGATGGTCCACAGCGACTGATTGTGTTCATCAAGTCGATACAACTGAGATACACGAGGCACGACCTGAGTAAAGTACCCAAGGAAACTGTTGAAATCCTGAAGCCCAATAAACGCAGCGCACGACGAAAGGAACACCGCAGCGGAGGCGAAAAGTGTTCTCCATTGTCGTTTAAGCAGAAGATACAACAATATAGGTGCTCCAAAGAACTTTATCGACATGCTTAACCCGAGAAGAACTCCAGCCTCGGTACTGCGGCCATGCTCAATAGATGACAGCAAACGGCAAACCAAAACGGCAAGTAGCAAACCTATTTGCCCCAGCACGAGCTCGACGTAAATCGGACGCGCACAAAGAAGAAATAGAAAAACTACGCCCATCGACTTGAGCGACAAACTCAGTATCGTTTGTAAATGTCTTGCGATTAGCAGGAGACAGAGCAATTCGAGCAACAACCAAATTGCCGCAGCAACAGAATAGGACGTCAACCCAAACGGCAAAAGATAAGGGAGAAGCGAAGGTGGATGTGGCGTAGGATGATAAAAGAGGTCCAGTCCCTGAGTTTCGACAAAACGTGCCGCCAGCTTATTTATCGGCTGGTATACAAGTTGACCGTCGAGTTGAGCGAGCGCAATAAGGTAGTCCTGCAGGAAATCTTTGCGAAACACGAGAGGGGACTTCAAGGCGGCGAATGAATCGAGCAATGTCTTTATTGCTCCAATGCTCAGCGCGAAAAGGCAGCACCAACGAGAAAACTTCCAGATGGGCTGCTGGCTTTCAATGAGTCGACGAAATGTCCTGCTACACACTTCCATTCGTCTTCTCCTCGATCATACTGTTCAGTGGTCGCAACAGGAAAAGTGCCGCAACAAAGAATGGATACCAGAAGAGTGCAGCCAGATTTGGGTGAAGTAACAACTGCACTCCGGCAAGGAGATTTATCGCGGAAAATAGGAGTAACGCTGGCCCCCTACGACTAGAAACGATGTAAACCGCCACTGGGAGCAGCAATACAAAATCATAAAACCAAGCATAGGGCGCAAATATGAGGGAGGCTGTAATCAACGCGGGCGAATAATCTAGCAGCGAAAAGGTGTCGAGCTCATTTCGCAAACGATAGCAGATGATCACAACAGCTAAAGCAATTGGCATATACTGCACCTGGCCCATAATATCCGCTCCAAACTCAGTTCGACTTAGGAGAAAAATTGGTCCAGCTACAAAAGAGAGAGTAGCAATAAGTGCAACAACTGGAGACTTATAGCTTCTTAGAACAAAGTATCCCAATACGGTTCCGAGCAAGAGACAGGTAAGGTGCGGCTGAAGCAGAAACGATAGCACTGAGGGCAATGTTGCACTTACATTACTTTCGGCGAGTTTTCTGGCACCAAACCAATCGACATATACAGTTGCCCGTTGCAACACAGGTAGCAGGGCAAACGAACCCATGCTTATGAGAATTGATATCGCAATCTTTTGACGCCGCTGAAAGACAACGAGTAGTCCAGTCGCGGCAAGTACTAAAATGGAAAGATGAGGCTTCAAGAGAATCGCTGGCATCCAGAGACCGCACGATAAATCATGGCGCTTTTCAATAGAGTAGATAAAACCAAGGACAGCCAACCCAACGAACAGTGTCAATTGCCCAAACAACAAGCATATCGCTGCGGTTACAGTGCCAGCACATAACGCCCGTCCGCTCCGCGAATCGAATTTTGAAGAAAATAGACCAGTTGAAAAATAGCCGATACCGACAAACGAAAAACAACTAAGGGCAAAGAAGGCATCCTTCGCCGTAAAGAAATCCAATGAAAAAATTGGAGCAAACAATACGAGAAGCCAAGGTGGGCTTAGGAAAAACTGTGCTCCTTCAAAAGCCGGATGTACCTGCTTTTGAACTTCCTCTAGCAGTGCCAAATCATAAGGGTCTCCACCTTCAGCAAACACCTGAAATGCCGACCAAAAGGCCAAAAAGTCGTTGGGGACTTGTTGATACAAGGAAATCAAAGTGGGAAAGCTATGGTGTAAGGCTGCTGTGATTCCCCAGTAGCTCAGCAGCAATCCGGAGAGCAAGAACACAGGCGGCCGTAGTCGATCAATAGCTGTCATTTCTGAACTGCTTCTTGCAGCCTCCATGGAACTCGCCTACTTCGACTCCAAAACACCAATACGGCAAACGGCATCCAGAAGAAGAACTGGTCGGGCATTCCGTTACCTTGGGCTATCGCAGCAAGAACTAGCATCACCAACAATATCTTCCAAAGAAACGAATATCTCACACAGACTTCTCTGTTGCAGATTCCAAAGAGCGATACCACAACTGGTGCATGGTCGTAGAGAAACCCGTATGGAGCGGTAAAAATCGAAAGAGCTGTCAATGGCGGGGCGATCTTGAGCCAGTCAATAGTAAATGCTGGATCTGCCCTAACTCGCGATGCATACCAACAACTAAATCCAACAAGAGTAGCTAAAGGAATTCCCCAAACCGGCCAATTGATCACCTCGCCATCTGTAATCAAGCTCCAAGAAAAGCGACAGAAGCCCGCTAAGGTCACAGTAATCCAGTGCATGGGTGGGGAGCTAAAACTATGTAACCAGTTTGGAATCGCAGTTGGAGAAATAATGAAAGTGAAGGTAAGCAGCGTTAGAAACAGAAGAAGGAAATATCCAATCAGCTTCCAGTTTCTCTCTCGAATTATCCAAATGGCGGCACAAAAATGAAACAGATAGAGTGGATGTGGTTTTACTGAGAGAACCACGAAGGACAGCGCCATCAAAAACGAGTGCCCCCGAGACGAAGCCCAGACAAAGAGTGTAATAAAGAAGAGAATGAGTAGGGAAGTTTGCCCAAAATCAAAGCACTGCGCAACTGGTATGAACGCGAGAGTTAGAACTATCGGGGGAATTGGAACTTCATCTCTCCAATAGAGGGATGACAAGAGTCGGATGCTACCCACGAGGAAAAAAATATTGCAGATTGTCCAAAGCCTAGCTGAATGCGCAAATGACTCAAGCGAAAGCACGGGCCCCATCACGGTAAATAACCAAGGCGGGTACCACACCAAAAGAGGTGTAACTTCATTCCACCCCAACGCGTATTCAAGTGGACCAATTAAGGCGGGGTCGTAGAAATTCTTATCAACGATAAAGAGGCGAAACGCGGTCCAGAGCTGAATGAAATCATGAGTTCCGAGTCCGAGAAAACCAGAAGATTGGGGTTCGTAGAGGACCCGATCGATAACAACGGAGGTTCCAAACAACACCAGGAACAGAAGGCAACAAAACAGGTTGATTCTGTCTCGAGGAAATAGAGTACTCTCTCTCATTACTTTTCAATCTAAAATTGGTCAATTTCTTACATAGACTCTCCGTGGGGGTAACTGAATCCTACTTAGTTATGACTGGTTAGGAAACCGAATTGGCACGCGTTGCATCTGCATTCTGTAACTTGGGTTCATGATGCAACGACCAACAACAATCCTTTTCATTCAGGTCAAAAACAGTTGATTGAATACCTAATTTGACGTTTAATTGATATCTAATAACCGGCCTAGACTATGCCGCATCAGCAAATACGGTAATTGTATGAAAGTAGTTATTCTCGCAGGTGGCTTCGGCACGCGCCTATCTGAAGAGACTGCGACTCGACCTAAGCCAATGGTAGAAATTGGCGGCCGCCCAATCATTTGGCATATCATGCGTCATTTTTCCCATTATGGCTTTAATGAGTTCGTTGTTGCTCTTGGATACAAGGCTGAGATCATCAAACAGTATTTCATGCAATACAGCCTACTTTCGTCGGATCTCAGCGTCAATCTGGCGAATGGGGAAGTCACTCCTAAAACCTCTCCAAGCGAAGACTGGACTGTCCATCTGCACGATACAGGGATTTCCTCGATGACCGGTGGACGGATAAAGCGAGTTTCGCAACTACTTGAAGGTGAGCGTTTTTTTCTCACCTATGGTGACGGCGTTGCAAACGTGGATATTGCACAACTACTTGAATTTCATGAAGCACATGGAAAGCAAGCAACAGTGACTGCGGTTCGACCGCCAGCTCGATTTGGTGGTCTCACCTTAGCGGGCGACGCAGTTCAAAGTTTCGAGGAGAAACCGCAGATAGGTGAGGGGTGGGTGAATGGCGGATTTTTTGTACTCGAACCAAGTGTGATTAAACTTATCGAAAACGATGATACCGTTTGGGAAAGCGATCCACTAGAAAAGCTCGCGAAGAACAATGAATTGCAGGCATACAAGCACTTCGATTTCTGGCAATGCATGGATACTCAAAGAGATCTAAGATTGCTTGAGAGCCTTTGGGCCTCGGGCAAAGCGCCGTGGAAAATCTGGTGATACTTTAAGCACTTCAGAGGGGATAGCTCATTGCGGAACGTTTTTGTCACTGGAGCAAGTGGACTCATTGGTTCTCACCTCGTAGCAGAGTTGCTGAGTCGCTCTGTAAACGTAGTTGCCCTTGTTCGCAACTGGAACACCCAGCGAACCTTGATTAAGGAATCCATGGTGAAAAACATCACCGTGGCGACAGGCTCTCTTGAAGATATTGCATGCCTGGAGCGCGCTATTGTTGACCACGCAATTGATACTGTTATTCATCTGGGCGCTCAATCGCTTGTCGGATCGGCTCAAAGAAATCCTTTAGCTGCGTTTGAGACAAATATTCGCGGAACTTATAATTTATTGGAAGCCTGTCGAAGGCACGAGAAACAGATAAGGGCGGTGGTCGTATCCTCTAGCGATAAAGCCTACGGAAAAGGAGTCGAATTACCGTACAAAGAGGATCATCCGCTCGTCGGAAGAAACCCCTACGACGTCTCTAAAAGCTGTACGGATCTACTTTCGTCTTCGTATCATCACTCTTTTGGACTCCCAGTAACTATCGCGCGCTGTGGTAATGTATTCGGCGGAGGCGATTTGAACTGGAGTCGCATTGTTCCAGGAACGATACGTGCCTATTTGCATAGTGAGTCACCAGTGATTCGTTCTGACGGGACACTAATTCGCGACTACTTTTATGTCGAAGATGCAGTTCAAGCGTTTCTCTTGCTTGCTGAGAGTATCGAAAACCCCGAAGTTCCAGGCAATGCTTTCAATTTTAGTGCTGAGACTAAGATGAGCGTTTTAGATATTGTAATGCTCCTACAGACCATCATGAAAGTGCCCGAGATTGAACCAGAGGTTCTCGGCAGCAACAAAGGCGAGATAATTGAACAAATCTTAGATTCTCAGAGAGCAAAGACAGTATTGGGTTGGAAACCGAAATTTGCAATCGACGCAGCTCTTTCACATACGGTTGATTGGTATCGAGAGTATTTCAGGAATAAAAAATGAGTGCCTTTAGTTGTCGTATCTGCAATTCCGAGAATCTGGTTGAGGTTTTAGATCTTGGTAGGATGCCTCTTGCCAATAGTCTCCTTTCCGAAGACAATTCGATTGAGGACGAACCACGCTATCCCCTAGATGTCGTTTTTTGTCCTTCTTGTACTCTTGTGCAAATTACTGAAACAGTCCCGCCGGAAATATTGTTTTCCGAGTATCTTTATCTCTCTAGTTTTTCGGAAACTATGCTTGCTCATTCGGCACAGTCTGCTAGTGCGATAATTTCATCACGGAAGTTGGGATCAGAGAGCCTCGTAATCGAGGCAGGTAGCAATGACGGGTACATGCTTAAGGTGTTCCAAGAAGCTGGCATCTCGGTCCTAGGCGTAGAACCAGCATCGAATATTCAGAAAATTGCCCAGGAACAAGGAATAGATACGATAAACGAGTTCTTCTCTTTCGAAGTAGCCAAACAGTTGAGCGCATCTGGAAAAAAAGCGGATGTTTTTTTAGCAAATAACGTGCTTGCACATGTAGCGAATCTAGGCGGTTTTGTTGCTGGCATTCGAGAAATTTTAAAACCAGCCGGAGTTGCGGTCATCGAAGTACCTTACCTCGTCGAAATGATATCGAATGTCGAGTTCGACACTATATATCACGAGCATCTTTGCTATTTCTCTTTGCATTCTCTGAAGAGCCTGTTTGCTCGTTACGACATGCACGTTATCGATGTTGAACAGGTAGCAATCCATGGAGGTTCATTGCGAATCACTGTAGGATCTACCACATTGCCCGCCTCTCCAAGTGTCGAACAACTTATTCGGAATGAGAAGGAGAGCGGGGTCGATAGGGATGGCTATTATCTGCAGTTCGCAACTAGAGTAGCTGCAATTAAGGACTCACTTCTTACAATGCTTGCAAAACTCAAGGCAGAAGGTAAGTCGATTGCTGCATATGGCGCAGCAGCGAAGGCGGCTGTTCTACTAAACTATTGCGAAATAGGAATCGAAACCATAGATTTTGTTGTCGATCGTAATCCGTTGAAGCAGGATCGTCTTATGCCAGGAGTCCACATTCCAGTGGTATCACCAAAAGAGTTTGACAAACGACAACCAGACTATTTGGTCATTCTTGTTTGGAACCTAAAAAATGAAATAATCCGACAGCAGGCTGAATTTGCGAATCGCGGTGGAAAGTTCATCGTCGCGATACCTGAACCCACGGTAGTATCGTGATTTTTAAACCGCTCGCTCTACTTGATGTTTTTCTAATTGAGTTAGAGCAGTTTGAAGACGAACGAGGTTTTTTTGCTCGCTCTTGGTGTGAACAAGAATTTGCTGAGCACGGTCTCGTCCATTCTTTTCGACAATGTAATATCTCTTTCAATAAAACCAAAGGAACCTTACGGGGTATGCATTTTCAGAATGCACCGAAAGCCGAAACTAAGATAGTCCGATGCAGTCGAGGCGCGCTCTATGATGTGGTGATTGATCTGCGACCCGAATCAAAGACGTATTGCAACTGGATTGGAATAGAGCTTTCTGAACATAATCGCAATGCGCTCTATATTCCTGAAGGTTTTGCACATGGATTCCAATCCTTAAAAGACGAAACCGAGGTTCACTACCAAATGTCAGAACTCTACGACCCGGGTGCATCAAACGGTGTGCGTTGGAACGATCCGACATTTAACATCGACTGGCCGATACAGGATCCGATTATGTCACGACGAGATCGAGAGTTTGCAGATTTTTCGATTTAGATTGAAGTTATGAATAGAGTATTGGTTACCGGTGGCACCGGCTTCATTGGACATAGTTGCATCGCCCAAATTAATACCTCTGATTGGGAAGTCCACACCTGTGCGCGAAACGCATTTGTGCTGGAGCAACAACAAGTAACGCATCACCTAGTTAATCTTCATGACCCGAAAGGGGTTGAGGCCCTCATACAAAAAGTCTTACCTACCCATCTCTTGCACTTGGCCTGGGTAACAGAGCCGTCAGAATTCTGGAATGGTACTTCGAATTTGCATTGGATTGCTGCGACGACAAATCTCCTAGAATCGTTTTCTCGATACGGTGGCACACGAGCCGTGCTAATAGGATCCTGTGCCGAATATCTGTGGTCCGATCAACCCTGTTTAGAATCGCAGACTCCTCTACGGCCCAGCACACTCTATGGCGTATGTAAAAACGCTGTTCGGTCTGTCAGCGAAGCGTTTGCTGAGAGGGCAGGATTTGAATGCGCGTGGGCACGCCTATTTAACTTGTATGGACCTCGAGAGCATTGCAAGCGACTTGTTGCCGCAACAATACTTTCACTCATCGAAGGTAGAGAGATTCTCTGCTCAGAAGGTGTTCAAAAGAGAGACTATCTTCATGTCACAGATGCAGGCTCTGCTCTTGTTCGGCTCTTAGAAAGCAACTTCACCGGAGCAGTAAACATAGCCTCAGGAGCAAGTGTTTCAATACGTACGGTTGTTCAAACTATTTGTGACCTATACGGCACTAACAGTGGTCCCAGCTTCGGCGCTTTGAGCCGACCTGAGGGCGATCCTGATGTCATTTCCGCAGATACGAGTCTCTTACAAGATGCACTTGGTTGGAATCCCAGTATCGAACTCCCTCAAGGCTTGGAGCAGACAATTCAATGGTGGCGTGACAACAACAAGCGATAAGCGAGCCATCGAGTCTGTGCTCTCACGAAAGAATTCCACCTTCCAACAACGCTGTCATATAGGGATATCCCAAAGTCAGCATCAGCTTCGGCGTTTCGTATAAGCTGATGGTACTGTCTGGTTTGTTCGCTCTGTAGCACATAGCTCATCGAAAAACGTGAAATTCGAAAACTCGTCAGGACTTCCGGAAAGACAAAGTAGCTTCGATTACGTAGCGCACGAAACCAAAGGTCGAGGTCGGACACAAATGGCAAAGTCACATTAAAGCCACCAACATCAATCAAGAGCTGCCTTGGCATTAGAGTTGCACCAGGCTCTCCAAGAATATTGGCTCCAGCTCGAACTGTTCGACGAACCGCATGGTTGCCGTCAATTAAGCCTTTGAACTTGGGATTAGCCGGAACGCATCGTTTCCCCGATTCATTAATGATATCTCGATAGCAGCTGACAATAGCAATGTCTTTGTCAGCGTGCTCTTCAAAGCACTGCAACTGCTTCGCAAGACAGGTTGGATGGAGAAGATCGTCGGCAGGAAGAATCTTAATGTACTTACCCTTTGCATGGGTAAGCGCTCTATTGAAGTTAGCAGGTAAATTTACATGATTAGACTCTGCAATTACCTTCATTCGTGGATCATTAAAAGAATTAGCAATTTCAAGAGTATCATCCGTCGAAACATTATCCACTATGAGCAATTCAAAATCTTCATGTGTCTGAAGCAAAACAGACTCTATCGTTTTCCGAATAAAGCGGGCTCCATTGAATACCGGTATTACAATTGATGAAGAAGACATCAGCAGACTATTTCTGATTTAAGCGAAGCTTTTTCTTTAAATAAAAAGCGGCCCAATCACCATTTTCCTGACTGTTAAGCTCACGAGCACGTTTCCTAAACTCGCACAGCTGGGACTTTGAGAATATTGAGTCTTTCTTATTATGTCGATACGACTCAGGAGCCTCAAGTGGGATATCATTCTGATACTGCTCACTTGCCCAGAATTGAGATTCGTTTGAGTCATAAAACACTTCAACAACTTCTAACTCACATTCTGCGGCGACTATTTCTGTCGAACGCCTTGAATGAACTATCAGATGACGAGGAGCATCGAGTGAAACAAGATCTTCACCATACTCTTCAAACGCATAACAATCGATTACTGGCATACGAAGAAGAATCGTTCCTTCCTCGCTAAGAATAGCAGCTGCTGCATCAAGTACTTCTTTCGGATTCTCCAAATGTTCAAACGAGTGATTAAACATTATAACATCGAATCGCTCTTCAGTTTTTTGCGCATAATTAACCAAATCAGCTTTAACTATCTCAAGTCCATTTCGGTAGTGAAGATCCTTTTGTATGAAAGGGTCTATCCCCTTAATATATGCGAAGCCAGTTTGCCTAAGACAGTATGATATAAAGCCCGCTCCCGACCCAACATCCAATATCCGGGATGAAGTGGAAAGGTTGCAGCGACTTACTGATTCAAGTATCAAGAGTCGCAGATCGAGTCGTCCAAGAATTTCTCGAAGAGATCTGCCGAACCAACCTCTACTCGCAATCGCAATTCGGATAAACGGCGCAAAGAGTGCCACGAAAGCAAAAAAGAGTTTTTGCAGTGGACTATCAAAGGTTGGAGAAAGAGAATAATACCCCTCCCCATAGTACTTCTCGAGATTCTCAGGAACCTCAACAATTTGCATACACTGGCATTCAGCACATTGAAAGTAGCTAAAGGTATCTCGCATACCAAGTTGCATCTCTCGCAAAGTGTATGAGAGGTTTCCATCAGCATTGTGGCATACGCGACAAGAGAGGGCCATTTTCTCTACATTCCTCGTTATATACTCATACCAGAGCGAACAATATCCAAGTAAATATTGCGAACACAAACTCTCAATTCCGAGCTAGAAAAAAAACGAGCAGTTAATTTCGGCGAGACACTGATATCTGCCATGTTCGAGGGAGTAGAACTCAATGCAATATATAGCTTTCGCCCGACTACTTCCTCCACAGCCTGCTGAATCTCCATAATAGATGAAGGTTTAGCACTCGCCAGCACATGAGTGTTGCTGCTAATTCTATCTCCGTCGATCGGCTCTCTAAGAATCTGCAATACGGCTTTGCCGATATCAGCATTCCAAATGAAATCGCGCAGTGTCGTCAACGAACCCGAAATATTCGTGATCCGCTGTGTCAGACCGTTCACAATGAATGTAGGGATGAGTCCACGCCTTTGTCCCGTCCGCGGTATGCCATACACAGAGGTCACCCGTAGAATATGGTGTCGGATCGTCCTAGGTAGCTCAGCGATACAGGCTTCTTGACGTAATTTGAGATCCCCATAGGGCCGCAAAGGCGTCGGGGTTGATCCTCTCGAAACAAGCCGTTGCCCTTCAAACAATCCGCCGATTGAACTAATCAAGATAACAGAAACGCTAGAAAAACAACCCTTTTGTTCTATCGACTCAACGCTTCTCAAGAATCGTTGAAAGACCGCCAATTCTATCTCTGCGTCTTTCTCGCCTGCAGAAAAACCTGCTTTGCCCGCGCTCCAAAGAAACTTCAGATTGCGAGGTCTGTCGTGATTAGCTTCTGTGGCGATACTTCCCAACTGTATTTCGAGTTGCTGCAGTATCTGAGAGTATCGCGAATGATCCAACCAAGGCATCCTTTGTTCAAAACAGAGCTCTGCCCCCGATCGTTTCAACTGAAGCGAGATCTCCGAGCCAATCAAGCCTAGTCCAAACAAGACAACACAATAGCCAGCTGAAGTGCTATTCGATTTTTGACACAAGATTTGCATGCTGAGGGATCCGAGCGATCCAATTGTTTAATATCGAGTCACTACTGCGATCGATTACGAAAAAAGAAGGTTTGCCCTGAACCTGAAGTACGACTACTGAAAAATATTCCAGCATTACTCCTAACATAAACGAAGTAAGGCCACCAAAGAAGAGCACCCAGATCATTAATGTGGTCCAACCACTCACCGTAATTGTATCGGGATACATAAGCTTTGAGAAAAGAATGAAAACAGCTACGACCAAACTTCCAGCCAGTGCCATAATTCCAAACACCGAACTCATGCGAAGAAGTCGGCTCGGAGAAGAAATTAACAAGCGTCTGCTATGAGCCATCAGAGCGCGAAACGTATATCCACTGACCGCTTCTTGCTGATACCTCGAATCTTTGAGATTGAGTCGAATGCCAGTGATTCGATTGCTAAACCAACAAAGCGCCATATCGAAATATGTATCGTGACATGCCACCGCGGCAGCAGCCCTCGCCACACTGCCACGAATGAGGCGAAAGCTATTGAACTTTCTTACATTATCGTTTTCAACCAAGATACTTACAAACCACTTAATTGCACGAGAGGAGACATCTCGATACCAAGAGCCATGCACTGCATCAATCGGTTTCGCGTATACTATGTCTTGGCTTTCTCTCACTGCCTGAGCGAGCATCAATGGAATGTTTACCGGATGATGTTGTAAATCTTCATCAATTGTCGCAATCCAATCACCGACCGAATGGAGAATCCCAGCAATAGTTGCAGAATGCTGTCCATAGTTCCGCGACAAGTAAATTACCCGGACCCAAGAATACTTCTGCTCTAACATTCGAAGTACTTCGTCGGAATTATCGATCGAACTATCGTCGACAAAAATTGCCTCAGCCAATTCAATCGGAGCATTTTCTTGCTCAAATTCTTTGCGTAGCGCATCGATAGAATCAGCCAGTTTTTCAAGGTACTCTTCACCCCGATACACTGGAGTGACGAGTGAGAGAATAAGCTTGTCTGGCTGAGTCGTCATTTCAGAATTTTTTCATAGATGGGTTAAAAGCTGTTCGACACGCATGCGGTCCTATGTGCTCAAAGCCGTCTTGGCTAACCTATCGGTTATCTTAATGTTTGCCAATACGAATCCTGCTACGGTGGTGGCTACTCGACACACAACGTGCGAATCGCGGCGTCTTGGTCGAATCTGTATAGCACGGCTTCTCCTTCAGAAAACTGCCATACTTTCGAGAGAAACGGTTCTACTTCTGTGGGAATTGATCGGTTGGCCAGATCCCAGAGGACATAGTCCACTGTAAACGAATTGAGCAGCACGCATTTGTCCAATTTTTTCTTCTCTTGCAATTCACACATGCTCTTTCTTATGTGCAAATGACCAGTCCAAGTGAGGGTTAGTAGATCGCCCGGAAAAGGTATTTTTTCGATGCAAGGCACAGCGAATCGAGGAGTTCCCGTGTAAAGCCATCCGAGAAGAAGCTCGCGACCTGTCAGTTGTGCAAGATCTAGCCCGCGAGGAATTATCCAGCTCTGTGCAAGAATAGGCCGACCGGAAGTTGCCGCCACTGTAGTCGGTAACAAACGGAGGGGATAGGTTTCCGGTACAAAATCGAGAACTCCGGTGGTAAGCCAAATGGCCAGAACGGAATCGACTTCCGTGTTCTCCACTAAATACTTGGAGAGCTCATAATCAAGCCAAGATTCTTTAAAATGGTACGCCTCAACGTGTTTTCTTGTAGCAGGAACAAAAACAACTGCAAGAAGCAGGCACGCAGTTACCATGGTCAATCTATTCGATTGAAATCTTTCCAAAAAACGAAATACTACTATCGTAAACAAACCTGTCACGATTGGCTGGAGATAGATGGATACGATGCGAAACGGGGAAATAATTACTCCAAGCGCAGCCTGTGCATTCATAAAAAAGAGCT
This sequence comes from uncultured Bdellovibrionales bacterium, assembly GCA_965366815.1. GTDB lineage: Bacteria > Bdellovibrionota_C > UBA2361 > SZUA-149 > SZUA-149 > CBDUGV01. Next base: position 46,370 of record CBDUGV010000002.1, on the reverse strand, counting down.
GAAGAAAAAAGCAGCCGGCACAAATACTCGCAATAAGCCGGCCCTTTGGAGATAGGCTCGTTGAGAACCAACTACACAAGAGACAGGAGACCAATAGGAAGAATACCTCAGGCGAAAAATACCAATACCAGCCTACTTCAGGAGCGTCGACGGTCGTCAACCCTCCGGCACCAAATAGAATCGAATAGAGGCCTAACAACGAGCCGGAAAGTGAAGCAATTCCAAAGACCAGCATGCCAAACAAAAAGCTGCGCCAACCACCCTCCCTCCAATTGCGAGCACCTAAAAAGTATATACAGGCTGTGACAGGGATTAACAGGCATCCAGCTGCCCATGCAAAAAAATATAGATGAATGCTCAATCCAGCGAGCAAACCGGAAAAGAAAAAGGCTCGAAGATTGTATCTATTCAATATGGCAAAGCTGCCTAGTCCGAGCACCATAGGATAAAAAAGGTAACTTAGCTGCGTATATACGCCCCGGACGAAAGGCAAGGCTGAAGTCACTGAGATTTTCTCGTTCAAAACGAATTCACCAAATGGTGATGGAAGAAGAAAGAGTCCATCTATCGCAAAGAGGCGCGGAATAGCTAAGGCAATGATGGCTGCAACTTCGGCATACAATTTATTCTCCGCAAAGAGTTGAAAGAACTTGGAAAACAATAAATAGCAGAGAAATACACAAATGAGATCGAGAGCAAATCCAAGCTCAGCCGGGGCAAACCCCAACAAGTTGCCAAGAGAACCCACCGCAATGTCCAATGGTGTGGAGTGGCTATCTAGGAGATTTGCTCCTGGCACATAAGGCGTATCGAGTTCTTTATGAAAAAAAGTTGGGGGGTGCCCACTTGCGAGTTTCAGTGATTGGGGTAGATAGGCAAGTTCGTCTACTCCTGAGAACGAAAGAATGTGCAGTGCGCCGAACCGCAAAAGCACAAAAGCACTGCCTAAATTAACGAAGACAGAGAAAAGTGCTGCGCGAAAAATTCTCATTGCTCAGTCGTCCTAGTTTGTAATCCTCTTAGAAAGGATAAAGATAGGCCGCGGTACCAAAGTATGCTCATGCCAATGGAGAAGACAAGTGCATATCCAACAACGTGAGAAACAATTGAAAAAGCAACTGCGGGCCCAGTTCCCTGTTCAAACGCGCTAAACGCGAGCAGGCATCCAGCCTGATATACGCCAACAAATCCTGGGGCGCTCGGCACAGCGATCGATAATGCTATGAACACGGCAAGAGCTACCGCAAAGATCCAAGTCGGCTCAATACCGCACAATGAGAGATAATACCAAAAAGAAGCAATTGTTGTGAACCAAACAGCAATCGACAGAATCAGAACACTTGCGAAACGGCGTAGGTCGTGCAGGATAGCAAAACTTGAAAGCAACTCATCTACGAGAATTAGGATTTTTCCCCTCGGGTTCAGTGGGAGAATTTGCAGGATTACTCTAGCAAAAAGAAACATCTTCGACGGAAACCAGCTCCCTATCAATATACAAAATAGGAGCATCAGAACAATAAGAGCCAAACCCTGTGCTGCAATGTAAACCGTGTCAGGTATCGTCTTTAGGAGAGACATTAAACATACGAAGGTAAGAACTACTGACAGCAGGTCAAAAAAACGTTCAATAACCACGGACGCAAACGACGATCCAAACGACTGCCGTGAAAATCGGCTCAAAATATAAGGGCGAACGAATTCTCCTGCACGAAGTGGAAAAATCATCGACGCGATCGCCCCGCCCACTATCGAGTCAAACAACAATCGAATCGAAGGAGGCTCTTCAATGCTCGGAAGCAGGAACCTCCAGCGAACTGCCCGCAAAAAGAAATTCGCCAGTAATGCGATCAGTACGTGAATTAGATAGAACAGCTCGATTTGAGCCAATGAATCGCCAACTCCACTCCAATCCGCGAGATAGATAACTACCGCAAGTGTTAGGATGCTTATGAAAATCCCTGAAATGAACTGTAGGCCCCTACTCATTTGTTCGCCTTGGAATTAGTCAAGAATTCAAGTACTTGAAATTGCCTTGTCAGAGATAGCCCGAACATAGCACTAGAAAAACACCCTTTGTTGTCCAGAAAGTTCGATGCTCAGCTACCCAAAGAAACAACTTTATAATACGAGCACAATTCTCTCTTCCGCGCATAGGAAAATAGAGGTAGTCATATGATGTTTCTCAGCTACTAAACGCTTTAATTCCTAGGGCACCATGCGTATTAGGCGGATTTTTCTAAATCAGGCCCTCCTGGCGCTTTTCCTTAGTGGAGTAGTGATCTGGGGGTTCTTCAGCTTCGTCGCAACACGAACTGTCCGTGGCTACGACATATTCTGGCACTTAGCCTCAGGTCGTGTCACCCACGAGCTAGGCCAACTCACCCGCGTTGATCCCTTCTGCTTTACAACGGGCGACCTGACCTGGACAAACATCAATTGGCTAGCCCAGCTCATTTTCTATCGTATCTTTTTAGTCAATGGGTTCGCTTCGGCGATCAATGCTGCAACAATTCTCTTTGCAATAGTTATCGTTTGTTATCTGATCCAAAACAGCAGGCGCGGTAGCTGGGCTCTCATAACCCTCGCGCTACTCCCCTTTCTTGTATATGCGCTTTGGGTAACCACTAGTGTTCGACCACGCATGTTCAGTTTTGCGTTCTTGGCTATCACCACTCTACTCCTGAGCAGCCCAGACGAAGACGACAGATTTTCCTATTTGCATGTATTGATTCTCATTCCGCTCTTCTGGATCTGGAATAATTCGCATGGTGGCGTGATATATGGATACGGACTGATCGGACTCGATGCGGCAGGAACTGCCCTGGCGCGAGCCTGGAAGCATCGCAGTATTCTGCCACGAGCTTGGATGTGTCGCCGCATCTGGCTTCTCTCAGTAGTGGTCGTACTTGGTGCCTGCGGATTTCTTTTCCTTCATCCACTTGGACTGGATGCAGTAAAGTACATTCTAGGCTATCGCGATAGAATGATTCCAGAGGTGTATCGAAACACGATTGAGCTACTCCCGCTCGGTTTTCATACGAGTTACGGACAGGCCTTGGCGGTGTATATGGTGCTCAGCGGTATTGCTTTGGGCGCTGGCGTTCTTGGAAAGAAGAAAATCCGATTAAGGGAAGCCATTCCCTGCCTAGTTTTTCTCCTTGCTACGTTCAAGATTCAGCGATTTATACCCGCCTTTATGATTGTCTCACTTCCACTGATCTGCTCCCTGTGGACACAGTTATTTGCCGAATCAGAATCCAAATTTGCAAAGTACGCTGCCCGAGTTGAGCTCTATCTTGCCCCTTCCCCGATTTGTCTAGCCGCATCTCTATCGCTGCTGCTTTTCATTTGGACAACCTACTACGTTCCTACTCGACATCGAGGTGCAACCCCAGGTTCGGTGTCCTCTTGGCTTATTCCGGCCGAGCGATATCCGATTGCGGCGACTGAATACCTCAAGGCACACCCGACACCTCCTCGCGTTTTCACAGAATATCATCATGGAGGAATTCTAAATTGGGCATTGTATCCGGACCAAAGAACTTTTATCGACGGACGAGGAGATTTCCATTCGACTGGCAACACCTTTCTGCACTATCTGACTATCCTCAATCGCAAACCGGGTTGGGAACAGTTAGTCGATCAATATGACATCGGGTTCTTCCTACTCCCAAGAGAACATCCGCTCCTATCTGAGCTTGAATCAAGGGGTTGGAGCAATGTGAGCGATGACGGCACCTTTCGATTGCTAGAGCGTGCCCAAGGAAGTGACAATTCTTTCGTCAATCGTGAGCCTGGGGACGACGCAACGGAAGCTAAGAAATAGCTTCGCGAATTAGATCAACTGCGTGCTGCTTTCCCAGGGCGACACTGAGAGTCTGAATACCATCGCCGCGATCTTTTTGTTCCAGAATTTCGTAGCTGCCACCTAGCTCTGGAACAAGCGCCAAAGCAGCACTCACGTCCCAAAGGCGGACATTGTAATCGACAATCGCATCAACACTGCCGTGCGCTAATGCGGTATAGGCGTAACAACTATCGAAAACAAGAATGTTTGGAAACTCTCGGGTAAGCTCTTCGAATACCCTGTCTTCGCCATAGCGGGAGAAATTCTTTCTCTTTGAAACAATCAGTCTAATCTCTTCAGTCGATTTTGCTCGAATATCTTCGAATTGATTGAGTGGTTTGCCATTGCAGCTCACGCCGAGCCCGTACCCACCGACCGTGCATAGATCTAGTCCTGGATTATCGAGCACCCCAACCAATGGTTGTCCCTGATAGTAAAGACTCAATACGGTGCCGTAGGTTGGAATCCCATTGGCAAATGCCTCAGTCCCATCTACCGGATCGATAATCCAACAATACTCCGCGCCGGGATTATGTTCGGAGAACTCTTCGCCAAGCACTCCGTGATCAGGATACAAGCGAACAATCTCTTCACGAATCACTCGTTCGACTTCAATGTCGGCAGTGGTAACCAGCGTCTTGTCAGCTTTTGCCTGAACCTCGAACCCGCTCTGCACTACTGAAAGTATTATCTCTCTCGAGCTTGCCGCGAATCGCGTTGCCTGGAGGAGGAATGCTTGGCGCTCTGCTAAGGAAATCGCATCGCGAGGATCTGGGTTCATTCGCTCTCGGATCCTTTACCGAGATACAGACCAAAGAGAATAATCGATCCCGAAAGCAAGAAGTAGAAAGTAATACCCACAACACCAATCTGACGAGCAAAGTCCGAAGCTCGTACGTCAGGAAAAGAAACGAGACTATTTATTCCAATCCACAAATTAACTAACCCGAAAACCGTCGCCAACATCCAAGCCCATGAACGCTGTTTTCGCAAGCCACGCACGCAGAGCTCTTGTGCAATACATCCAGCTATTGCAAGCAGGCCCCAGGCAAGGAACCCATTCGAATGAACATAGCTGCCCATCAAGAAATGAACCGCCATCATCCAAAGTGCCAATAGGCCAAACAGGACGCTGTTCGTTCGAAGAGAAAATAAGATCAGTTGAAAACGTATCATCGCTCAATCAGAGTAGTTCCGATAATCTAAGTAGCATATTGAATCAGAAGAAGGAAAAACTCAAAACAAATCGGAACTTTATGGGAAATCCAAGAAGCGCCCCGAAAACGCGCAGTTTCTGGTATACTGAGAGGTATGAATGTATTCGAAAATTCCTATAGAAAACTCGCGTTCTTACCAATCGCTCTTGCGCTCTTTTCCCCCACTACGGCTCTGAGCGATTTAACCGAATGTGGCGGCGTATGGACGAATAAAGGCTGTGACGCCTCGGTTAAGACGAGAACAGATTCTCCGAAAGAAGAAACCGCGAAAGACGCCGGAGACTCACTCGAGCTGAGCAAGAAGCGGTCACTATTTCATGAGCTGACCATGCGTGCTATCCGGGCCAAACGCGATCATCAACTTGAATACGATCTGGACGAGGTTGAGCAGCTTTGCTTCAAGCAGAAATCCACCCTGGCCGAGTGCAAAACGAAAATAAAATCGGCACGCAGTGAGTTAAACGCTGAAGTCGCACAGATCGCCTCGGTTCAGGAACAGGAGAAGGCGAATAAACTCCGTGCTGAAGCAAACAGACTGCAACAAGAGCGAAACAAGATTGAGGCAAGTAACCCAACCGTAGTAATTAGTGAGCGCAGAAGATATTACATCGATCCCTACCGACTGGATGGTCATCGCGGATCAAATCACTACTCAAATCGTCACAAGCCGATCCGTTATCATAGAACCGGGCCAAATTCCGGAACTGTTTTTAAAGACAAGAGCTACACCAGACAAGGTCGGAGACACTCCCGGCGCACTGCAGGCGGGGCCGCGATAAGTGTATCTGGTTCTGGTACAATCGGTCGAGGGACTCGAATCGGTATCTCAGGTGCCTTGGGCGGCAGTAGCACGACAACCAATAGCCAATACTCAACTACAGTTCGCTAATTCCTGTTTATGGTGGTGACACTCCGTAATGAGGCCACCCAGCGAGGGAAACCCAGCGACCCAAAACTAGCCATGCCCAACAAAACACCTTTCTCTAGGTATTTGCTACAAGGCGTTCACGCACGACCTCTCGAGCAGTGCGACGATGTCGTGCTATCTGCCTGCCGAGGATTGCCACGAGTTGTTCCACCTCTTGCTCAGTTGTTTCAACTCCTAGAGAAATTCTAATAGTTGCCAAGCAATCGAATACACTGTTGCCCATTGCCCGCAATACATGAGAAGGGCGAAGCTGCGAGGCGCTACAAGCTGAGCCAGAGGCAATTATCACCCCTTGTTCAGCTAGTTCATTTCTCAACTGCTTACTGTTAATCCCCGAGATCATCAGGCTGGAGGTGTTCGTCAAACGATCGCTCGAGCTTCCGTGAATAAGCACATCCGAAACTTCGCGCTGTATGCAGTCTTCGAACTGATCGCGCAATTGAGATACCCGGTCCCAGGTTCCATCCGATAGCTGTTGTTGGCGAAGCTGAGCAGCCTGGCCCATTCCAACTATTTGAGCCACCGCTTCGGTTCCACCTCGTCTTCCCGACTCCTGTCCACCACCTCGAACGACTGGCTGCCACGCACTGCCTTGGCGAATAATCAGTGCACCAATCCCTTTTGGTCCACCAAATTTATGGGCTGAGATACTAAGCAGATCCACGCCCAGTCTGGAAAAATCAACTCGCTCCTTTCCAACAGTCTGAACTGCATCAGTATGAAACAACACCTCAGTGTCACCCAGTTCGCGACATCGCTCAGCAAGTCGAGCAATAGGAAACCGGACACCTGTCTCATTGTTGGCCGACATCAAGCTCACAATTACTTCGCGTGAGCTTTGGCATTCTCGTAGAAACTGCTTTTCGTCGAGCATCCCTGCTCCAGAGACCGCTATTTCGCTAGTTCTACAAGAGCGAAATTCTCTTAAGAAATTCACCGTCTCCAGGACCGCCGAATGCTCAACCGAAGAATAGACGATCCGACATTGAGAACTTTTTGTCCGAGCAGCCCCAATTAAGGCGTGCGAGCAGCTCTCAGTCCCCCCACTTACAAAGACTATTTCGCTCGGTCTGGCCCCAACGAAAGATGCTACTTGCTCACGTGCAAGCTCAATTGCCTCTTTGGCACGAGCACCAAGGGGCTGAAATGTGCTAGAAGGATTCCCGAATTGCGAGGCCAGAAATGGCTGCATGGCACGGGTGACCGCCGGAGAAATTGGAGAAGTCGCATTGTAATCGGCGTATAGCATAACTAGAATGGGTGTTTCGTCTAACCTGAGCCAGTCCGAAAAAAATTCAATGATTTTGCGGATTGGACCTAGAAAAGACTTTTGCCTTTCAGGGCAAAGGACGTTAGCATACCTAGGGATTTACTGCAAAAATCACTACATTATCTTTATGGGTCTTGGAAGTTTTATAATTTCGTTGGTGCTGTTGGGGTTGGGGCTTGCGACCCTGATCGGTCTGACTTGGGCAATGATGAACCCACTACTGGGCACAGTTCGAGGTAAAAAGGGTTCCTCGAAGATTCGCAAGTATTCGGAACGTCTAAAACGAATCGACGACCTCATCGAGTCCAAGAAAGCAGACGAAGCACTTAAGCAACTGAGGAAAGCAGTGCTACTTGATGCCACGCTCAATGAGGCAGCCATCCGCAAACTCAAAGAACATCATCAAAATGTGCTATCCCGTTGTCTCGTTCTCGAAGAAGAAATTGGTAGCCGCGCTGAGAACATCGCCGAGGTTGAGCATTTTTTGATGCAGAGAATAGAACTGCAAAACTTGCTTATAAAGGCGACCGAGTCGTTCACTAATCTAAAGTTCCGGAGAGAAAAAGCCGGTAAAGATCTACCGAACTGGAGCAAGACCGACTATGAAAAGCGCATCAAGGAAATCCAAGGCGAACTAAAGAAGAATGAATCTGAAGCCAACGAAGCGATAGATCGCCTATTCACTGCACTCGCTACTCCTACCGAAGACAACATCGTCTACCACTAAAGAAGCGCTCGTCAACGACAGAAGCGAAGTGAAAAAGACGTGTCATCAGTCACGTAACTTCGGAGCGCACGACTACGTCCTCGCCACTCACTGGATGTCGTAGGCGAATTGACAGGGAGTGCAAGAAAAAGCCTTCGCCTTGTAGCTCTAAAGAGCTGCTCTTTAGCTTGAACTCCTTTGCCTTGGCACCATAGAGATCATCACCGACTAATGGGTGACCGATGTGTGCTAAATGGGCACGTACCTGATGCCGACGCATTCCCGATCCGCGAACCAGTACCAGACTCTGATTATCCAAGACTTCGAGCAACTCTACTCTGCTGTGGGCCGGACGCCCCTCCTCAGCAACCGCCACTTTCTTGCCACCACCTGCGTCAACCAATGCTTCGTAAATAGTCCGGTTTTTCGAGGTGACTTCTCCCTCGACCAATGCGAGATACTCCTTTTCGACTTGCTCACCCAATAGCAGTTGATGAAGTGAATCCCAGATTCGACTGCTCTTCGCGGCCAATAAGACCCCGCTGGTGTAGTAGTCAAGCCGCTGTACCAAACCAGCCTCACGTGCATCACTCGACGCCTCTGCAGCCGCAGCGCTATGTGCGGCAATGCAGTCGGCAACCGTTATCGGATCATCTGAACCAAGCGTCACACTGTGCATCATTCTCGGCTTATCAATCGCCAAGAGATGTTCGTCTTCGAAAAGAATTCGGATATGTGACAAGGCACCGCCTTGTTCTCGAACCAGGTCGGCGCGCGCCCGTACCTGCTCAATCTCTCCTCGCACGCGTACTTCATCGCTTAGCTGTAATGAATAGCCAGCACGTTTTGGCTTTCCATTGACCAAGACCTGTTTTTGCTCACAGGCTTTTCGCGCTTTCGCACGCGAAAGCTCTGGTTGCTTCTGCGAAAGAAAGGCGTCAAGCCGTAGGCCCTGCGAGCCCGCATCGACTAGAAAACGTTGCTTGTCAATCATGTTATTTCAACCATCATTTCTCGACTATCGCCACCACACCATCAACGAAGCGTCGCACGCCCTCGACAACTGTCTCTTCGAGCAATGCTCCATAAGAAAGCCGTAGAAAACACCCTTCCGTCATTCCAAAGGCCGATCCGGGAATCACTGCGACTTGATGTTCTTCAATCAAACGGCGAACTAGTTCAAGCGGCTCTAGTTCGCTGCGTATATCAGCAAATACATAGAATGCACCTTCTGGGTTTGGCACCCGGCAAAGCGACGAAATACTCTCCAGTTGCTGAAGGACCTGATCGCGAACCACAGAAAATTGCCGAATCTTCGATCTGCAATACTCAGCGCCTACTTCGAGCGCCGAGGCAGCAGCCCATTGCGAGATAACTGGTGGGCATACCACGATCGTATCCTGAGCTTTCACCACAGAGTATTCCAAATGCTTTGGAACGAGCATATACCCAATACGCCAACTGGCGAATCCATAGGCCTTCGATAATGATTGAATAGTGATCGTATGCTCAGAAGCTCCCGAAATCGATGCAGGTGAAAAATGTAGTGCATCTCCGTAGGTAAAGTATTCATAGACCTCATCGGCGATGTGATAGAGGCCATGGGTACTGCAAAGCTCGTTGACTGCTCGCAGATCAGACTCGGGATATATTGACCCCGTGGGATTGTTCGGCGAGATCGTTACAATCGCCTTTGTCCGCGGCGTTATCGCATCGGCAATTCGCTGCATATCAAGCTGAAATTGATCGTTCATCGGCACCAAGACTGCTCGACAGTCCGCCAATCCGATTGCCATTTCAAAATTGAAATAGTACGGGGTCATCAAAATGATTTCATCGCCCGGATCGCTAATGGCAGAGATGGCGTTTACAAACGCTTGGTTGCCGCCAGCCGTAACGAATAGCGAATATCCCTGATCCAGCGAAATGCCATTCTCTTCTCGAAGTTTTCTCTCGATTTGCGCCCGAAGCTCGGGAATTCCCTGACCAGGCTGATATTTGTGATTTTGTGGGTTGGCTAAGAATCGTTCAATCCCCTGTGAAACCTCTGCGGGCGGAGGATAGTGGACAACTCCCTGCCCGAGCGAAATAGTACCAGGCGTATCCGCGATCCAGGATGTAACAATGGGAATTATCGGATCCTGGATCTCATTCATTCGCTTGGACCCACTCATTTTTTTAGACAAGGAAGACCCTATCGCTGTAGACATTTCGCTTAGGTCTCCTCGGGAAGCACTAAGGGGCCAACTGTTTTCGGGTGCAGCTGTTCGCCGGCATAGGCGCGCGAAATCCAATTCACATCGAACTCCCCTGATTGGAAATCCTTGTTTCTCAGAAGCCAGCGATGAAAGCCAAGCGTGGTGGGCACTCCTTCCACAATAAATTCATCAAGCGCAACTCGTGCACGGGCCAATGCTTCACTACGATCCCGACCCCAAATGCTCAGTTTCGACAAAAGGGCATCGTAATACGGTGAAAGTTTGCTGCCCGCTTCTACCCAGCTGTCCTCTCTTACACCCACGCCACTGGGGCGTGAGAGATAGAGAAGTTTCCCGGCCGCTGGGCGAAACTCATTGGCTGGATCTTCAGCGTAGACTCGGAACTCAATCGCATGGCCGTTCATCCTGACATCCTGCTGACGAAACGAAAGTTCTTGCCCATCGGCAACTCGAAATTGCTCAGCGACCAGATCGATGCCGGAGACCATTTCGGTTACGGGATGCTCTACTTGAATCCGCGTATTCATCTCTAAAAAATAGAAAGCAGAGTTTGCATCCCTGCCACCATCGACCAGATATTCAACCGTTCCGGCACCCCGATATCCCACGGCTTTCGCTAGGTCGACGGCTGAAGCGCGAATCTTGGTAGCCAATGTCTCGTCAAGGTTTGCCGCCGGTGCTTCTTCCACAAGTTTCTGATGCCTTCGCTGGAGAGAGCACTCTCGTTCACCGACATGCACCGTAGTTCCCTGGGCGTCCGCGAAAACTTGCACCTCAATATGTCTTGGCTGTTCTAGATACTTCTCTATGAACACTTTGGAATTCTTGAATCCGGCTTCAGCTTCACGCATGGCCTCGTCAATCTTTGCCTCGAGATCGGCAGCCTCTCGAACAACTCGCATTCCGCGACCGCTCCCTCCTGCAACCGCCTTCACCATCACTGGCATGCCAATCTTTTTTGCTTCGGCCGCTAGCTTGCTCACATCGGTTGACGCGGCGGTGCCAGGCACCACTGGCACCCCAGCTTCCGCCGCTCGCGCTCGCGCTTGCTCCTTATCGGCCATCAAGGCGATGACTTCGGGCGTCGGTCCGATGAAGGTGCAACCCTGGTCAACTACCGCCTGGGCAAACCCAGCGTTTTCAGCAAAAAATCCATAGCCTGGATGCACTGCATCTGCGCCGCTTTGCAGGGCAGCGAGGAGCAGTTTCTCTTGGTTGAGATAGGTATCAGAAGCACTTGCCCCTTCCAGCTTCAGTCGCGCGTCAGCCAAACGAACATGCGGCGCCGATTCGTCAGGCTCTGAATATACGGCGACCGTTTCAACTCCAAGGCTCTGAGCGGCTCGGATAATCCGCAAGGCAATTTCGCCTCGGTTGGCGACTAATACTCGCTGTAGGTTTTTCATAGGTTGCTGAGTCTAGTTGAAATTTCTATCCGAGACTAATCTCAGACGAGTCGAGTTTAAATACACAGTAATATGCGAGGTTTCTCAACTTGCGTAGTGCCCGCTCGTTCATTATTGTTCAAAGCCTCTTTGTATTACTAGCGAGAAAAGCGACGATATGAGCTCTGAAAATTCCCACAAAGTACTAATTTTAGGAACGGGACCAGCAGGTCTTACCGCTGCGCTCTATACAGCTCGGGCCCAGCTTGCACCATTTGTGGTCGAGGGCCCTCAGCCGGGAGGCCAGCTTACTATAACGACTGATGTCGAGAACTACCCTGGCTTTCCCGATGGGGTGATGGGCCCTGAATTGATGGACATGATGCGCAAGCAATCAGCCCGCTTCGGAGCAGATATTCAGCAAAAACTCGCTACGAAAGTTGATCTGAGCTCACGTCCATTCCGCGTTTGGTTCGACGACGAAGAGCACAGCACCGAATCGCTGATTATTTCAACTGGAGCCACGGCGCGTACCTTGGGACTACCCCGGGAATCTGAGCTGATGGGGTTTGGCTTGTCTACCTGCGCGACTTGCGACGGTGCCTTCTTTAACGACGAAGAGATCGTAGTAGTAGGCGGCGGGGATTCCGCTTGTGAAGAAGCGGTATTTCTGACGCGTTTTGGTAAACGGGTCAGATTGGTGCTACGCCGGGATGAATTCCGCGCATCGAAAATTATGGCTGATCGGGCCCTGGCAAACCCAAAGATCGAAGTTATCTACAATCACACTGTGACAGAGTTGCTCGGCGATCCAAAGGCTGGTGGCCTGAGCGGTGCTATTCTCGAGCATAGTGAAACCAAGGAGCAAACTGAAATAAGTTGCGCCGCTCTTTTCTACGCAATTGGCCATACGCCCAACTCGAAACTGTTTGAAGGCATCCTCGATATGGACGAAAACGGTTATTTGATTACCGACGCAGATAGTACGAGAACCAAGATAGAGGGGGTTTTCGCCTGCGGCGATGTCCAAGATCACGTCTATCGCCAGGCAGTTACCGCAGCCGGAACCGGCTGTATGGCCGCTATCGAAACCGAACGCTGGTTGGGTGAAAACGAATAAGCGGTTGAGTTGGAAGCTCCGTCACAGAAGCCTGCCTTAGGGTCTACTTAACCACTGGGTTTACTTACCACTGGGTTTGCTTAACCACTGGCTCTACTTAACCACGGCGACCTTCGCTTTGGTCGGTGCTTTCATATCGCTAGTCCAAATCGAGTATGGTTTAGCTTGGGCGTTTGAACAGGCGTAGTGCTTGCCTTCTTTGTCTATTCCGTAGATTACCAATTGTTCCAACACGCCAGATTCTAGGGTTTGGACATCGGCGAGTGTCTCGCGACAGGCCTCTTCTAGGCTCATGCCCATCTTCATGTAGAGAACTACAGAACGTGAGGCACCGGTGCGGATACTCATTTCGCCAGTGTGAGTGCAGGCCGCTGCACCAAAGCGGCTATCGGCATAGTGACCGGCACCGATAATCGGCGAATCACCTAAACGACCTGGGTATTTATAGGGCCAGCCAGAGCTACTTGCCGCCGACACGATTCCACCACTTGCATCCTGACCAAGCATAACCACCGTGTCTTTTTCATTTTGAAAGCCGCTACTCTCCATCAGCGGGACAAGGGGAACATCGGGCCATTCGTCTTGCGCATCTTCATCGACATTCTCGTTCACCCATTCTTGCCAATCTTCCATCCTATCCTCCGAGAGAAGGTTGTCTCCTGAAAGACCGCATTCTGCGGCAAATCGATCAGCACCCTCTCCAACGAGAATTTCATGCGGGAGAAGCTCCATCACCTTTCGGGCCAAACTAATCGGATGAGGACAACTATTGACCGCACCTACCGAACCAGTTTTGCGGCTCGTGCCATCCATAATTCCAGCATCGAGCTCCATCTGGCCAAGCGCATTAGGGTAACCGCCAAAACCAACTACTTTTATCGAAACATCTGCCTCAACTTGGCGAATTGCTTGCTCAACGACATCGAGCAGTGGAGTTTTTTTCTTGAGTGACTTGGACGCTTCATCAATTGCAACCGAGCCGTCGTGATTTACAAGTAAGAGCGCCATATCGTAGAACTTCTATCTGTGTTGATTGACCGGACTATTAGCTAAGTAGCAGCTGGCAGGAAGTTCCGCTACTGAGCTGCAGCAAATCCTTCGCACTCTGCTCGCGCGCTGCTATTTCTACGTAGCCTTGGCTGTTAAATAATAAGCCTATCGAATTCGGGGGTATTTCAGCGTAATGCGTTACCCAAGCGACCTCGTGGTTTCCAACCATTCCACGGTAGCTTCGGTAGTTTTCTCCGAGCGCTTCGCGGTGAATATTGGTCAAAGCGTTTCCAAAATGATCAAAGGATACAATCTCACCTTGCAAGCTTCCGTCAGTTCTCAATTGCGGATCGGGAATCTGCAATTGCACCAAGGGTGCATTCGACAGCTCTATCTCGGAACAAAATTCAGTCGGTTCGGTTCCGTTAGCAATAAGTGCAGCGGCTGGTGCAAAAACATCCCTCCCGTCAAAGGTCGTTGAATTCCCCCTACTCATTCCTTTGGGAATCTCTTCAATACGCCAAGCACCAAGTAACTCAGCTGTACCAAGTATGATCGAGAAGAGGCCGTTGTCAGGTCCAATAAGAAACACTGGTCCTTGCTCTAGCTTTGCATTCAATACGATCCTTCGACGTCGACTTCCAACTCCGGGATCGACTACGCCTACGTGAATACTATTGCTTGGAAACTGCCGAACCGCTTGAGCGAGCAAGCGAGCGCCATGTAAGACATTGCAAATCGGTACGTCATGGGAAACATCAACAATAGTGGAAGAGGGAGAATTGCTAACGAGAACACCCTTCATTTCGGCAACATAAGAGTCGCGTTGGCCGAAATCAGTTGTCAGGGTGATGATAGAAGTCATGACAGTTTAGCGAGGGAAGCAGTGTGTAGAGTAGTTCTACATGCTGCTTCCCTCGTGCTGACTCACTTATTCGGCATTGGCCAATGAGCTCGTCAGCTGAGTGGTTTCTCACTAACCGATAAATCCGGCAGCAATCAACCAGGCTAGAATGAATAGTGACTCAATAAAAGCCAACCCAAACAGCCAAGGTACGAACATCTGACCAGCAGCGCCTGGATTACGTCCAATGCTTTCTAGCGCAGATGCCATTACACGACTTTGCCCCAAAGCTCCGCCAAAAATAGCGAGAGCGAGAGCGAGAAACTTCATTCCTTCGGTTGTAATCAGAGCTCCACCATCTGCGGCAAAAGCCGGAGTTACAAGAGCAAGGGTGACGATTACAAGCCCAGTTAGATAATTCAGTAAGCGCATTTATTCCTCCATCTCATGTTGTTGCACAACATTGACACTGAAAAACCCACTCGCAACTGCTGCGCTCAATGATGAGCAACCGCTAAGCGGATATATACCATCGTTAGTAGGGAAAAAACTAAGGCCTGCACGAAGCAAACCAAAGTGCCCAGAAAATAGAACGGCACCGCCGCCCAAAACGTAAAAGGTCCGGCAACCAATTCATTCATTGCCGACAAAAGATTGTGGTCACCGGTCATGTTTCCGAACAAACGCAAACTCAAGGTAAGAGGACGCATTGCGTGACTTACCAGTTCAATCGGGAACAACATGAAACCAAACCACCAGATAGGACCCCAGAAATGCTTCAAATACGAAAGCACTCCCATCTCCTTCACTCCCCAAAAATTATACATCGCAAAAGCGACCAGCGCGATTCCGACGTTGATTTGGTAATGATCGGTAGAAAGAACGAATCCGGGAACTAAGCCAAAGATGTTCATCACAAAGATGTAGCAAAAGAGCGATGCCACAAAAGGTAGGTAGCGGCGATTGTCTTTACCCATTGCGGTGTCGCCCAAAGCAATCAACATATTGCTCAGGACTTCAAAAACGGTACGCATAGAGAATTTGTCATCGGGAACAAGTGGGTTGCTTGTCGCAGCAAGCGATTTACGCGCGGCTAAACCAGTGGCACCAACAACACCAACAACTATCATGCTGTTAACGAAAGGGGCGCTATGCTCCCCAACGAGCTCACCTATGAATGTAAATCCCGCTGCCATCGCCTGTCGTACGTTGCCCTGTCGTAAGTTACAATTTTCCACCTGCCGCTTAATAAGCGACGCCAATTGACCGGTTCTACCTACAATAATTACAAGGAATATGGAAGGACCGAGCGCAAAAAACTCTACTCAGACTCTCCTACTACCCGCTGATTTGAGCACCTGTTCTTTGAGGACAAATACCAGTGGAAGCAGAGGATAGAGAAAATGCCGATTGAAGAATAACCCATCATTGTTATAAAGAAACTTATTGCCTTATTTCGGGTAATATTTAGCATAAAATCACCCAATAATAGTAAGGAACTCGTTTTTACAAGCAGTCCGCCGATTAATTGCATGCGTCCGGCTCCATCCCTTGCCGTGAGCCCACTCATCAACATTCGAAGTCCGCGAAAGCTCAGAGTCCAATAAGCGAGCGCGGTTAGTATTGCCGAAAGGTCGACGAAGGGAGAAGGCGTGCCGAGCGCCAACTCGAGTAGGGCGAATAGCAAAATGACTACTGCGGATACGAAGAATATAAATTCAGCTTGGCCGATTGTAATAGTTTGTTGCTGCACTTGCCTGTTCATTTTCCTACTTGAATTAATAACCTAAGATAGCACGGGTATCGTTTATGTGCTTTTCGCTTCGTCGAAAAAAATTTGAGAAACTTTTTTGAAAATTTTTTTCGACGCCATACGATTGAAATCCTTTGACCTATAACTTTAACTCACCTCAAGTTCGGCTCTGGGCATTTGTATTGTTGGAGAACTCGGGGTAGTGTCGGGGTTCCCAAATTGACGTTGGGTGGTTACGGAGAGGGTTCATTTCACCAGTAACACTTCAATAGTGTGGTTATCTCCTAAACGTTTCGAGTTTTAATTATTACTATTTGTCTGCGGCGATTTTTCGGATGGAGCGGATAAGGGATTTGTTACCTGAAACCCTTGACCAGGGAGAGGCTGTGATTTCAAACAACGCTGTAGTTAGTAATACACCCGAACAAGAATTTAGTTCCGAGAAGGGTGGATCGGGTCGTGATGTATCTACGCCAGATGCGGTATGGCAAAACACCTGCCAGAAACTTTCTCAACAATTAGACTCTCAGATATTCGCTGCTTGGATTAAACCACTGAAGCTTGCGGATGTTAAAATTTCAGACATTGAGACACGTGACGTAATCGATGCGATTATGTTGGCTCCAAACAAGTTTTGCTGCGAGCACGTAAGTCGACACTATGGAAGCGTCATTTCAGATGTTCTGGCGACCCTTCTCGATGTTTCGTGTGTAGATATAACGTTTAAGGTTGCAGCACGAAACACTGATGCTACTCCAGCAACGCCGCAAAATACTGCAACAAAAGGGCCTGTTAGGGCTTCTAAGATTGCGGCGAAGAATCGCCCTACTGTATCGAGGAAGGATGTTTCATCTGCTGAAGCCAGTCATAGCTCTACCAACATTAATCCGAAGTACAATTTCTCAAACTACGTAGTTGGTGGCTGTAATCAGTTTGCACATGCGGTCAGCCTTCAAGTCGCGGAGAATCTTGGATCTAATTACAACCCACTCTTCATATATGGTGGCGTTGGGCTTGGAAAAACTCATCTTGCTAATGCGATTGGTAATGCAGCGCGGCGGCGAAAAAAGAAAGTCCTACTAGTTTCCTCAGAGAGTTTTGTAACTGAGCTCATCTCTTCTCTGAGAAGCAACAACATGGAACGTTTTAAAAACAAGTTCCGCTCCCTAGACTTGCTTATTGTCGACGATATACAATTCATCATTGGCAAAGAGAGAACTCAGGAAGAGTTTTTCCACACCTTTAATGAATTATATAACGGACATAAACAGATAATCGTTACCTGTGACAAAGTCCCTCAAGAGCTCACTGGTCTAGAAGAACGACTTCGCACAAGATTCGCCTGTGGTGTTTCAGCTGATTTGCAGGCTCCTGATTTTGAAACTCGTGTTGCTATTCTCAACAAGAAAGCACAGGGCTCAAATATGGAATTGCCCAAGCAAGTTGCCGAAATGTTGGCAGAACAAATCGATACGAATGTTCGTGAGCTTGAAGGTGCGTTAAATCGTCTGCATGCTATGTGCGCTATGCGGAAATGTGTTCCCAATACTGAAATAGCTGAGGAAGTGATTAACAGCATCCGACCCTCGATTCGAAAAGAGATTACTACGGACCTTATTCAGAAAGTCGTTGCTGAGCGGTATAATGTCAGCATGCACGACATTCTCGGAAAGCGACGAACGCACAATATTGCCTTTGCTCGGCAAGTTGCGATGTTTCTCTGTCGCGAGCACACCGGTTGCTCATATCCCGAACTCGGTGCGCTATTTGGCGGAAGAGACCACTCTACCGTTATTCACGCGCGCAAGGTTATCGCTGACAAGATATCTCGAGACCCGGGGTTCCAAGACGAGCTGCGATGCATTCAAAACAGTCTGACTGGGTAACTGCCTGACTAAGTAGCTCCCTATCTGGGTAAGCATTCATTAATTCTCGCCTTTCTTCGACACACTTCTTTTAGCTTTTATTTAATGCATTTTTTGGCTGTGAGTAAGCTGTGGATTACTCATATTTCCCAGATTATTGATGTGTAGATTGTCTCGATAAGTACTCTTAATTACTATGCCTTTATGGTGTAAAAAAAGTAAAAAAATCTAATTTTTTTCTGTGGATAAGTTGTGAGAACCCTGGTGGTTTAGCAATGAACAATCACTGAATAATTGTGGGTAACAATGAAGGTATACACAGGCGAAACTCAGTAGCCCCGATCTATGCCCAGCTACTCACAGAAGCCAACAGCATAATCCACTGGTATTTGCCCATGTACCAACATGAAGATCATTAGAGCGATCAATATATTAGCTTAGTTATTCATTGAAAGTTATCCCATTAACTAAAAACTACTACTAAAATTAATTTATTATTGTTTGTACAATAGTATGTATTTAGCCTTGTCTGCTTTTAGTATGAAGTTTGGTAAACAGAACAAGCTTTGCTAAGTTAATTGAACTGCGCTTACCCACTGTTGTTGGAGTCCAAACAATGAACTTCTCGATTTCAAAAGAGAACTTTTCCCATTTGCTTTATCTCACCAATACGATTGTTGAGAAGCGTAATACGATGCCGATTTTGGCAAACGTAAAGCTCACAGCGGAAAACGATAAACTGAGAATTTCTGCTACTGACCTTGAAGTAAGTTTAGTCGGCGAAGCGGAAGCTAAAGTGAAGACACCGGGTTCCATCACGGTGGATGCTAAAGTAATTCACGACATCGTGCGTGAATTGCCATCACAAGATGTGACGCTCAATGTTTCCAAGAAACAGCGTCTTGAGATTGAGTGTGGCCAGTCGCGATTTAAAATTAACGGAACTTCATCTGAGGAGTTTCCGGCAGTGGCAGGCGTGGAAATAAAAGATCCGATTTCAGTTGATGCCGCCAAATTCTATGAAATGTTCGATAAGACCTCCTTTGCGGTTTCCACCGACGAGACGCGCTACAACATCAACGGCGTGTATGCAGAGTCGATTGAAGGGCCACTTGGGCCTGGTAAGCCTTGCTTGCGCTTCGTTGCAACTGATGGCCATCGCTTGGCGATGATTGACCGACCAGCTGAAGGGGTTAGCTTGCCGCATTCGGTGATCATTCCGCGAAAGGGTATTCAGGAAATTAAGAAAGTGCTGGAAGGGAATGAAGGCGCTGCGAAGATTGGCGTAAATGATGGTTTCTTTACCGTTGAGAGCGGTTTGGTGAAACTAGGTGTTCGGCTGGTTGATGGTCAGTTCCCCGATTACAAACAGGTAGTGCCGGTTGAGCATACAACTACCGTTCAAGTCGATAGAACAGAGCTACTTTCAGCAGTAAAACGCGTTTCTCTTGTAACGACAGACAAGACAAAAGCGGTTAAATGTAAGCTTATTTCAGGCACTTTACTTATTTCTTCTTCAAGCGCCGAATACGGTGAAGCCTCCGAAGGGGTTGAGGTGAAACAAGAAGGTGGGGATCTCACTATTGGATTCAGCTCTCGCTACTTGATTGATTTACTCAACGCGATGTCTTCGACTGAAACCATTTTAATCAAGTTTAATGGTGATCTTGGTCCAGGATTATTTTCCGGCGATGATGAGCTCTATACTTGCATTGTTATGCCGATGCGCTTTGAGTAACTGTATCGGCTGCGGGCTGCATGAGATACGCCGGTGCAACTACAGCATATTGAGCTCAACCAATTTCGTAATCTCGAAAGCCAACTTATTGAGTTTCCGTCTCGTGTTACTCTCCTTAGTGGAAGGAATGGCCAGGGTAAGACGAGTCTGCTTGAAGCAGTGTTTTTTTTGGCGCACGCCAAGTCCTTTCGCGAATCCAGAACAAAAGAACTAATTCGTTGGTCCGAGAATGGCCAGTCTTCCTTACCAGAATCTCGACTGTTGGGTTTAATAGAATCTACAGAGGGTCAAAAGGAAATAGAGTGTCGAATTACTGGTAACAAGAATTCGGCATACATAAACGGAAATCGCGTAGAGAAGGCGAGTTCCTTTTATGGGCAACTCGCTTGCGTTGTTTTTACTCCCGACGAATTACAATTAGTAAAAGGGCCTCCCCAGGGAAGGCGAAAATTTATCGATCGAATTTTTGCAATGGTCGATCGCGCCTATGTTGAAACGATCGTCCAATACCAGCGTTCGGTTAAGAGCAGAAATAGCGTATTGGCATCAGCGCGAGATGGAAGTATCCCGCAAGTGCAAGTATCTGCCCATCTTGAGCCCTGGAATCAACTTGTGATTTCTCAAGGACTTGAAATTGTGCGTCGTCGCTTGGCGCTTATTTCTGAATTCTCCCCTACCGTAGAATCGTACTACCAACAGCTCGTTGGTCTTCCGGAGAGCAAGGAGCAAGTGAGGATCGAGTATCAAAGTAAACTCGTAGAAAATAAATCAGTGGTATCTGCTGACAGAGCACACGAGCTACTTAGTAATCGTATCGAGAAAGATATAGCACTGAGAACAACCAGCCTCGGTCCCCATAGGGATGATATCGATTTACTCCTAGAGTCTGGATACGGCTTTCGCTCAGCTCGCATTGCGGCATCTCAAGGGCAAGCGAGAAGCCTAGCACTGGCACTAAAAATGGCGGCTATCGACTACTTGAAACAGAAACTTGGTGAAGCCCCGGTTGTTCTCCTAGACGATGTAGAATCTGAACTCGATCGAAGCCGTAAGGATGCCTTGTATCGCATGATTTCCGGCTTTAATTCCCAAATTATCATCACAGCAACAGAAGTTTCTGAGGAGCTAATTCAAGCCGTTGAGCAGCCAACTCTGCTCGTTGTTTCCGACGGCAAAATAACCCCTCATAATCTAAGCTAACTCACTGGAATTACTACATTCTTATGTTTGCCCCTCTCCTTATTATTAGGTATACTCTGGTGCTTCGTATAGCTGGAGCTAATTAACGAGCTGAGTGACTGAGTTAGAACCTAATTAATGCATTTATTTATGCGGGAAATAGAAGATTCCATCTCTGTCACTTAGCTTATTGTAGAGCTCCGAACTGTCCCCAATTTTTATTAGGAATCCGAATGAGCGAGACCTCAGTACAGCAGCCGAATGCCTCTGAACCAGAAGAGTACGGCGTTGATAAAATCAAAGTTCTAGAAGGCCTTGATGCTGTTCGAAAACGGCCAGGCATGTATATCGGTGACACGGTTGAACGTGGATACCATCACCTTGTTTTTGAGGTCGTAGATAATTCGATCGATGAAGCGATGGCTGGGCACTGCGACACAGTGCAAATCACGATTCATGTGAATGGCTCTGTTACTATCGAAGATAACGGCCGAGGTATTCCAACTAATATTCACCCTACTGAAGGTATTAGTGGTGTTGAGGTTGTCCTTACGAAACTCCATGCTGGTGGTAAATTTGAGAATAAAGCGTACAAGGTCTCAGGTGGTCTCCATGGGGTTGGTGTATCAGTAGTAAACGCATTAAGTGAACGCTTGAGCGTTGAAGTTAAGCGAGAAGGAACGGTTTATTTTCAAGAATTTGAAAGAGGTGCTCCGATTTCACCACTCAAGGAAATTGGAACTACCAATAAACGCGGCACGAGAATTACCTTTTTTCCCGACCCCGAAGTGTTTCCCAATATTGAAGGGTTTAAGTATGACCTCTTAGCCTCTCGTCTCCGTGAATTAGCTTTCCTTAATGCGGGAGTGGCGCTTAATTTTAAAGATGAGCGCTCAGGGAAATCCCAGAACTTTTTTTACGAGGGCGGAATTAAGAGTTTTGTTGAACACCTCAATAAGACAAAAACACCTATTTTTCCGGAGCCAATGTTTTTCGTTGATGAGCGCGATGGCGTTTCGTTAGAAGTCGCCATGCAATACAACGACGGATACACCGAATCAGTTTATTCCTTTGCGAACAATATCAATACTATTGAAGGCGGCACCCATTTAGCAGGGTTTCGAACAACCCTAACCCGCTGCATCAATAACTATGGTTCAAGCAATGGGTTGATAAAATCAGCTCAAGACAACCTGCAAGGCGATGACGTTCGAGAAGGATTAACTGCAATTATTAGTGTAAAACTTCCCGAACCGCAGTTTGAAGGCCAAACGAAAACCAAACTCGGCAATAGCGAGATGAAAGGTTTGGTTGAGACAATGCTCGGAGAGAAGCTCTCTCGCTTTTTTGAAGAGAATCCTTCGGTTGCAAAGTCGATAATCGGAAAAGCCGTCGACGCGCAACGAGCGCGAGACGCGGCCCGCCGTGCTCGTGAGTTAGTTCGTCGTAAAGGTGCGATGGACTCAATGGCGCTGCCGGGTAAATTGGCAGACTGCCAAATTGAAGATCCTTCTCTGTGTGAAGTGTTCCTCGTGGAGGGTGATTCTGCTGGTGGATCTGCTAAGCAAGGTCGTGACCGAACCAATCAAGCGATACTTCCACTAAAAGGAAAAATTCTAAACGTCGAAAAAGCACGTTTTGATAAGATGCTCGCGTTTGAAGAAATTCGAACCATTATTACTGCTCTTGGTTGTGGAATTGGGAAAGACGATTTTGATATTGAGAAGCTTCGATATCACAAAGTAGTGATAATGACGGATGCCGATGTGGACGGAAGCCATATCCGCACACTCCTTCTCACGTTTTTCTTTCGGCAGATGCCTGAACTTATCGAGAAGGGGTATCTCTATATCGCACAACCACCCTTGTATCGGCTTAAGAAAGGTAAGCAAGAAAATTATCTCCATGACGAGAACGCTTTTGATGCGTTTGTCATTAACGCCGGTGCTGATGGAACGGTAGTCAGCGGTGAAGATGCTGAACGAACATTGACCGGCCAGGAACTAGAGAATTTCCTTAAAGAGCTAGGTGAAGCTTGGCAAATACTTACAGTGCTAACGTCCGATTCTGCTGGTCGAGCCATTGTAGCTTCGTTAGCTGCTCAGCGAAATTTCAATAAAGAGACATTAAAAGATAAAGCTGCATTAGAAAGCGTGGTTGAGCAAGTAGGCACGCAACTCGCAGCTCAGTATGAAAGTGTCTTCATTAAAGATGTCGAGTATCTAGAAGACAAAGAGCACAGTGGGTACAGCATGCGGATCAATGTTGAGGACCACAATGAGCAGTTCATTGTTGATGTCGGTTTTCCTACTGTCGCTTCTGAAGACTTTGGAACACTGCAATCGATTCTCAGTAAGAGCGAATCGCTTGGAACGGCCCCTTACACTATTCGCATCGAGTCGGGTAAAGGAGCTGATACCAAAGTAGCAAATCTGTTTGAGATTCGTCAGGTCATCATGGACAAAGGTCGATCCGGTTTGGCGATTACTCGATTTAAAGGGCTAGGAGAAATGAACCCGGAGCAGTTGTGGGAAACTACCTTAGATCCGGAGAAGCGCAGCCTGTTACAGGTGCGGATAGACGATATTATCGAAGCGGATACGCTCTTTACGCTGTTGATGGGCGACACCGTAGAGCCGCGGCGCGAATTTATTGAAGAGAACGCACTTAAGGTGCGAAACCTCGATATTTAATCTCAAGTTGTTTGGGGATATCTGACCACGTATGGAACAAAGCAACATTGTAGCAATTAATATAGAAGATGAGATGCGCGGGTCCTATATGGACTACGCAATGAGCGTAATCATCGGCCGGGCTCTACCTGATATTCGCGATGGGTTAAAACCAGTGCATCGGCGAATTCTCTACGCGATGCTCGGAGAAGGTCTCACTTCGAATAAAAAGACTTCCAAATGTGCTGGTGTGGTTGGAGAGGTGCTCAAGCGACTCCACCCACACGGCGATAGTGCAGTGTATGACGCGTTGGTGCGTATGGCCCAGGAATGGAACATGCGATACCCGCTCATCGATGGCCAAGGAAACTTCGGTTCGATCGACGGGGATCCAGCAGCGGCATATCGTTACACTGAATGTCGTATGCAGGCGCTCGCTGAGCAATTGCTGACTGATATTGATAAGGAAACTGTCGATTTTATACCGAATTTCGACGATTCATCGGAAGAGCCAGTTGTCCTCCCGTCCAAGGTACCGCACCTCTTGGTGAATGGTGCAGAAGGTATTGCGGTGGGAATGGCGTCGAAGATTCCACCGCATAATCTAACCGAAGTAATCGCTGCTGCAGTTATGGTGGTGAAAAATCCAGATGTTGCGGTTGAAGACCTGATGGAAGTTCTCCCTGGACCAGATTTCCCAACAGGTGGAATTATTCACGGCGATGCGCCGCTTAAGCAGATTTATCGCACTGGTCGCGGAATCATAAAGATTCGCGGGAAGCTTCGAACGGAGGTGCTCACTAGCGGCAAGAAGGAAACCACGGCAATCATCATTGACGAGGTTCCTTACCAAGTAAACAAGGCACGATTGATCGAAAAGATCGCCGAACTTGCCAACGAAAAGCGAATTGATGGTATCGCTCGTCTCCGTGATGAGTCCGATCGCCGTGGAATGCGCATAGTTATTGAACTGAAGCGAGATGCAGTTGAGGATGTAGTAGTAAACCAACTGTATAAACTTACGACTTTGCAGAAGTCGTTTGGCGTCAACATGCTCTCGATAGTTGATGGGGTTCCCCGTGTGCTGGGGCTCAAGCCAGTTATTGAGAATTTCATCGACCATCGTAGAACGGTTATTATTCGCCGTAGTCGATATGAGTTGAGAAAAGCGCAAGCGCGGCTACACATCCTTGAGGGATTTCGCATCGCCTTGGATCACATCGATGAAGTGATTAAGGTAATTAAGGCTTCCGACTCTACTGCTGATGCAAGAGTTAACTTGATTGCGAGGTTTTCGTTTAGCGAGATTCAAGCGCAGCAAATTCTTGATATGCCGCTTCGTCGATTGACTGGCTTAGAACGCAAGGCGATTGACGACGAGTACGCCGAGGTCTCTGAGCGAATCTCATTTCTACAGAAACTTCTCTCAAGTGTTGAAGAAATCAACAATGTAATCATCACTGAGCTGGAAGAAATAAGCGAAAAGTTTGGCGATGAACGTCGCACCATCATTGAAGCAGGTGGTGATGAAATTGAAGATGAAGACCTTATCGCCGAAGAGGATATGGCGGTTTCTATCAGTCACCGTGGATATGCCAAGCGTTGTTCTCCTTCTGTGTACCGAGCCCAAGGGCGCGGTGGTAAAGGGGTGATGGGAACCAAGAAGCTCTCAGAGGGCGATGAAGATTTTGTTTCAGAGCTATTTGTTGCTTCGACCCATGCCTATCTCCTGGTGTTTACGACTGCAGGAAAACTCTATTGGCTGAAAGTCTACAGCTTGCCAGAGGCGAGTCGAACTGCCCGAGGGCGCGCGATTGTCAACATGCTGAGTTTGGATAAAGAAGAGAAGGTATCGGCAATTCTACCGGTGCGGCACTTTGAGGAAGGCAAATACGTGGTTATGACCACAAAACGAGGTTACATCAAACGCGTAGACCTCATGGCTTTCTCTAATGTTCGTCGTGGTGGCATCATTGCAACTACACTCGACGAGAACGACGAGTTGACAGGTGCACGGCTCTCAGATGGAGAGCAAGACATCATAGTTTCCAGCAAGTCAGGAATGGTTATTCGCTTTAGCGAAAAAGATGTTCGGGCAATGGGACGAACCGCTCGTGGTGTTCGAGCAATTAGCTTGAAGGGTGATGATGTCGTTGCCAGTGTCGTTTCGGTCTCATCTGAGGCTGGTACTGAGGAAGATAAGCAGGACTCGCTTTCACTACTCTCGGTTTGTGAGAACGGCTACGGCAAACGAACGCGTATCTCTGAATATCGTCGACAAGGACGAGGTGGAAAGGGAGTTATCGACATCAAGACGACAGATCGCAATGGTCAAGTCATTGGAGCTGTGCTCGCGCAAGAGGCTGATGATGTGATGATTATTAGTACTCGCGGGAAGATAATCCGCATGAATGCTAACTCCATCTCTACCATCGGTCGCAATACCCAGGGTGTCCGCTTAGTGAATCTCGACTCCGAAGAGACCGTGGCTGCGGTTGCCCGGGTTCTAGATGACGAAGATGGTGCGCAAGGGGATGAAGATGGCGCTCCAGTGGTTAACGGCACAGCGTAGAATTCTAGGATTGCATGTCAGAGCAAAAGAAACCTACAACCGGACGCTCCG
Source organism: uncultured Bdellovibrionales bacterium (assembly GCA_965366815.1). Lineage (GTDB taxonomy): Bacteria > Bdellovibrionota_C > UBA2361 > SZUA-149 > SZUA-149 > CBDUGV01. The sequence continues at coordinate 20,014 of CBDUGV010000002.1, read as the reverse complement.
TGACCGTACTTGGTGCCGGAAGCTGGGGAACGGCCCTTGCTAATCACCTACAATCATCAGGTCAGGATGTAACGCTTTGGGGTAGAGATGAGGATGTGCTTTCGCACATCACTGAGCAGGGAATGAACCCCCGCTACCTCAAGGGTTTTCCGCTGGCGAAGGGCCTTTGCACTGAGTCGGATTTAACGAAGGCAGTTTCGGCTGCCGAACTCTTGGTCGTCGCCGTCCCCTCTTCTGGTGTGCGGCAGGTGTTGTCAGCTTTGTCGGGCCACATACCCAAAGACCTTCTTGTGGTCAGCGGCGTGAAGGGACTCGAGACTTCGACGCTTAAGCGTCCCAGTCAAATCATTGCCGAGGAGTTGGGAAATCCCGGCTCTATTGGTGCGCTCGGTGGGCCGAATTTTGCCGCCGAGCTGGTACAGGGGTTTCCAACAGCGGCTACGCTGGCAGCGCATGATATTGAAACGGCAAAGAGTATCAGCGACTTCTTTCACCACGGCAATTTGCGCATTTACACTTCCACCGATGTGATCGGTGTGGAATTCGGAGGTGCCCTAAAGAATGTTATTGCTCTGGCCACCGGCATCGTCGATGGCGTCGGCATGGGGCAAAATGCGCGAGCAGCTCTGGTGACTCGAGGATTAGCGGAATTGACCTCCCTTGCGGTTGGTATGGGAGCAGATCCGAGAACCGTTGGTGGACTCTCTGGCTTAGGCGATCTCTTGCTTACTGCAGTAGGAGATTTGAGTCGGAACAGGCAAGTTGGCTTGCGTTTGGGTCGCGGTGAAAAACTCGAGGATATCACCAAGGATCTCGGACAAGTGGCTGAAGGGGTAAAATCGGCTCACTTGGCATTGGAGTTGGCGAAAAAGCTCGGGATTGAAATGCCAATAGTCGAGCAAACCGACGCCTTGCTCTCTGGCAAGACTACCGTGGAAGAAGCAGTTGAGGCCCTCTTAGCTCGAGAACAAAAGCGAGAACTTGCTTAGACGTTCTCTTTTCTGCGTTTAGGCTATGGTCCCGTTGAGCAGGAGAATAGCGCCGCCAACTATGAGTCCGAGAATAAAGATCCCACCTAGAAACAAAGAGAATGGCATGGCTTTTCGATTTTCTATTGGATAGAGGCCACCATAGAGTTCGTGCATTCTTTGCCCAGAAGCATATGTCCCTGAGACTGAGATATCGCTGCGATACGTTCGTGGGTTCGACCTCTTGGCAACTGGAGCGAGCGGCTTCGGTTCCGGCGTAGGTAGTTCAAGCTTCACGTTTTCAGCAGGCTGATCTCCGATCACCACTTTTTCTAGCTCGTTAAGGAGAGTTTCAGCGCTTTGATATCGCCGATCCGGGTTGCGTTGCAAGAGTTTGCGGATTATCTCGCTGAGCTTTGCTGGACAATCGCGGCGGATTAGCTCGAGCGGCGCGGCCTCTTGCTCGAGGCGCATTCTCATAGAGTCAAACACGTTCTTTCCTTCGAAGGGAAGAATGTTTGTCAGCATTTCATAAGCAAGAATACCAACAGAATAGAGGTCGGATCGCTCATCTGTGGTTGCATTGCCAAGGTACTCGGGCGAAAGGTAGGGAATCGTTCCCAAGAGTCGTCCATCCTCGGTCAATCGCGGTCCCGTTGGGCAGAGCGAAATACCAAAATCAGTTATCTTTACTACTCCGGAACTACTGAGCAATACATTTTCAGGTTTGATGTCTCGGTGTATTATCCCCGTTTCGTGAATCGCCTGGAGTCCACTGGCGATCTGTTTTAGAATCGACAGTGTTTCTTCGTAGCTCAGGCATTCTACCTCTTCGAGCCGATGGGCAAGATCTCCCCCATCAACATATTCCATCGTAAAGGCGTGCAGTGATCCGTCGCGTATATACTCATAGGCCCGAACAACATTGGGGTGGGTTATCCGATAGAACGAGCTTACCTCGTTTCGAAATCGCGTCATGATTGCTTTATCAGAACTGATATCGTCGTAGAGGACCTTTATTGCAACGGTGCGACCCGAGAGTTCCTTATCGCGACAGGCGTAGACGTAGCCCATACTGCCGGCACCGAGGCAGCAAACGATCTCATAGCGCGATTGAATAATATCGCCAATTTTTAGGTTCGTGGTCATCACACACAGTCTCGCACTTCTACACATCTCAATATCCGCGGGAGAACAGTCTATGCTTCTAAATTTCTTGAACTTTTTTTAAGGTTCGATCGAGATAGGACAGCTGATGACAAATAAAGACAGGCTTGGAGGCAGCGCGCATCGGTTAGAGAACCGTGCCCAGTGAGAAACCCACTGTGCTACCCCCAAGAGTTCAACGGCGAATTGAACTGAATTTGGCCAAGCTGTTGTCATTGGAGTAAACGGACCGGTAGCGAAGTTCTCGCTTATACTCAATTGGTTGTTCCCTTTTTTGGGTAGCGAAGAGGACATTGCCGTGTACGGACCGCAATTGGTACGTATGCGGGAACTCTGGGACGGGTGCCACTTCGAATTCTGGCAAGAGCGGCCCATATGGCCGCCATCGACTGATATTCTCGACGGCTGGTAGGGGCACTGTGCCCAAACCATCGATACAGATTCCCGAATGACATTCGCATTTCGTACCTCCTAGGGAAACGAGCTTGACCGGGTATGCCGTGTAGGTCGTTAAAGCAACCATTGTAAGCTCCCGGGAAAATGTTCCGCTCTCGGGCAAGTGCACACTACAACGCTGAGCGAGGTAGGTTTGATGAGCGGAAAAAAATGTGAAAACCGAAGACTGATGCGCACCTTGCCTCAACGCAGGAATACTATGGTAGTCCGCTGAAGCAGGTCGAATTGGACATATACTCAGTTTAGGGCGGAGAAGGAGCGGGCGCTAGTTCATGTAAGATGAAGCTTGGCGACAAAAGGGTTCGATATTTGGGCTCTTTTTATTTATATGGTAAATTCAAGGGGTTAGCTGTTCTTTTCCTCTCCCACTCAGTATACGCGTTTGAGAAATTCCTCGATGTGAGCTGGCCTTAACAGTATATCAGCCTGTGGCCAGCTAGTGTAGGGGAATACTCGTTCCCTCAATGTGACACGGTTGTTTACACACTGTTCTTTTGTCTAATGCGCTTTGCGCTAAGGAGTCGACAGATGGCTAAGAAAAGTAGCGGAAGAGGAGCAGGTGGAGCCGCCGGCCGCAAGCAGCCGCTCGGTCCGAACCCTCCTCCGTTTCAAGGTACGGTAATTGGCGCAAGTAAAACACCAGAGCCCCAATTTCCTGAAGCGACACAGCGTGGCCGAAGCGATTTTGCGCGCTGCGTAGCAGGAGTAAAGATGTTTGGGTTGCAACAAGTAACCAAGGCTGGACAGGTGCTTGTAGGTGATACCCCGGCGTTCTATGTCGACGGACCGCGAGTTGGTTGTGCGCGTTTTACCGACGGCGTACATGTCTTCGAAGTAAGCGCACACATGCTCTACGTTTGGAGCGGCCGAAACGGAACCCCAGGTCATGCCAAGCAAACTACCTTGGTTCAGGTCATGCGGGCGCTGGATGCCGCAATCTCTAACAATAGTTTGGAAGACTGGCAGAAGGACTTTGGCCAATTTATTTAGGAGGTTTGCGAACGCGATGTAGTTTCCCACCCGTTTTTCCCCATTTGAGGGAACCGAGCGTTCCCAGGATCATACCCTTGAAATTTACTCAGAGACTGCTAGTATTCCTCTGGGTAGCTTGGAAATTTGTTTTCTAGAGTGTTTTAACTGTTTTTCATCTTTTAACTTCTTCCTCTTTTACTGGTCTCCGTCACGTAATGGGCGCAGCTGTCATGGGCATTGGACTCAGTCTAGTTCGGTTCGATGTTTTTGACTGCTGCGCTCACGAACCTTCGTGATCTCACACGTGGGCAAGGCAATCTACCAGAAAGGAGGAAAATTGATGAAGATGAAGCTTTCGCTGGAAGTCATGGGACCGGCACAGCTTCCTCGCTCACATCTGAGACCCGTTTCATGTCTCAGACTGAGGAGGACGCTATGTCCCGTCGTTCGTCATCTCGCGCCCGTCGGCGCGATGAAGCCCGTAAAGCAGTAGAGCGAGCTCGCAAAATCCTTCGAGCGCAGTTTGCGTCTCGGTCGGATGTTGATCTCGCCGAAGTAGATGCTCTTGCACGTCGTTTAGCTGATCACTTGGCTAGCTGCTCTTGTCCCTTGTGTGGTAATCCGCGTAAGTGGTCAGGGGAGCATTCGTTACAAGAGCTTCGCGCTGCTTTAGACGAGCATGACGATTCTTAATTGAATCCGGGTGCAACGGGGATTGACCACCGTGTCGGTCCCCGTTGCCTTTCTTTTTCTTCCAAGCTACTCAATTTCTGTGAGATACCTTTCACTACGTTTAATCTAGACAATATATTCGAGACTGGGGGAAACAATGCGGCGCGTTCTGGTAGTTTCTTTGCAATTGCTTGCAGTATTGTTCATAGCGCTCTTTTTGCCACCACTCGGCGATACGCGGGATTCTTACGTCACGCATCGAAATATCGAAGTATTCAGAGACGGGCGCTGGCATGCGGTCGATCAAATAAGCGTTCACGAATTGAGTATTCCGAATCGATCAACGGATGCCTGGTATTTTATCGAGCGCCACGGCAGCTCCTTAAAAGAGTTGTTGTATGGCAGCGAGTTTCGCTTGCTGCGGTATGAAGTGCCGAATGGAAAGCGTACGGCCATTTCTTTCAAAGATATCGGCATGCCGATGGTCGCGGTCGGAGCCAAGGAAGTTTGGGCGGTCGGTTTAGATCGGGCTGTTGTCGGATCAAGCTACAAGAAAAAGCTCTATCAACTGAGCGATTCTGGCTGGGAGAAGTTCTCCCTGCCAATCGACGGGATGATCAAACAACTTTCTCCCGGCACAAATGGCCTCTGGGTTCTGTTCGGTTACGTAAAAGACTCTCCTTCAAGCTATCGCTTGTTTCATTTCAACCAAGGGCAATGGAGCGAAACTGCTCTGCCAGAGGTGTCGTTACGAGACGGCAACGGTTGGATGCCCGCGGTCTATGTCGATGACTCAAATGAACTCTGGCTTATTGCAGCGACGAAGCTCTATCGACACTCGGCGGAAGGCTTTGTTGAAGTACTCCATGCTGGCAGTGCGATTTCCGGAGTGAGTCAGGCTCGGGTAACAACTGCCGGCACCTGGTTGCTTACGTCCGAGGAGCTGTTGTTTTTAGCGAAAGGAGATAGTGAGTTTCGAAGCTTTTCCCGCTCAGAGGTGCTTGCACCGAGTCAGGAAGGGCAAAGCGCGCCGCCGGTAAAGCTACACGTGGTCTCGCCGATATCCCCAGTTGTGTTTCACACAGCCCGAGATATTTATCTGGGTAATTCGAATGGACTGTATTCGTTTGACGGAGATACCGTTTCTCACGTTGCAGATCTTGATAAGTCGCTTCGACCACAACCCTATGTTACAGTCTCAGGCACGCCTATTCGGTCGGTATATAGCTCGCTTAGCAGATTTGCCTTTCGGTTCGACCCGAAAGAATTTGATGTTACCGCTGCTACGATTCTAGGTGTTATGGCGTTCTTCCTCGTTTGGGGTTTGAGCTTGTTGAACGCTCAGGCTGAAGATCAGGATGCAACGGTGGTTCGAATGGGGTCGGCGGTTTCTGGATTGCTGGTGGCTTTTATCGCCAGTGCAATAGTTTCTCAGGTGCTGATCCATTCTCATGACATCCTTATGGCAAAAGGAGTCGTGCTCACTTCCGGCTTTAAGGAGTGGGGCTTTTCTTTGGCGGTGTATGGAGTGGTTCTTTTGACGATGTGGGCTTCGTACTACCTCGCATCGCGCTACTGGTCGAGACGAAACAAGAACTGAGCGCGTATGGAGAGATTATGTCTGGCAAAAAGCTAACGACGTGGGCCGTGGTGCTCCTCGTCCTTGTTTCATTTGCAACCTGCACGTTTCACAGTGCGGTCGGCGGGCCCTCGGTAGAATATCTCAAGGCGTATTCAGTAAAAGAGAACTCCGAAAGTGACGCCAGAAACTATCTGGCGAATGACAAGATAATTAAGTTCGAGCCAGGAGATATGCTCGATGTCCGTGTTCTCAGCTCCAGCGAAATGTTTGAGGTCGTAGAGGGCAATCGAATCCGGGTCAAACAAGCGATCTATCTCTGGAATAGTCCAGAAGGCGTTCGAGTCAGTCGTGATGGGGTCAACTATGACGACCCGTCGCTCCAGGGCTTCCCTCGAGCTTCGGTGGCCTTTGCCCCAAAGAAGAAGCTCAACCTCTTCTTCGTATGGTTTGATCCTTGGAGGGTGGAGCGTCCTGAAGATGGGAATGCTGCCGATACAGGGTCCGATAGTAAGTAGGAATCCAGCAGATCCGAGCCGATTATTACCTAAATTCGGCTTATTTTATTATTTACACACTAAAATTGAACGAAATCCTCGATTGCCGTTGACATGCCCGGCGATTCCTGGCAAAAATCGGCCTCCCATCATAGGTGGGTATTGAGTAGTTACAAAGGTTTAAGTTGGTTATCTACAAGTAGTGTTCCTTTGCATTCTCTTTTCATCGCTAATTTGTCTGGGCCAGTAGGATCTGACCAAGCACTACCGATTGCCTTGGTTGCTGTCTGAAAACAGCATCCACGGCAATCGGCGCTGTGCCGGCGTATCTTTACTTTGGAACCGAAGGAATTAGTTGATTATGGATCAAGGAACTCTTGTGGCAGAGCCACAGCAAGAAGTTGCAGTGACTCCTGTCGTGCAAGTAACTACCGATGAACAAGAGGTTCAGGGCAGACTGAAGCAGATGCTCGGTGCTCATGGTCATCTTCGTTTTTGTGGACTGACGTTTACCTTCCATGAAGGTCTCGTCACCGTTCATGGAACGTTGCGAACATGGCATCAGAAACAACACATCTCGCACGCTTTTAGCGGGGTTGAAGGGGTGACTCAGGTCATAGATCAGACCGAAGTTGTCCCGGACGAACCTCGAGGATCGGAGCTCTTCGACTGGCAAGTGCCAGACGACGGTCCCTCCGGCGATAAGCAGGCTGATTGACCGGATTGGAACGTTGAACGCGAATGCGCGAACCGTTCTATCCCGAACGGTTCGCGTAGCGCTCAATACCCACATTCCTTTTTCGAAAGATCCAATTCAAGCTAGGCCCGTTGTCTGTCTAAGTTGCCATAATGGCTAGTTAAATTACGGCTCTGCAGGTACAGCTCAGATTGTGCAGAGAATCTGTCGATGTACGTATTCGACGCATATATCGCTGGAGGCATGGATCTACATGGGAATCTTTCTGAAAGTTCTAGGAGCATTGTTTCTGCTCATCGTTGTTGTGGTTGGATTCGTTATCTGGCGAGTGAGGCGATTTTTGAAAAAAGTTGCGAAGGATTTAGTCGGTGCCTGTGGCAATACGCCCTCGCGAATTACTTTGTCGAAACCAGATGATGATGAGTGGCTTGAGTCGGAGGAACTTCAAGACGCAAAGGCGCAACTAATCGAGTTGGGTTTTCAGGAAGCTGGCGCCTTTCAGATAGACGAGATGTTTGGATTCAATTTGCTCGGTTTTGTTCATCCGGAACTACAGTTGATGGGTGTCGTGTATGCCACCGACTACGACGATTCCGTTTGGGTAGATATATGTAGTGAAACAAAGAACGAGTCGCTCACCGTCTCAAGTGCTCCTTCCGGAGAGAGCGCTGATTTGCGGCCAGGCAAACGGGCTATCTTCATGGCAGGCGCTTCGGCTGAAGACTTGTTTGCCGTGATGGAGCAGGAGCGAGGAGAGGGACCGTTTGATGCAGTTCCGCTTGAGCAATTTGCAAAGCTGTTTCAGGATTCTTATGCCGCCGATATGGATTGGCGAAATAGCCGTGGTGGGGCACCGAGTCGCGAAGAGTTTGACCGAGAAACGCGCAAATCAGACCAAGAGATGAGCGAGGAGCAACTCGAAGAAGCGTATCACAATGTGGTCTATACCATGGGAGTCTTGCGACTCAGCACGGAATGTCTTGATTGGTTTCAAAAAGAGACAGAGATGTCGGTGCAGCAGTGGGAGGATGTACGAGACCGCTGTTTCGCTCTGCACGAACACGTGCCCAATTCTCATTTACCCGATTTTATTCGCGATCATTTTGGCGGATTGGAAGACGAGCATCTCTCAAGGTTAGAGAAGCTTCTCGATGTAAATCAAACTGCTGCAGAGAATTTTCGTGCTTTTAATGAGTCACTTCCAGAAGAGTTGCGAGCAGAACGAGTTGGCGCGGTTGGCACTCCGGTTTCGGCAGAGATATTTGCCGCCCCTGATTGCCTGGAAGGAGGCTGAGGTATCTAGAACCGATTTCAGGCACTCCGTGAGAGTGCCTATACTGGCAACAGCTAGATTCTTCAGTATTGAGCGCTCTACTCCTATTTCTCGCGACTTCAGATCTGTTGTGAATCGATGACAGCTCCGGTCAGGGCCGATTTGCACATTTTCTTCTGGGAAGTTAATAATCTAGTGTTGAGTTGCGGCGAACGAAGCGCTGGTTAGGAGTAGCGACCATCAATGGATTTCGACTTAGGCAAGTTTTTTACCTTCTCAATTGATATGCTCTGTATCGCCGGATTTGACGGCTACTTTAAGCACATCAACCCCTCATTTGAACGAAACCTGGGCTGGACTTCCGAAGAACTCCTGAGTCGCCCATTTGTCGACTATGTACACCCAGATGATGTCGTGGCTACCCTGTTGGAGCTGGAAAAGTTATCGAAGGGGAACGCTACGGTTTCTTTCGAAAATCGCTATCGTCGGAAAGATGACAGCCATTGTTATATGCTCTGGACTGCCTATCCAGACATGGAGACAGGATTAGTCTACTCTGTTGCTCGTGATATCACTGAGCGAAAAATAGTAGAGCAGGCGCGCGAGAAGAAGCTCCAGGCGGTTCTCGAAGATCTACAGAAGTTACAGAGCCTGATTCCGATTTGCAGCTACTGCAAAAATATCAGAAACGATGAGGGATATTGGCGAAAAATTGAGCTCTACCTAGAAGAGCATACTGACATACGCCTGACCCATAGCGTCTGCCCTAACTGCGCCGACAAGCATTTTGGGGAGTATCTTGCCAAGCGAAATTTAGTTTAGTTCGTGGCTTCTTTGTGAATCCTAACACTGTCCTAACAAGAGTAAGTGATAGGTAGTGCTATTATGGATACACTACAGCTATTAGTCATTGAGGATGAAGAAAGCATTCTCGAGCTTGTTCGCTACAATCTCCAAAAAGAGGGCTATCGCGTCCACACTGCCAGCTCAGGCGAGGAAGGGTTCAGCTTGGCGACGAGCAGTAAACCCGACCTTGTCGTTCTGGATTTGATGCTTCCCGGCATAGACGGGCTTGAAGTCTGCAGAATGCTTAAACAACGAGACGACACCGAAGAGATTCCGATTGTGATGATTTCCGCATGTGGTGAAGAATCGGATATAATTCGCGGTCTGGAGCTTGGCGCTGATGATTACGTAACCAAGCCATTTAGCCCCAAGGTGTTGGCGGCTCGAGTCAATGCAGTGCTTCGACGCTCGAAAAAGCAGCCAGCGGGAGAAGAGGAGACGGTAGATTTGCACGGCATTTCAATTGAGCCCGGGCGTTTTTCGGTACGAGCAGATTCAGAAGAAATTGCGCTTACCGTTACAGAATTCCGACTCCTGCATTTCTTGGCGCGGCATCCTGGATGGGTCTTCACTCGCTACCAGATAGTTGATGCGGTGAAAGGTGAGGATTACTCCGTCACCGAGCGAGCGGTCGATGTACAAGTAGTTGGCTTGCGACGCAAGCTCGGCGAGTATGGAAAACTAATCGAAACAGTTCGCGGTGTTGGCTACCGCTTCAAGGAATGAAACGGCGCAGCTCTCGTTTGAAGCCCTCCATCTGGCTGTACTATGCAATAATCGTTGCGCTTTCGCTTCTGTCGATTCTGTCGGTCACTGTCTATTCGACCTATTTGTTCAAGAATGCGGCAACGCGTCTTGCTCAGGAACATGTTGGCATTTCAGGAGGGGACTGGGCTGAGGTGAGTCGGCGTTTTGATGAAATTGGACTGGATGTGCTGATCGATGTCGTCGGTTTAGCTGTCATACTCTGCCTCTTGATGTCTGGGGTGTGTTATCTGCTCTATCGTTGGTTACAACCGCCACTCCTGGAGATGCGACTTGGAGCAGAGCGTTTTGCAAAAGGCGAGTTTGATCAGAAGCTGCCGGAGTACCGCCTACGAGAAATAGCAAAGCTTGCCACAGCTATGAATAAGATGGGTTCTCAGCTGCATCATTTGGAAGCTGTGCGCAGAGATTTCGTTGCAAATGTCTCACACGAGCTTAAAACACCGGTTACTTCAATCAAGGGCTTTGTCGAAACTCTACTCGACGGTGCAATGGACGAGCGAGAGGATTTACAGCGATTTCTCGAAATCGTTGGGAAACAGGCGGATAGACTCGGTCTCATCGTGGAAGATCTACTCACCTTGGCGAGATTGGAGAGTGTGCAGATTGAGGAGATGTTGCTTGCCGAAGAAGAACTCCTTCATAAGGTCTTGGATACCTCAGTGGCTATGTGCAGCGACGTTGCCCGGCTAAAGGATATCTCTATAGAAGTACAATGTTCATCAAAGCTACGGGGAGTCTTTGATCGGTCTCTACTAGAGCAAGCAGTCGGCAATCTTATCAGCAATGCAATTAAATACAGTGGCCCTTCCAGTAGTATTTCTGTGAAAGGAAACAAGTTACAGGACTTGATTGAAATCTCGGTAACAGACCAGGGTCCAGGGATTGGACCAGAGCATCTTCCTCGCTTGTTTGAACGATTCTATCGGATTGACAAAGCTCGCAGCCGCACAGTAGGCGGCACAGGGCTCGGTCTAGCGATTGTAAAACATATTGCCAGCGTTCACGGGGGAAGCGTTGAGGTGCGAAGTACCTTAGGCAAAGGAAGTACTTTTTTTATCAGAATTCCAGTCTGCTGATTCTCAGCGCAGGTCGCTTTGCGAGTGGCCAGATGAATTCCTAACAATCCACTAATTTATCGCTAACCGAAATCACCTAACCGTCTTCGGATGAGGGTTCTGCTCCGAAAAAACGGAATAGGCAGATCGATTCATTATCGTTGTACAAATTCATCAAGAGACAAACCTAAGGAGGAAGGATCCGATGAGAGACCTTCGTAAAGTAGTATGTTCTGTGCTTGGACTCAGCTTGTTGGTTGCGCCTGGGACAGTTGCCGCCGAAACGCTGAATGTGGGATGGAAAAACGGCATTCGATTCGAGAGTGAGGATAAGAATGTAAAAATCAAGCTAGGTGGTCGTATCATGAGCGATTGGACGACCTATGTAAGTAGTAGCGACGAGCTCGAAGAATTTCTTGAAGAGGAGCTACGAAACGGACATGAATTCCGTCGGGCTCGTCTCTACGTAGCCGGAGAACTCTATGGTCGCTTCGAATGGAAAGCACAATACGACTTTGAAGGTTCTGACGCGTCCTTTAAGGATATGTATGTTGGTATCAAGAAGATACCAGTAGTTGGTCGCTTGCGAATCGGGCATCAAAAAGAGCCTGCTGGCTTGGAACAATTGACGAGCAGCAAATATATTACATTCATCGAACGCTCGCTGCCAACAGAAGCATTTACTCCGAGTCGGAATACTGGTTTTCTCGTGCAAAATACAGCGTTAGAAGATCGCCTCACATGGGCTGCCGGAATTTTTCGAAACGCTGATGACGCTGGAAACGAACAGGGCGAAGACGATGCATGGAACTACACTGGCCGAGTAGCTTTTGCGCCTGTGTATGAAGAAGAAGGTCAGAACACCATTCACCTGGGTGCCTCTTACACCTTTACAAGTCGAAGCGATGATTCAATTCGTTTTCGATCTCGACCAGAGGTGCATCAATCGCCACGGTACGTTGATACTGGTTCCTTCGAATCAGATCTGGCAGGCATTGCAGGTGCGGAACTTGCCGCTGTCGTTGGACCGTTCTCGACCCAATTCGAATTTTTCAACGCTTCAGTTGATAGCAGTGAAGGAGACGATCCGAATTTCTTAGGTTGGTACGCAATGGTCAGCTATTTCATTACCGGTGAGCATCGCCCCTATGAGCTAGGGAAAGGAACATTCGGTCGTGTAAAACCCAACAATGACTTTATCGCTGAAACTCCCGGTTCAGGTGCTTGGGAACTCGCTGCGAGATACTCTTCAGTAGATTTGGACGATGGAGCAGTTTCCGGAGGTGAACTTCAGAACGTAACTCTTGGTTTGAACTGGTATATGCATCCGAATTCGCGAATCATGCTCAATTACGTGTACGCAGATCTTGACAATGTTGATGCCATAAACGTTTTAACTACCCGATTTCAGGTCGATTTTTAGAGGTTCTTTACCCCCACTCTACCTCGGCCGCCTCGTCCTCAGAGGCGGCCGCTCTAATCTAATTCTAACAGTATCTTGTTAGAAACTGCCTGAACCGAGCAACCGGGCTTCGCTAGCGGTGGATTTATCGATCGCTGATTCGGCCTGGAACGCAAGCGGTTCTATAGATGCTCAGAGTAGTTAATTCCGAGCATAGAACAGATAAATGTATTGATTCTCAAGCGGGATGTATATGTTCCGTTTTGGCGAAAGCGGCAATGCCAACATACTGTTGCTTTGCTGACTCAGTCGATCGAGAGTCAGATTCCATCGGAGAGAAAACGTAGATGAAGAAATTATCCGCGATGATAGCAGTTTCGCTGTTATTTTCAGTGCCCTCAGCAGCCTTTGCGCGCGATCAGATTACGATTGTCGGTTCTTCAACCGTCTATCCATTTTCAACTGTTGTCGCTGAGAAGTTTGGTCGCAAGGGGAAATTTAAGACACCGATTATTGAAAGCACCGGAACTGGCGGTGGTATGAAGTTGTTTTGCGCTGGCATTGGGGCCAAGCATCCGGACATCACCAATGCATCTCGAGCTATCAAAGATTCAGAGCGCGAGATGTGCAAGAAGAATGGTGTGACTGATATCGTTGAAGTAGTTGTTGGCAACGATGGAATTGCTTTCTCAAACAGCGTTAAGGGACTCAAGCTCGACTTTACGTTGAATCAGCTTTGGAAGGCCATGGCTGCGAAGGGCCCGAAGCCGAAAAAATGGAGCGATATTGACCCAGCTCTGCCGGATGTTGCGATTGAGATTCTTACCCCTCCTCCTACTTCGGGAACTCGAGACGCTTGGAACTCCTTGGTTATGAAAGCGGGCTGTGATCCGAAGGTAAAAGAAACAAACGAGAAAGACTGTGAACTTCTTCGTGAGGATGGTGCGGTAGTCGAAGCTGGTGAGAACGATGCGCTCATCGTGAAAAAGCTTACGGCCAATCCGAATGCCTTTGGTATTTTCGGATTTAGCTATCTCGATGGAAATCGCGATAAGATTCAGGCCGCTACAGTTATGGGCGTAGAGCCGACGCTTGAGTCGATTCAGAGCTATGAATACGCAGTCTCTCGGCCACTGTTCTTCTATGTCAAGAAAGCACACGTTGGCGTGATTCCCGGTATTGCAGACTTCTTGAAAGAATTCACAAGCGAGTCGGCAATGGGAGATGAAGGATATCTCGCCGACGTAGGGCTTGTGCCACTAGACATTAAGAAGCTCACAACAGTGCGCAATGCGGTAAGTACTATGGAAACAATGAAGCAGTAATGTCTGTTTTCTTATCTATTTTGCTTTGCGGTCTGCTGATCGCAAGTTATCTGACCGGCCTTGGAAAAGCGAAATTGCTTGTCCAGGCCGGTCGGACTCGTTTGAGTTCTCGCCCGGTGTATCACGGGACCTATTCACTTCTTTGGGCTGGGCTTCCCGTCGTTTGTGTTCTCTTTCTTTGGATGTGTTTCGAACCCATGGTGCTGCGGAGCATCGTCTTGGACAGACACTCTGAGCTACTCTCGTCGGGTAGTTCCGCGACTGTTGCCTACACTGAGATCCGAAACGCAGCGAGTGGAGCAATTCGCCCGGATGCACTTTCGGAGACCATTCGAGCAGCGGCCAAGCAATTCAATGCACTCTCTAAAACAAGCAACCGACTGCTTTGGATACTTTTGTTCGCGGTAGCCTTGATTGGCTTCGGGGTTTCCTGGGCCCGCATACGGGCCGACCTACGAGCTCGAGACTTCGTTGAGAGGGTCTTTCGCGGATTTCTCTTTCTCAGCTCGACGGTCGCAGTGCTGACAACGGTTGGCATTATTTGCTCACTGATCTTTGAGAGTTGGCGTTTCTTTCAACTGGTTCCGTTCACCGAGTTTCTGTTTGGGACCAAGTGGAGCCCGCAAATGGCAATACGAGCTGACCAAGTCGGTAGCTCGGGCGCCTTTGGCTCGTTACCTTTGTTCGCCGGCACCGCGTTAATTGCCTCGATCGCGATGTTCGTCGCGGTTCCGATCGGCTTACTTTCGGCGATTTATCTTTCAGAGTACGCGAGTAAGCGAGTTCGGGGTATTGCAAAGCCCGTGATGGAGGTGCTGGCCGGGATTCCGACGGTGGTGTATGGCTTCTTTGCCGCTATCACCGTTGCTCCGCACGTGCGACTCATTGGCGAGTGGGCCGGATTGCAGGTGTCATCAGAGAGCGCACTGGCTGCGGGGTCGATTATGGGAATAATGATAATTCCCTTCGTATCTTCGCTCTCTGATGACGTAATCAATGCCGTTCCTCAGTCACTTCGAGATGCCTCTTTGGCACTTGGTGCGACAAAGTCTGAGACAATTAAGAAGGTCGTGTTTCCGGCGGCGCTGCCGGGCATCGTCGGCGCGGTGCTTTTGGCAATTTCTCGAGCGATCGGTGAAACGATGATAGTGGTGATGGCCGCTGGTCTTGCTGCAAATCTAACAGCGAACCCGCTGTCGAATGTAACTACAGTCACAGTGCAGATTGTTACCATTCTCGTAGGCGACCAAGAATTTAATAGCCCGAAGACACTTGCGGCGTTTGCACTTGGTTTAGTGCTTTTTTGTATTACCCTCGTGCTCAATGTCTTCGCTCTAAAAATCGTCAAGCGATATCGGGAGAAATATGAATAAGGACGAAGCCTTGCTAGCAAGGAAGAGCAAACGGCTAAAGTCGCGATATGCCGCTGAGCGTCGATTTCGACTCTATGGTGCTTCGGCGGTTTCTGTGGCCTGTGCTTTCTTGTTCTTCTTGCTATTCAGCATTTTCTCCAGTGGTTATTCGGCTTTTTTTGGCACATTTATCGAGGCTTCGGTTCATTTTGACACGGAAGCTCTAGGCATTACTGCATCGAGCAGTGCAGAGGAGTTGGAGGATGCCAACTATATGTTGCTGGCCAAGCGTTCACTGTATGCCGTTTTTTCAGAAGTTACGAATCGCTCTGAAAAGCGAGAGCTTAGCAAGATGTTGAGTGCCTATGCAGGGGACGCGCTTCGTGAAAAAGTAGCAGGGAATCCAAACATTCTTGGAACTACGCAACGTATTCTTTTGCGCGCATCTTCTGAAATCGACCAGCTCCACAAGGGCAATATCTCGAAGGAGCTTTCTGCAGAGCGACGCAGCGTAAGCGATAGACAGCTGCTTTGGTATAATCGTTTGCAAAGTGATTCTAAGATCGTCAAGAAGTTTGATTGGAACTTCCTTACGTCGGGAGATTCGCGTGCTCCGGAGGAGGCTGGTATCGGCGGTGCGATGGTTGGAACGGTGTTCAGTTTGATCGTATGTTTGCTGCTATCTTTTCCGCTTGGAGTCGCTGCTGCTGTGTATCTTGAGGAGTTTGCTCCAAAGAACCGAATAACGGATCTGATTGAGGTAAACATCAATAATCTCGCGGCCGTTCCTTCGATAATTTACGGACTTCTGGGCCTAGCGGTTCTGCTCAATGTAGTGGGTTTGCCGAGAAGCACCCCGATCGCAGGTGGCGTGGTGCTGGCTTTGATGACCCTACCGGTTATTATTATTGCCTGCCGGGCATCCCTCAAGGCAGTTCCTCCCTCGATTCGACAGGGAGCGATGGCTATGGGCGCTTCTCCGATGCAAGTGGTCTTGCATCATGTTCTGCCTCTGGCGCTGCCAGGGACACTTACGGGAGCTATTATTGGACTTTCTCGAGCACTGGGCGAGACGGCTCCATTGTTGATGATTGGGATGGTAGCCTTTATTGTGGATGTGCCATCGAGCTGGTCCGAGCCAGCAACTGCGCTACCAGTTCAGATTTACCTTTGGGCCGAGAGTGCTGAGCGGGGTTTCGTCGAAAAGACTTCAGCGGCTATTATGGCGATTCTCTTTTTCTTAGTCTGCATGAATTCAACGGCAGTGTTTTTGCGGTCGAAGTTTGAGAGGAGGTGGTAGTGATATGGCAGAGTCGAGTGTTTTACTTAAATCGCATAATGATGAGTTGTTGATGAATGGTTCGCACCTAGAAGAAGAAAGTGGCACGAACGCTGATTCCCAGAAGTCAACACCTGAGACGGGGAGTGAGGCAAAGTCTACGGAGGCAGCTTCTTCGAAGATTTCGACTCGTGGCGTGCAGGTTCACTATGGAGATACGTTGGCGTTACGGGACATTAGTATGACTATCCCCCGCAATGAAGTAGTTGCACTCATTGGACCTTCTGGCTGCGGAAAGTCAACATTTCTCCGTTGTATCAATCGGATGAATGACGTGATTGATGGGTGTCGGGTTACCGGAGAGATATTGATTGATGGAGAAGACATCTATAGTTCGGCTGTAGATGTCGTTCAACTTCGTGAACGGGTTGGGATGGTATTTCAAAAGCCCAATCCCTTTCCCAAGTCCATCTATGACAACATTGCGTACGGGCCTCGTATTCATGGGCTTTGCGATTCACGAGCAGAACTTGATTCTATAGTTGAACGAAGTCTTCGACGCGCCGGACTTTGGGATGAAGTAAAGGATCGACTGGATGCGCCGGGAACGGGCCTGTCGGGTGGACAGCAGCAACGTCTCTGTATCGCTCGAACTATTTCAGTAGATCCAGAAGTTATTCTGATGGATGAGCCTTGTTCGGCACTCGATCCTATTGCGACTGGTAAAATTGAAGATTTAATTGATGAGCTGAGAGAGAACTACACGATTGTGATCGTAACACACTCTATGCAACAGGCATCGCGAGTGTCTCAGCGCACCGGGTTTTTTCATTTGGGCGATCTCGTTGAGTTTGACAGTACAATTACCATCTTTCAGAACCCGAAAGATTCTCGAACTCAAGATTATATCACTGGGCGTTTTGGATAATACATAAAGAATTAAGCGGGACCGCATGACTAAACTGTTTGACCGTGAAACGGTAAAGCTAAAAGACAAAGTTTTCGAGATTGCGAAACAAGTAGAGGGCCAAGTTCGCGACTCGGTGAAATGTCTTGTTTTGTCTGACTTAGATTTGGCCGAAGAAGTAATAAAGCGAGACAAGGAAGTAGATTTCTTAGAGGTCGATATCGAAGAAGACTGCTTAAAGCTCTTGGCGCTTCATCAACCTGTGGCCAACGACTTGCGACTTATTGTTGCGGCGTTAAAGATAAATAACGACCTCGAACGAATTGGTGACTTGGCAACTAATATCGCCAAGTGTGCTTTGGGGATTGAACCGTTCGAGAGAGTCGAAGTACCCGAGACAATTGTTGTGATGGCGAAGAAAACGAAGTTAATGCTTCGAAAAGCCCTGCTTTCCTTTCTTGAGCTTGACGCGGAACTAGCACGTAGGGTGCTACGTTCTGATGACGAAGTTGATCGTTTGAACTTTGAATTTCACAATTGGACTGCTGTTGAACTTGGGAAGAGCCCCGAATATGCGAAACAATACCTCTACCTAGTCTCTGTCTCTAAGCACTTAGAACGAATTGCCGATCATGCGTCGAATGTGGCTGAAGAAGTAATCTATATGCGCGAAGGGGAAATTGTTCGCCATGGTCGATTGGCGGATGACGCGCACTAGTGCAGTAGGTAGGCCATCGAACCGCCCTAACCCTCTTTAATCATCTGAACCAGTTTTTCAGCCACTCGACGCTGACCCTCAGGTCGTAAATGGCTATCGAGCACGTAGTACTCATCATCCGAGATAATGTCGCTCACGTTAAACGTCTTTATCGAAACGGGCGCATTCTCATAGTTCAGCAGGATTGGCGCTGGTCGTCGTTTGAGTTCGTCGACAAACGTCGAGGTGTTTCTCCCATAGCTCGAAAGGTCGAAGACATAGAGCTGGACCCCTCGCAGGTCAACTTTGGTGTGTTGAATAACATTCAAGAAGAAGTCGACTTCTTGGGTGATTTTGCGATTCGTATGCCAACTATCATTTCGCTCACCACTGGCCCACTTCTTGCCGCTCTCATACATGCGCGGGAGAAACTCTCGCAAATATTTGCCAAAGTAGTAGTTCGGACGCAATTGTTGGCGTCTTTGCTCTCGAGCAAACTGATAGTCGAATTGACGCATGGTATGCAGACGATTACCCGTCGACATATAGGCCATATTCTCGTTCACATCGTTGCCGTTGTACTGAATGATTAGGTGTTTGAGATTTGAGGTATCGAGAGTTTCGAGAAGAATAAACTCACGTGCAGTTCCATAAGAGGCAATGCCGGTGTTGAGCGTCCTGATGCCAGTCATTGCTTCAATTTGTTGTGGATATGTTTCCTCCTGTTCGACGCCCCAGCCCATGGTGAAGGAATCGCCCAGGGCGATAATTTCAGGGGCCTTCAGGGATATCTCATCATCTCGTAGCCCGCGAGAGTTGACGTCGACTTTGGTGGAAAACTCGGGGTTCGAGAAGGTGCATGTCCCAGGTTTTAATATATACGAAAGGGTAGGGCTGTAGACCGCACACCGCGGATCAAAACTGATAATACTCGCATGGAAATTGCGATAGTACTTGCGAGCGCTATTTCGAATAAACTCGATAGCAGGGGGGTAGCGATAGAGATAATACACTGCGAGTTCGGACGTGCCGACAAGAGCGGCAAAGATCAGCGCATTTACAAACAAGACTTTGACTACTTTTTTGCTAACAGATGCCCAATTCATTTGGTTCGAATCAACCCGTTATAGGAATGCAGTGCGACAATTTGACAGCCAAATTAACATTACCCATGGAAATTGTCATTATAGTTGCGTCGAGAGAATTTGCCCCTGGCTTTACTGGCGAGGGCAGGGAAATAATCAAGCTAATCAAGGCCTTAACGGAAGACTCGTCGATCGCTCCATCTGGGCGTTTTCGCTCAACCATCGATTTCTAAACTGTTGAACGTAGTTTCGGCAAGCTCTCGCAGTGCCTCAAAGGCGTTTTCCATCGCGTCGGCCCGAGTGATGCTGATGATTTGGGTGTGTGGGTAGTTCTTGAGCTCCTTCGGATCGAGTTCGTTTTTGCCACATAAACCGACAACGGGAGTCTTGGACTCTGCGGTGCGAGAAACCACCTCGTTTAACAATTTGCCGTGGAGTGATTGCCAATCAGTTTTACCTTCGCCGGTTACGACCAGATCGATTTCGCCCAGCCGTTGATCAAATTCAATCAGATCGAGAAAGAAAGCAGAGCCGGGAAGCAGTTTCCCTTCGAGCAAGGTGAGCACTCCAAATCCAGCACCACCGGCCGCGCCCACTCCGGGTGTTTTTTGTTCGTCCTGGCCGCGCTGTTTGGCAACTACTTCTGCAAAGCTGGCCAAGGCAGCATCGAGAAAGCGAACTGTATCTGGGTCAGCCCCTTTTTGTGGCCCATAGGTCTGCGCCGCTCCATCAGCTCCACAGAGAGGGTTGTCAACGTCAACTATTGCAGCGATATCGATTCCGGCGAGCCGTTTGCGCAACTCACTGTCGTCGTAGCTAGCGATCGACTCGAGTTGTTCACCTGGAAACGGTGTTGGCGCCTCTGATTCGACTAGCTCCTTTCCCTCTGCGTCGAGAAATCGAGCACCGAGTGCTCGGGCCATGCCGACTCCAGCATCAGTAGTTGCGGAGCCCCCTAAAAAAAGGCGTATGCTTGTAGCCCCCTGATCGATTGCATGGGCGATCAGCTGTCCAAAG
>CBDUGV010000001.1:0-79050 GCA_965366815.1 uncultured Bdellovibrionales bacterium | reverse complement strand
CGAGGATATTGGCACCCACATCTTTTAGGGCATGCACCCCTCGCAGCACGACGTTCAGTGACAAATCGGTGGGAATACTCGCCAGAAGCAAATGCAGTTGACTTCGATTCGCCTCCAGCAGTTGTCCAAAAAATTCAGCAAACTGAACCGTGCGCTCTGGTCCCGGAGGAAGGTCAATTATCAGAATATCTCGAGAGCCCCACTCCAGGCCGGCAAGTATAGAAGCCAAGGTAGAGAATTCTTTTGTTGCTCTCCAGGTAAAGGAATCGCCATGGGCAACATTTTCGAAAGAGAGCGCACTCCGGGCCTCAAGCAAGACCCCAGTAGAGAGCACACCTATACCATCCTCAGTTATCGGCAACAGCAGACCATCCGCCCCCGGTAACAAGGGTGCATTCTGCATACCAGAAATCTGAGCGATGCTTGGCCCATTGAGATCGGCATCTAGCAGTGCAACGCTCTTACCCATCGCGCTCAAAGCGCAGGCCAGCTGCATCGAGAGGGTGCTCTTACCCACCCCGCCTTTACCGGAGCCTACAGCAACAACATGTCGAATAGAAGAAAGGCGAGCTGCAATCGCTGCTCGCTGGGCGCCCAATTGTTCGGCGACTTGCGAACCGCCATCACCTTGGATGTCGGCGTAGGTTTTCATAGAGAGGCGCTATACTACCGTTGCGTCAATAACTAAACAAAGGAAGAACAAGGCAAGATATACCAGCGAGAAACCAAATACATCCCAGGCCTTCTTGACTCGCTCCTCAGACCCTTCATCACCGAGAACTTTTAGTTGATAGACCTTCCAGGCAAACGTCGCTCCGATGATACTCAGCATCGTCAGCGAGAACCAACCAAGTCGTTCATCGGAAAACACCATAAGCACGCTCACGGGAATAAGTGTCAGTGCGTAACAGAGCATCTGAAGGTGAGTCGATCGCTCACCAGCAACTACAGGGAGCATCGGAATGCCGGCGCGTTGATAGTCTTTGTTTTTATTGAGCGCCAAAGCCCAAAAATGCGGCGGAGTCCAAAGGAAAACTAGCAGGAACATAAGAATAGGAGTCAGGGTAATCTCCCCGGTCACTGCCGCCCAACCTACCATCGGCGGGACCGCACCAGCCGCACCACCAATGACGATATTTTGCGGTGTGATCGGCTTGAGCCAAATCGTATAGACAAACACGTAGAAGAAATGTCCAAACAAGGCGATTGCCGCAGCCAAGGGATTCACTAAGGTCGCCATGACTAGAAGCCCGAGAAATCCAATCAATCCCGCAAAGACTACTCCGGTGATCGGCGAGAGGCGTCCAGCTGGAATCGGACGGTTCTTCGTGCGTTCCATCAGGCGGTCGCTATCTTTCTCCCAAACGCAATTGATCGCACTTGCTGAACCTGAAATTAAGGCTCCGGCCACCAGCGTCCAGAACAACAACCCGAGATCTAGACTACCACTGGCGGCTAACACCATCGGACAGCCAGTAGAAATAAGCAACAATCCCAGTATATTAGGCTTAGTTAGCGCAAGGAGATCGGCAAAAAACCGCAACCCCGGAAGGGATAACGCAAAGCCGCGACTGCTAACTGAAGAGCCCAGTTCTAGACGTTCATTTGCCCTCATATTTCCTCAAGAATAGATAGTTCTTTGCTTAGGCTTTATCTCAGAATGTTGATTCCGAGTCGAGGGCGGGAAATTTAAATCGCTGCTAGCGAAATGTCGACACTGTTCGCGAGATCAGGGAGCTCCTCTTCTTCCGAGTTCATTCCCAAGACCTGCTCGATTTCGCGAGCCATTTCGAGATATTGATCGGCAAGCTTGCGATACTGCCTCGAGTCAAAACAGGTTTTTCCTAAAAAAGATAATCTGTTTTGTTGCTCACTGCGGTAGGTCAGAGTGTTCAACAAGTAGATGGGACCACAATCAAAGACAGAATTCCCTTCTCGCTCAACAGACTTTACTTCATGCTGCTCGAGCATCGCGATAAACTCGTCGGGATCTTCTATAGGAAACTCGTCTTCCAATTCATCATCGTCTTGCGGCTCGTTTGTAGAGCTAAGAACTAGATTCTCTTCGAGACGTTCGTTTGATGCTCGCTGCAATCGAGTCGCCTGGCGATTTACCATAGTCCGAACAATCGACCAATTGACTGAGTCAAAGTGAGAGGCACTAAAAATTAACTGCTCGAGACAGTTGATACTCATCGCACTTGGATCGACTGGAACGATAACCTGATCGGATTGCGCAATGGCGTTTCGAGTCAACACATTAAAATCAGGCGGTGTGTCTATAACAACATGGTCATAGCTACTGCGAAGCTGATCGAGCAGTAAGGGGAAAAGAGTCTTAAAGGCGCGCGCGCCCTTGCCCCAAAGAAAGTGTCTTAGCTCTGCGCCAGCTGGAAGTATACACAATCGTTCGCGAACCGGTTCCCAAAGAGGTTCGCAATGAACAATCGCATTTTCCAACAACTGTCGTTGGAAAACCGTTTCAGCTTGAAGATCTATGTCGAGAAACAGCTTGGCTAAGGCAGAAGGAATGGCATTAGGACCCCAATGCTTGGGATTCTTCTTGTCACCATGCCTGTGGCCATTTGCTGCAAGGAAATTACTAGCGTGTGCAGAGGGATCAAGATCGATCAACAAGGTTTCGCAGCCACGAGCCGCGAAGGCGCTTGCGACGTTCAACGAAACCGTTGTCTTACCTACACCGCCCTTTAAGGAAGAAAAACAGACTACTCCCATAAACCAACTATTGTTGCCCTCTGTTACGTTCGGGAACCGATTCCGCACCCTTTAAAGAATGGACATAATGGATTGATTGCCAAGCGTCTGTCAAAAAGAAAATTGAGCTGATATACCTTTTTTATGGATCTTCGTTGGGGAATCATCGGCTTTGGCAAACACGCAAGACAAAAGAAGCTTCCTGCCATGGAAGATGCCGCACATACCCAACTGAAAGCCATCTCAACCCGCAGCAAAGAAAATGTAGCAAGACTAGTGCGAGAATTTCCCCATCTCGATGTGCATGCTTCTTATGAAGCACTGTTGGCCGATTCGCAGATCGATGCCGTGTATATTGGAGTACCCAATCACCTTCATAAAGAATGGACGATTAAGGCACTTGCTGCAGGGAAGCATGTGCTTTGCGACAAACCGATCGGACTCAATCTGGAAGAGGCCTTAGAAATGCGTAAGGCAGCTCAACAGGCTAAGCGAACACTGCGCGAAGCGTTTATGTACCGCTTCCATCCACAACACAAGGAAGTGCGTAGACTTATTGCGGAGGGGTTGATTGGCGAAGTTCGCCTATTCGAAGCTCATTTTCATTTTACGATGGATGACTATCAGAACATTCGATTGCAGAAAGACTGCGGCGGTGGGGGGCTCTACGACGTGGGCTGCTACGTCGTAGATGCTTCGCGCTACATCTTGGGCGAAACACTGTTGGGGCATGAAGCAAAGTCGCTCAGCGCCACTTGGCATATTGACCCGAAATCAGGGGTAGATGACTCTTGTTTCATACAGCTTTTGTATGAAAATGGGGTGGCCGCCCATCTGAGCTGTGGCTGTAGATTTGGCTGGTCTAATCAATACGCCGTTTACGGAACCAAGGGACGCATCGTGCTCAGCCCGGCCTTTACCATCCCCCGCACAAAGCCCGGCCTGATCCTACTAGAGATTGAAGGAGAAAAAGCTCAACGAATTCGTATAGATCCCTGTAATCAATACGCCGCTGAGTTCGAATCCTTTGCCGCCCTGGTCGCCGGAGAAGATGTCGCAGAGGAGTTCAAAGGAGATGGTGTGGAGACCATGAAGATCCTCGATGCCATTAGACTTTCTGCCACCAGCAATACCACCATTGAGCTATAGCGAGATGTCCGGTTTGAACGCTGGGGATTTCGGACATTGGGGACCTAGGAATATTGAACTAGTTCAGCTATAAGGGTGGGCTTCATCTCACTGTCAATCACTAGGGAATCCAAGGCGGATAGTACAATGCAAAGCCTGTCGCAACTCGGCTCATTCAAAAAATGCACTAACGATGTAGAGATCACTGTCTCTCCGGAATATGCGAAAGACCAGAGCGATCCGGAAGAAGGCGTCTTCACTTTTTCGTATACCGTTACCATGCGAAATGTCAGCGATGAGGCAATCCAACTGATCAATCGCCACTGGATTGTACTCTCTGACGGCATTCAGATTGCCGACGTAAAAGGTGAAGGGGTAGTTGGCGAGCAACCCGTTCTCGAACCCGGTGAAGAGTTCGAATACACCAGCTATACCACTATTGTAGACGCCAGCGGCTCAATGTATGGGATCTATACCTTCTACTCCGAAAGTGGGGAGTTCTTTGATGCGGAGATTCCGCGCTTCGAACTGATGTATATCGACCCAGACGCAATCCACTAGTCGTTAGACATATCTAAGTGACAGAGAGGCGTTTGTGCTACAATCTTCTGTCATGACTGATACACGATCGCGAATCACGACCCGAGTACTCCAGGAGATGAAGCAACAAGGCGAGAAAATCGCCATGCTCACTGCCTACGATTACTCTTTGGCAAAACTTCTAGATGCGGCGGGAATTGACGTAATTTTGGTTGGCGATTCTGCCTCAAATGTCATTGCCGGTCATGAGACGACCCTGCCAATTACTCTCGATCAAATGATTTACCACGCCTCATCTGTAGTGCGTGGTCTCGAGCGCGCACTTTGTGTGGTCGACTTACCCTTCGGCTCCTACCAAGGCAACTCCGAGAAGGCGCTGGATTCAGCAATTCGCATCATGAAAGAGTCAGGCGCACACGCAGTGAAGCTTGAAGGAGGTGTCGAGGTACTCGAATCAGTCGAGCGGATTCTCACAGCGGGAATTCCAGTAATGGGCCACCTCGGCTTAACCCCGCAGTCGATTTACAAGTTCGGCTCCTATGTAGTGCGAGCGAAAGAGGAAGAAGAAGCGGAAAAGGTGCTTACAGATGCGATCGCCTTGGCTGATGCAGGCTGTTTCTCGCTCGTCTTAGAAAAGATTCCAGCAAAACTCGCCGCAGCCGTGTCAGCGAAAGTCAAAATCCCAGTTATTGGTATCGGTGCTGGCAGTGAGGTTGATGGTCAGGTGCTAGTCCTCCACGACATGCTGGGAATTACCACTGATTTTAGCCCGCGATTTCTGCGGAGATATCTCAATCTCGGCGAAGAAATTACAGGAGCCGTATCTAAGTATATTGCGGATGTGCGATCATCAGACTTCCCCAGTGACGACGAATCCTATTAAGAGAGCGAGAGAGAATGCGTCTCGCTGACCGCTTATAAAGAGATTTCGACACAAGGGCTAAGCCGCAATAGTGAACCTTATGATCGAATGTTAGAGGAAGATGGACTCGCAAGAGCCTCTCAGTGTCGTGGACACTAAGAAGCTGCAGCACTTGCGTTGACCACCGATTGAGCCAATTCCAAATCCTTTGCGAAAGCCCAGAGGACATTGAGCGTAGGCGAATGCCAAACCGCTCGAATGTGATCCGGACCGCCGAATGGATGAGGAACCTGAGCAAGCTCAACGAGTGTACCACTCCACAACCCATCGCGACGCCGTTGCTCAAGAACCGGAATAGAGTTCTCAAACGTAAGAGGCGAAGCAAGTGCCTCGTCGGAAAAGTGGATGGTATCATCATGATACTCAACCGTTCCCAACGGAGCGCGGGCTATGACCGTATCAATGGACGTACATCGTGACACACGTGCTTTCACGTGAAGCTCCGAGCCAACCATGCCTTTGAGCGCAGCAGTACGATGTCGACCGTTCGAGGTGACAAAATACAGGCCGCAAAACTCTTGGACATAGAGCTCGGGAGCCTCTGTGTTGAGCAAGAAAAGACCCTGTTGGATCTTCTTCGCGTAGTCCCAAACGTAGCGCTCACGCTCCACCGTGGGTAGGCCTTGATCACAAAAATCCCAGTTACGATCGTCTTCCGAGGAAGTTCCGATGATTCCGCCAACGGGAATCATTTCGTACTGAGAGGAATGCGAACCTTCAATGAAGGTCAGACCGAACTCGTTAAGCGAAACGGCTTGGATCGTTTGAAGGCGGTGACGGAAGTCAGCCACTTCACCGATCACACAGCCACTCATCTGCGCCACTTGCTCAAGGTGAAGCGCATGATAGCCGTGAACATCATGTTCTACGGGTAGCGAAGGATCGAAGTGCATAGCACGACTCCGAAGCGAACGAGAATGAGAACCTCTTTACTGGATAGCCCTCGTGTCCACAAAACAAAGCAATCTGCTTAACGGACACGAAGTAAATAAAACAACTCGAAATCTAGTTCTCATAGATCTTCAGTAATCCTATCAGTAATATGTAGTTTTGCAAGTTACCCCTTGTCTCTTTACTCCATTTCCTCGTTTCATTTGCCTTATTTTAGGGAAAAAGCGGCCGAAAATCATAGGTAGAACATCGTTGGGTCACATCTTGAACAGTTGCAATGTTTGAGTGGTTGAATCGGCAATAGAAATGGACACGAACGGCATAAGGAGAGTGTAGCACTGTTGCGAGCGAATAAATTCGCTCGCACAGTTTGGAACAGCTTCACCAGCATTCTGCGATTAACATACGAATAGTAGCGAAAGATGCGAGTCGGTCTAAACCAAATAACAACGAGAGATAGGTCCACGCAGGACCAGGACAACCCAGAGCAGGATGCAGGGTTGGAATCTCAAGTTGAGAAGTTGGAAACAAAATCGTTAGACGAAGTACTTGCCGATACCGCTGTCGACGGAGAACAAGCGAAGCTTCCAGCTATTGCTAAGAAGGATACACGCACAGATAAGGAGTTAGTTGAAGCACTGGGCCATGGTTCGTATGAGGTCCGAGATCGAGCCATGAAGGAGTTATTTGATCGACCCGAAGCTCATGCTGAACTCCTGTCCGCTATTCCTAGGGTAGATGGAGAACAGAGAGAAAGAATCTGGGCAGTGCTCGATCGAGAAGCTCAGATTCAAATAGCTGACTTCAACGTTGAGAAAGATTTTCTCATCACTCCGTTTAGCGACGAACAGAAAACTACCTTGCAAAAGCAGCTTCAAACCGCGGTTACAGGTGGTCGCAGCGAAGCGGCAACAACGCTTTTCCAAACTATAGCCGCAAAGAAAACAGAAATTGAGGCTATGCGGCAAAAAATTGGAGCCTTTGCAGAAAGGCTAGTCGAAGCCGATCTAGAGATACGAGAGTATTCTAGCTCAGTTCTGAGTTCGGCGATTGACGATTGGTCAGATCGTACGTACCCGAGCGCAGGCTTAATGGTAATGTCGAGGTATCAAAAAGAACTGCTGAATGGGACGCCTCAATCGTTGGCAAGAGTCGAGAAGATACTCTCCATAGTCGAAGAAGTTGGCCTCGAGGATTTATTAGCAGCTAAAACTGCGCGTCCAATCTGGGAAGCGCAGTTAAATTGGCTTGAGGAGAGACCGACGGAGAAACTTGCCCGACAGGCTTTGAGAATCGTTACCGCTGATCGGGAGCATATGTCTCCGCGTGCACGTAAGTTCATAGGCGACAGATTTACTCGGGTCGAAACAGCAATCGATGATGCTCTCAAAGTGCATGACGCAACAGCTATTCAAAATGCATTGGAACGCTCTGACCGCTACTATGGGTTGTACGCTCAGATAGACATTCTCCGGCTTGACCTCGATGCGGAACTTACAGCTGATAGCAGTTTCACTAACACTCTAAAGCAAATGCGTAGCTGTATAGATAGTGGCGAACTTGAAGATCATGATTTCCTACATGAAGCGGTAGCAGAAGCGAGGTATCCTGAAGCCCTTCCTGTAGAAACAAGGCCTACTGGTTTGACGTTCGAGAGTAGACTGACCACAGTGCTAACGAACAGGCTGTCTGAGGAAGAAGGAAATGGAAACAAGCAACGCGTCGAACTTCTAGAGAAAGCACTAGGCGCTGCTGCTCCCCAAAAGAATGGAGCCGCCCCACAATAGTCGGAGCTATTGATTCTGGCCCGGCGCTTTCTAAGCAAACTAAGACGAGACATAACAGCACCAAGTCACCACCTTGGTACAAACCTTAGGACTTGCTGAGTAAAGGGAGACCTATCTTCTCCCTTACTCAGCGATCTAGTCTCTGGTGCTTCTGAGCAGAGGATAGGATGCTCTCGGTCCTCACTGCGGCGCGGGAACCACGTAGACGTTGCCGGTCCGCTTATTGCTGCAGAGCAACCAACTCTTCCCCCCGGCCTCGGTGACTCGCAAGACGCTCCCCGGTACCATCTTTACGATGCCGTCCCACCAGAGAACCTGCGAGTCGCATCTGCCCTGTCCGACAACCAGCACATCCGGCATCGGAGCGTCCTCGAATGGCCCCCATTCACCACCCGACACATGCCGACCGGATGGGCTCATGGTGTGCACCCGGACCAGATGGTGCAGGGGGTTGTCTTCTGGGGACTCGTCCCCCAGACCCGGGTGCTGAGAGCGGACGATCTCCCAGCGGTGCCCCTCAGCTTGATTCTCCGACTTTATCTTTCGGAGAATCCCCTCCCAACAGACGCAGTGATTGCCGATCTCCGGCGGCAACTCTGCGTTCACTAGCACCCAGCAGCTGCGGTCCGGGGAGTTCGGATCCCCCAGCTTAATGATACGCCTGTTTTCCTCGTTCCTCTCCAGTGACATCCCCTGGTAGAGGGTTCCGTTGTGGAACGTCCACGTTTTCATGTTCTCTCCTTCAGGGAAAGAGCAAGAGGAATTCTGGAAACCGGCTTTAGTTAATACAGAGCCGGTTCGATTTGTTCGCGTTACGGCGAACTCCAATGCCACCACCCCAAGTGGTAAAGCTTTCTTACCTCCATAGAAGCTACAAAGCTTTACCAATGAGATGGAGCTTCTGACTAGAATAGCTCGGAAGGAAGGTGAAGATTGAAAACCATGCAATAGCGCTGCTTATGTCTCTAAAAAGCTTCAGCATATAGCTTTATAGAAGCAGAAGGCATGCAAATAGCTGCTGTTCTGATAGCTGCAGGGAATCCCCATGCAGCGCAAGACAGCAGCTGAACCACCACTACCCAGTTCAGCCTTTAAAGGATCTGCTTGAACGGAGCCTAGCAAAGGCTCCTATGTGGAGAGTTTGAGCGGAGATTGTTTTTTCTAAGCTCAGCTTTGATGAACATGACTCTGTCTGGCGGTTACAGGTAGGCTGAAAGGCGTTGCGCTTTGAGTTGGAGATTTTGCGGGTTCAGGCAAAACGGCTAGTATATAGAGAGGAACTTTAGACGAGGGCAGAGGAAGAGACACAACCTTTATAAAAAAAGGAGAAATTATGTACCTTCCCCTGCCCTCCATGGATTCACCGATGTGCTCTAACACCAAAGGCTATTTGGGGGCGGTGAACACCTTCCCGAGTTCGGCGATTACGTCGATCGCACACTGGATCTGGGCTTCCATCGGCACCGCGCCAAAGGAAAGCTCGATATGAGTGTGCAGGTTCACCTTTTGTACAAGCCGGGGTTCGGCTTGTAGCGCACGCTTACGAAGGCGGTTGTTTCCAACTTCTAACGAGTCCACCACAAAGGTGTTCTCGTAAGTGAGTTTGATGAAGATCTCTGCGCGTGCCGCTGAGCTCGCGCGAAATCCGAAAATCCACTCTCGTCCCTGTTGGGGATGGCCTCGAAAGGTCCAGTGCTTTCCCAATGGGCGTCCAAGTGCATTTTCTACTGCTGTCTCGACTTCGAGCTGAATTCGCCCGCAATCTACATCGACAGGGTTGCGCAACCAGGTAGTCATTTCTCATCTTTCTGTTAGTGTAAAAGATCCTCTGCCCTTACTGCGGTTATGTTAAAACTTGCTTGGCTTGTCGATTCGGCCGAGTGGAAATAGGGGAAAATGATTCGATTGTGTGCTCTCAGTGAGAATTCTCATTTTGGGGCAATGTTCGCATCGCTTTTCTCATTTTGGCCCATCGGATATATTTTCCCTTATTCTGAATGGGATTCTTTTGATGGAAGATTCTTCCCCCCCTGGTGCGGTGCTGACACTATTTCGCCCTGTGGTTTGGGCTTTCTGCGTCTATATCTTGGCTCTGGCCATTCGGCTCTACGGTATTGAACAACCGACTCCGCAGCCGGACGAACCCCTGTGGCAGCAGCGTAGTTGGGAAATGGTCGAAGCCGTGCAGAACGGCCGCTACAGCTCGATTAGTATCGGAATGGCCCATCCGGGCGTACCGGCGGCGGCCGTACTCGCGGTCGGCCAATGGCTAAATGATCGCTTGATGGAGCGCCGCTCGCTTGTCCTCGGCATGGCCGGATACCGCACCCGGCTTACGGCCGCTCGCATGAGCAATGCAATTGTCTCCTCACTGGTAATTCCGATTCTCATACTCGGCGGCTCTGCGCTGTTCGGTGCACCGACCGCCTGTACCGCTGGCCTGTTGCTGGCTTTTGATCCGAATCACATCTGGCTTTCTCGGCTTGCTCACATTGACGCTGTGTTGATCCTTTTCTCAGTTGCCTCGGTACTGCTCTACGCAAACTCGATATTGCGCGGTTCGCTCGGCGGCATTCTATTCGCCGGCCTATTGTGGGGCCTCGCCTTTACAACGAAGCCGACTGCAATGTTCATCGTACCGGTGGTGCTGCTGTTTGGGCTTTTTCAGCGCCGCCGCTCTAGCTCTGATTCCTTGCTGCGCACACTCCCTTGGCCGGAATTCTGGTCCTTCGCGCTGGGGATCGCTGTGTTCATACTGCTCTGGCAACGGCTCTGGCATCCGCTCAATCAGTTCTCCCGCCATTTGAACATCGGGGTGGGGCGCATTCGAGCATTCGATGAGACGATCCATTGGCTGAATCGCCACCCGCTTGCCAGCTGGGGTATTTGTCTACTGCTGTGTAGCGTTGCGGCTGCCCTCTTTCTCCGATGCCGGAGGGAACCGAGGCATCCGGGGCGGCATATCGCGGGACTGCTGCTCGTATCGAGCCTGGTTCCGGTCAGCGCGCTGCTACGACCAGCCTTGCCTAAGAACTTAGTTGGATACGCGAATTGGGTATTCGGTCTGCGAGAGATGACTCACAAGGCCTATGGAGAAACCTGGGAGCCTGTAGCATTTGGGTATTTCGAACTCTTTGCCCGGAAGTTACCGGACGTTCCACTGCTGGGACTTGCCTGTTTCGCTGTCGCAGCACTGTATATTATCCTTTTCCGCAAAAACAGATTGGCGCCCACCGCAGCCCGACCCGCGGCACTGCTGTTGGGAGTCGTCTTGCTCTGGGAGCTCGTTCTAAACATCTCACCCAAACAAACATTTCGCTACACTATGCCCATCGTGCCGCTGCTCTACCTGCTTGCCAGCCTCGGTTTGCTCTCAGCCGCAGCCCTGCTCCGGCGGTTACTCCCCGTAGATCGTCGCAGGGTAGCCACAACGGCTTTCCTGATCGGCGCTACCACTACGCAGGCGCTACTGCTTTGGCGAGTCGCCCCCGACTATTCCCTGTATTTTAACCGACTCAGCGGCGGGCTGCGAGCGGCGCTGGATCACGGAGTTCCCATTTCCGTCGACGGACAGGAAGCTGGAATCAGCTTTCTTCGTGCGCGCGCCAGGCGGGAGGGCTCTCCGGTGTATGTCAGCTCGACCGAAGAGTTTGGCCTTTTAAATTACGAATACAAACGACTTTATGGCGTACTTGAGGACCGAGATCAGTCGGTTCGCTTCTACCCTTGGTGGCCGAGAAGCAACGGTATGTTCTTGCTAGTCTACGATCATTTTACCCATTTGAGCCGCTATCACATTCCGGCAAAATTCGGTGAACCGATCTTTCAATACAAAGTCGAAGGCATTCCGATTTATTCGATTTATGAACCTCCCGTGCCCAAGCCAGCCCAGCCAATTATTTTTGAGATAGCTGAAATGTATCATGCCACCGGCACTGTCCTTGAGGCGGAAACAGCTACGCAGGGGCCCTTGCTTTCAGCGCTTCCCAGGCGCGACAAACCTGGAGTGCTGCTCGACGGCGATTCCGCTCGACTTCCGCCGGGTCTGTATCAAGGACATTTTATAGTCTCCGCTGGTTCTGACCGATCGCTGCTGCCAGATCGGGCCGACACGCCAGTTGCACTGCTGCAAATCGGCGATACATGCCGTCGACCGCTGTTAGCGGGAGAACTTCCGAAAGACTCTTTTTCTGATATCGAATTGGATTGCCTATTCGATACACCGATACAGGCGCCAGTGAGGATTGAATGGCTCGGGAACGCTCCGCTTCACGTTAAAGAAGTCCGAATCGATACTGTCGAACATGCTGACGGGTTCAAACTACCGAGTTGAAATCTGGCAGTTTGGCTCGAATACATGAACAATTCGAGTACCCTCTTTGGGATCAGATTGCGCGGGATTGGAACTCGAGAAAAATGGAGCGCGAGAAATGAAGGAAGTAAAAACTAAAACTGCGCGTTCCCCGGTGTCCTTGGAAATGGCACTATATCGCGAATGTTGGCGATGCCACTGATGTACATCAACACTCGCTCAAATCCAAGACCGAAACCAGCATGTGGTACCGTGCCGTAGCGACGTAGCTCCGCATACCACCAGAGATCATCGGGTGGAACATCGCATTCTTTCATGCGGAGCTTCAATAGATCTTCGCGCTCTTCCCTCTGTGATCCGCCGATTATCTCACCCAACCGGGGCACGAGGAGATCCATTGCCGAGACAGTCTTCTCACCTTCATCGACTCGCATATAGAAGGGTTTAATGGTCTTGGGGTAATTGGTTACAAACACCGGTTTCCCGATGAACTCTTCCGTCAAATAGCGTTCATGCTCGGTTTGAATATCCATTCCCCAACTCACAGGGAATTCGAATTTCTTGCCACTCTTTTCCAAGGCGGCAATAGCATCGGTGTAGGTAATTCGTTCAAAATCCGCATTGAGTACTTTTTCAAGCGAGTCAACTATGCCTTTCTCGATCCATGTATTGAAGAACTCCATGTCTTCTTGGCAGTGCTCGAAGACATAGCGGATAATGTACTTCAGAAAGTCCTCGGCAAGCTGCATATTCCCTTGCAGATCGCAAAAAGCCATCTCCGGCTCTATCATCCAAAACTCAGCTAAATGGCGTGGAGTGTTTGAATTCTCAGCGCGAAAGGTAGGGCCGAAGGTGTACACTTTTGAAAGGGCACAGGCGAAAGCTTCGGCCTCAAGCTGTCCCGATACGGTCAAACCCGCTTTGGCAGCAAAGAAATCTTCAGAGAAATCTACTTCTTTTCCATCCTGCGTCTTAGGAACATTGTTCAAATCCAGTGTTGAAACGGCAAAAAGCTCGCCAGCGCCCTCGCAATCAGACGTCGTGATAATTGGCGTATGCACGTAGTGAAAGCCGCGTTCACGATAAAATTGATGAATCGCAAAGGCAACCGCACTCCGCAGGCGAAACACCGCCCCAAACGTGTTGGTGCGCGGTCGCAGATGGGCGATTGTTCGCAAGTATTCGTTTGTGTGTCGCTTTTTCTGAAGCGGATATTCAGAAGCGGAAGCACCAACTAGCTTTACTGATTTGGCTTTTATCTCGACTCGCTGACCTTTCCCCGGTGACTCTACTACTAAGCCATGCACCTCAATTGCCGCACCAGTCTGGGCTTGAAGCACGTTCTCGGCATATCCTTCGAGATCGGCATCGGCCACAATCTGCACGCTGGAAAAACAACTGCCGTCATTGAGCTCGAGAAAGGAAAAGCCTTTGGAATCTCTCCGGGTGCGCACCCAGCCGGCTACCTGCACCTCAGAATCTACCGCCGAGTCCTGTAGGACTTCTTTGATTGAGTTATGGTTCATGAATTATTCTTTAGCGCGATACACCAAGAAGGGCAAAAGCAAAGGGGGGAAGAAACAGACCTCTATTTAGCGGTTTCGTCGACTCCCCGCAGCGCGTCGACTGAGTAGAGAAACCACATTCGAAGGTAGTTCTTCTTCTAAGACGTCTTCTGCAGATTCCTGCATCGCGACAGCTTCGAGCCCAAAATGATCGCTTGAAATGTCTTCCAGTCCACTCGCATCAGTCGAGCGGCCAGCCTTATTCAGCAGAGAAGTAAGTTCTTCAGAAATTACCTTGCTCGCTTGGGCACGTGCTTTGTGTTGAACAAGCTCTAAAGAAAGCTTAAACACATGGGCAAATTCTTGCCGCTTTGCAGTCTCATTGAGCGTTCGAACTCCGTTCTCTACCGCAACAGCGGCCTCTTTCGCACGCTTGGCAAACTGCTCACGGAGCAGCAACAAATCCTTGCTTTGCTGCGAACTGCCACCTTGGGACAACACATCGTTGAGCGCAGTCCGAAGTTGGTAATGGGCATTCTGCCACTCCTTTGCACGAACCTCGTTTGCGAGATCAGACAGCGCTGAGACGGAAATCGTATCGCTTTGTTTCTTGTTGCGAATAGAGCTGTAGAGTTTCTCAGCCCGAAAGGTTTTAGCAACCAATACTCGCAATCGTGAATTTAAAGTCGCGCCGTTAGACATACAAATCGATGCTGCTAGTTTGTGACAAAAATGCTGCGGCAATTCTCCCGCTGCTGTTACCGTAGAGTATACCTCAAGAAGGCGGCAATATCACGATTTTAAAGTAAATAAAGTTTGAGGCTGGTTCGAGTTAGGTGGCAAAGACCTAACCCGAGTTGTGAGCTAAATTTATTCCAGAGACGCCTTTCGCAGATGTGTCTCTGCCAGTTACCTTTAGCTTGGCAAACTGCGTCGTCGTCGCTTCTTGCCGAGGCCCAACAGCGCCATTCCCATCAAGGCCAATGTGCTTGGTTCGGGAACTTCAGTTTGGCGAACTACGACGACCATATCGTTGTAATCAAAGTCACCAAGACCAGGAACTAGACTTGTCGTGGTATTGCCACTGGCAAGCATATCTTCGATGAAAATAATGATATCGCCGGCAAAGAGCTCGAAGCTAACTGCTGGGGTGCCTCGAGTCGTCGGTCGGTCAATTGTAATAGTAGTATCTTTATCGACCTGCATCGCTATCAAATGGGCGCGGCCATCAGCATTGGCCTTATCATCAGCACTAAACAAGGCTTCAGGGCTCTGCAAAGCAAAGGTAAACTCGTCGTCAGCACCCTGGGCAATCAGTCCCGTTCCACCTGGGTCTACATTTGCAGTATCGAGAATCGACATAAAATTTCCTGCAGCATCGACGACACCAAAGTTGTTCGCCAAGTTCGGGTTTCTACCGTCGAAACACGCTGCTTCCGAAAGAAGAATTGCTGAAAGTTGAGAACCGTTCGCTTGTCCGGTGAACGAACTTAAGGAGAGAATATCTGAGCCAGAAAAGCCTTGGAATGGTTTGAATGCATCGAAGTCCGGGCCATCGTAGCTCGTGCCTAGGAGGCTGGCGACACTTACGCCATCTCGCACCTGTCCTGCATTATCCAATGTGACTGCATTCGCTGTTGAAGTTAGTCCGAACAGGACTCCAACCAACAACCCACAGAAAAATAGGCAAATAAAAGCTGCACTACGCATCAAGCGTTTGCCGAGTATAAAGTGCCGAGACACACCACGCATTTCCACCACCACTTCGTTCATTATTGAGCACTTGGATATTCTATAGTCTTGATTCTTCATAGTTATGCTTCAATCCTCAGCAAATGAGTAGTGAATTTACGCCTTTTTGTCAACCATACTTGTCAGGTTTAGGGGATTGGCGTACAGGTAGGGGCTAAGTACTCTAAATAACTAGCAATAATCCCTAGGCAATTTGAGCCGGAATTGTTTCTATTGTCTTATCAAGTGGTTATGTCCGAAAAAAAGACGACTTCCAGTAAACTGACGTTCAAAGAAAAGGTTGCATACGGCCTGGGGGACATAAGCAATGGACTGGCCGTTTCCTCAGTTTCCGTCTGGTATCAGTATTACCTGACCGATGTTGTGGGGCTTCTCGTATTGCTCGCCGGAGCGGCGGTAATGATCGGCCGACTCTGGGATGCGCTCACCGACCCAATTATGGGTTGGATAACTGACCACACGAAGTCTCGCTGGGGAAAACGCCTTCCCTATCTCCTCTACGGCTCGGTACCTTACGCTGTTGCCTACTTTATGCTCTGGGCAGTGCCCGAATTTTCCAGCCAGAAGCAGACTTTTGTCTATGTGACGATCGCGCTTATCGTGTTCAACACCTGCCTGACTGTTATCTTTGTCCCCTATACCTCCCTGACCGCCGCGATTTCCAACGACTACAATGAGCGCACGTCGCTCACTGGGTATCGAATGTTTTGTTCGCAGATTGCTTTTCTCTTTGGAGCCTCCCTTACTCCGTGGCTCATTGATCGAGTCGAGCAATCTGAAGCGTCCCATTCGTTTAATCAATACTTTGGAACTTGGGCTGGGACCGCGCGACAAGGGCATATGATTGTCGCAGCGCTCTTTGGCCTGGTAATGGTTATCTCGATCTTGATAACGTTCTTCGGCACAACCGAGCGTGACGTTGATGAGAAGCCAGATGATGGAACGAATAATAAGACACCGCTCAGCTATGCTTCATCAATTCTCGAAGAACTCATGGGCAACCGCCCTTTTCTTATCTCAGTCCTGATTCTCCTACTGAGCAATTGTGCCGCAACTCTTCAAGCAGCGAATCTGGCCTACTACATTGAGTATGTACTGGAAATGTCGGAGGCCCGCCCACGGATTCTGCTGACGATTTTTTCTGCGGCTATACTTTCGGTCCCTATCTGGGTGGGGCTCGCAAAACGCTTCGGAAAAACCGAGTGTTATCGTTTTGCGATGCTGTTTTATGTATATGTGCTTTGCGGCATGCCCTTTGTCGGCCCTGGTGTCGGCAATTGGATCTATCTCATCTCGGCAATTCTTGGCTTTGCCTATGCCGCAGCTTTAACCTTACCCTGGGCAATCGTTCCGGATGTAGTCGAATACGATCAATTAAAGACCGGACTTCGAAGAGAAGGTCTTTTCTACGGTGGAACTACGTTTGCCTACAAAGCTGCTACTGGAATCGCTTTTTTGATTTCGGCTTTTATTCTCTGGCTTGCCGGCTACACTGCCAACGTCGCACAATCACCGATGGCAGGTGCAGCGATTCGCTTTTTGATCGGACCTGCCCCGGCGATGCTGCTCATCGCAGCAGCGATACTCTCGATCAAGTATCCGCTGACCGCAGAACGACACGCAAAAATACTAAAGGAGTTGGCCGCTAAGAAAAAAGCTGCTGCTAGCTCTTAATTCGAAAGTGATTACTCTTTGACGTACTGCACTCGTACTTTCGTGTAGATCCCACCGCGAACATTAAAATCACCAAGGACCTCAATTCGCCGCGGCTGTAACAGCTTGACAAGATCATCTAATATGCGATTGGTCACCGCCTCGTGAAAATGTCCCTCATCGCGAAACGACCAGAAATAAAGCTTAAGCGACTTCAGCTCTACACAGAGTTGATCTGGGATATAGGTAATGTCAAAGCAGGCAAAGTCCGGCTGCCCCGTAACAGGACAAAGACAGCTGAACTCTGGAATACGAAAGTGGATATCGTAATCGCGCTCTGGACAGGGATTGGGAAACGTCTGTAAATCTTTTGATGCTTGAGTCGTCACGAAACCTACTTGCCCGACAGCGCCCGAAGAAATCCCGTAATCCCCGCTTTCTTTTCCTCTTCATCGGAAAGTGCGGCCTCGATCAATTCTTCCAACTCACCAGCATCGAGCCAAATACCACCGGACTTTTCACAGCGATCAATGACCACGCCATTAAGTACTTCCTGGACCATCGGCTCGCCAGTAATTGGGCTCATTCGTGGAGCCGTTTCCTCTTGCTTCTTAGCTAGTCGCTCGAGTGCCTCGCGATTCTTCTTCTCGAAATAGGAGCCTTCTTTGGCTCTACGCATTTCATCAAATCCCTTCGACATAGTGCTATCACTCCAAATCTGTACGCTTCTCAGAAAGCCAGCTTGCATGGCTTGCATCTTCTATCATAAAATTAAACGGTAAGACTAGAAAGGCTCTCGTCGATCGACGGAATCTAGTAGCGAAAGCAAAAAAGAACCCCTCCAACGACCTTCATTTAACGGGATTACATTAATAGCAGGTCGCGAAGGGGATTACTGAACCAAACTGAAATCACTAAGAAGCAACCACCACACCACCAGCACAGCTTCCGCCAATAAAGGCTTCAGCATCAAGCTTAGTAACTCAGCTCTTGTAAGCTAATCAAAGTTGGAACGAGTTTTGCTTCAGAAAAAACCGTGCCCTTTCGTGGGAAAATAGGCATAAATCTAATAAGTCCCTGATATTACTGGAACATTAGAAATTATTCCGCCTCGTCGACAACGGGAGCATGTCGACAAAAGTGCAAAATACGGTAGAAACGGCCCGAGAGGTCGAGGAAGTTGAGAATATTAGCTCATTTGGCCCTTGTGCCGCTGAGCAGTACATTTGTTGTCTAAGTCCCAGTTCCATGGCCATGTCTTGCTCAGATCTTGAAAATATCTCCCTATCTCCTTGGTGCACTTTGAGACCCTGGGGCTCTCCCTGGAAGGCATCGACGACAAATTCGACTTTGAGAAGCACGTCAGAACCGCTTGAAATAACTACTTTGCTCTGTTGGCCCATAAGGTACGAGCCCGTATCTGCACTATTGACTGGCAACCACCACCCTTGTAACTGCATTTGAAGATTGAACTTTTCGATTAGTAGCACTGGTCGCGAGAGCAACAGTGGACAGGCTACTGCTTTTAGAATTGCCGCATTCATAAGTTGGACGCTTTCTAAAAAAAAAGATAATTAAGCTATGGATTACCTTAGCACCGTACAATGGAAAGGCAACTGGTGGCACACTTCGAGGTTTATATACTTAATTACAACGGCTCAGTCTTTTTGCCTGAGTGTTTGAAGAGTCTTCGCAGCGTAGAGCTGGGCTCGAATTCTCTCAACGTCAATGTAGTCGACAATGGGTCAACTGACCGGTCCCAAGCTCTTGTGGCAAAGGATTTTCCCGAAGTGAACTATATCCCGCTTGGCAACAACTACGGCTTTTCCAAGGGGAATAATCTCGGTGTGATTGCCAGAAAAAAGCAGCTCGCACTGGAAGGTCGCCAGGCAGATGTGCATGTGTTGCTCAATAACGACACGAAAGTAGAGCACAACTGGTTGCTCGGTGCTGCCGAAGTGCTGGAACGCGATGCGGATGTCGGCATCGTTGGCAGTAAAGCGCTGTTCTACGACCATTTTGTACCGCTCACTATAAGCACCTATGACTGCTATCGACCCTCGGAGCTTGGCTTCCCCGATGATCGAGAATTCGGTGTATTTCTCCATTCGACCTTTGAAGGTCAAAATGTGCGAACTGAAATGAAGCGCTGCAAGTTGGTGAATGCATACTCTAAGGAAGAAGCCGGCTGCCCACTCGCGCAAGAAAGTATATTCTATGTTCCGATTGTTGACCCAAGCAAGAAGGCGTCAATTTCCTTTCAACTCGAAAACCGCCACCCGACAGAAGATCAGCTGCGCGTGCGCATTGGCGCTCCGAAGCAAGAGAAGATTCTAGAGGTAACGGTGAGCGGACACCATTCGGAAACCGTTCGAATCGAACTACTCCCAGAGCAATATCAAAGTCTCGTACAAAACGCCGGCTCCTTCGTTACGCCGAGCTGGCACGGGGGAGATCGTGGATTTCTACAGCCTGACGACGGACGCTTCGATCAGGAGGAAGAATGTGCCTCTATCTGCGGTGTTTCTATGTTTGTCCGTGATGCGGTTTGGACGGAGACTGGCGGATTCGACGAGAAGTATTTTGCCTATTACGAAGATACGGACCTCTGCTTGCGCGCTCGCATTGCCGGCTGGAAATGCGTCTACGCTCCACGGTCGGTTCTTCGACATATACACTGTGGCAGTGGAGTTGAATTCTCTGACTACTTTAATAAGAACGTTGCCTGCTCGCATTTGATCTTTGCGAGCAAAATGATGAGTCAGAAGGGCTGGCAGGCAAAGAAACAAGAATGTAAGAAGCTCGCCTTCCAAGAGTTTCAAACTTTCAAAATTGATGGGACGCTGTCCTATAAGCCTCATTTGACCGCCTATTGTCGATACATCAAGCGATTCCCTTATTTTGCGAAAAATCGTCTCCAGAACCTCTTTATCCAGCCCGGAAAACGTCTCAAAGCGTTTCCTCACCATCTACCGGATAAAGGATGAGTCAGGTGCTCAATTTCAGGAACGATTCAAGTGCGGCCGCTTCTCTAGTTGACTGGGAGCTTCTTAAAGGTATTGCCGATCCTTATCTCCTGAGCGTTTTGTGTCAGCTGTTGTCTGAGTGGATTGATCGTAATCCGACGATGCGACCGCAGGTAGCCTTGTTGACTCACTCTCCCTTGAAGAGAACACTTCGGGAGCAGTTGGGTCGTATCGCAGACCTTGCGGTCATTCAATTTGACGATTCAACAGATGCAATTGCGCAGCTGGAAAATGCTGAACCTTGGCTTGATTTTGTGGTAGTGCTTGGATCAGATCTGTTCGAAAGTAGACTTTCGGAAAAAAATGGTCTACTCGCACTACTGCACAGCGCCTATTTCAATCTTCTCAAGAACGGAGTCTTTCTCTGTCAGTTGCAGAATGAAGCGAATTTGACGCCTCAAACGCTATCCACACCCCTATCAAAGAATCCGTTTAGAACCTTTCTCGATCAACTGATACCAAGTGGTTTTTTCGGCACTATCTACGCTGAAAACAACACACTGCAAGCCTTCCAGCATCTATTCGAGGTGCTTGGATTGCAAACCTCTGAGCACAGCTCCGCGATTAGAATTAGAGCCAAACTGCAGAAACCAGTCGCACTCGCAGCTCGACGGGTCACTCACCGCACGACGGCAGCGTTTCGTAGCAGAGTCGGATATCGACCGCGTGCGCTGATATACAACAATTATTTTCACACCGCTGGAGGGGGTGAGCGTTCAACGCTTGACCTTGCACTGGCACTCGACAATCTTGGATTCGACGTTACCCTTGCCACGGCTCAGCTCACCGACGTCTGTATGGAGAAGCTCAAAGCTTCTTTCGGAATTCCAAAGTCGTACAACTGGCCCTTGAAGCAGTACCTTAGTGAAGTAGAACTCGCCGAAGCTGTGCGCACCGAGAACATAGAACTTTTTGTAAATCACACTTTTTGCTCTTATATGGCTAACCCAGCGCCACTGGGCTGGTACATGGTTATGTTCCCCTACCCTAATACCGCCGATGAGTTACAGCGCTTGGGTAGTTACCAGCTGATAGCTTGTAATTCTCACTTCACCAGGGAGTATGTACACACTCGTTGGGCCGCGAACTTACCAACCGCGGTGCTCGCTCCTCCGATCTCTGAGACACATATCAGTAGGAATCCAGTCTCACTTTGGGAGAAGGAAAAGTTGATCCTCACTTTGGGACGCTTTAACGTCAAGGGGCACAACAAATGCCAACTGGAAGCTATCCAGGAATTTGTGAAACTCAGCAAACAGGGTGTACTTGACTCCGAATGGAGAATGGTTGTCGCTGGCTACGTCAATGAAAGTCCCGAAAACAATGCCTACGTCGACCAATGCCGGGCTGCGGCTCAGGACTCAAATGTTGAAATACGCACCAATGCAACGCTCGATTCTTTACAATCGCTCTATCGGCGCGCCTCCTGTCTTTGGCAATTTACAGGAATTCAGTTGGGTTTCGGAAAGCAGCCAGAACGCTGTGAACACCTCGGCCTCGTCGCACTCGATTGTTATTGTTACGGGGTTATTCCAGTTGTCTATCATCGCGGCGGTATGACCCACATCGTCGACCATGGTTCGAGCGGGTATTGCTTTGCTGATAGTGATGAACTGAAAGACGTTATGTCTTTGCTTAGTTCTCAGTTTGGAAAAGCCTTCCATCAACGATTGTTTGTAAACTGCCTACAGCAAGCCGATGCACATTCTTTTCCAGCGTTTAAGGATTCGATTGAGAATCAACTGCGGCAGGGAATGCTCGCAGCGAAAAAGAACAACCGCATGACAGAGAGAGCTTGGCTATGAGTAAAGACAATACTCAACGAAGCATGCCGACGACAGAAGGAACCACGCCGTTGACCACTCGTTTTGATAAGGCGATATCTGCGCTTTCGGGGAAAATGGCATTCACCGGAGAGCAGTATATCCCTGGAGCCGGTGTTGAGATCTGTTATGAGCACTACAGTCGCTATGCATTCGCATTGCAGTTCATTGATTCCACGACCACGGTACTCGATTTGGGGTGTGGTATTGGCTATGGCAGTGTGTTGCTCTCAGAGCGAGCCAAACAGGTGATCTCGCTCGACCGCAGTGAAACATGCATAGCTGCGTTGGAGGACTGTGTTTCTACAACGGGCATCGATAACATCCAATGTGTGTGCGGCGATGCTACGCAGCTTGCACAGATATCGGCAATCAAAGACAGGCGCATTGACGTAGTGGTGTGTCATGAGTTCATTGAGCATGTACCCTCAGAGACTCAAGCTCAACTTTGTAAGATAATTGCCTCTGCTGAGTCCCCGTTTCACGAAAAAACTCTTTTTCTTGTCAGTACGCCGGAAAAAGAAATCTATGCAGAGCATAGAACTGAGCCGAATGAGTTTCACGAACATGAGCTCACAAAAAACGAGTTCCGCTCCCTGCTTCGCCAGAGTTTTGCCCATGTGCAGCTCTATTCTCAGATTGGAGCATCGGCAAACTGCATATTTCCAATTGAGACAGATTCCGAGGCACCATCACTTACGCATGCTAAGTTTGTTAATTGGCTGAACCCAGTTGGGCTCGTCGCTTCATTGAGTGATTCATCCTCGGCGGAGGGCACCTTTCTCTATGCAATTGCCTCACCGAGCGAAATTCCGAATCGGCAAACGCACAGCGTGCTGCTCGACACGAACGAACGTCTCGAGATTGAGCGCATGGGTCAGGCCGCCCGGGAATTGCAGCATTTGCAAGCGGAGCTCACCCACTATCAAGCCCTGGATCGAAAGCGATTTGAAGAGATTGATCTACTCAAAAAGGATCTCAAACAAGGAAGGAACGCCGACTCGAATAATACGGCTGCTTATGAACAAACGATTTCTCTTCAAGCTGCAAAGATCAAGAAACTCTTGGCCGCGGCGGAGCAAGCTGGTTCAGAGCGAGAGGAATTGCTGAGTTTGCGCGATCAACTACAGAAGGTTGCTCCGGACTCCCAAACGGCGCTTGCCGAGCTTATCGAGTGGCGGAAATTGGGGCAGCATCGGCTCGGACCAACTCTGCTGGTTGCCCGACAACAGGCAGAAATGCTCTGGGGTCAAGCCTATGCAATGACGTCTTTCGGCCATCGGACGGTTACTTTCCTCAACCGCAACGTGCAAAAGCTCTGGTTAGGGCGTAAAATACAGTCTTTGTTGAAGTTCCTCTCCGCAGTACGACAGGCCTAAGTAGCAGAAACTTTTTTAGTGGAGGTAAGTGAGATATGAAAACGATAGCCTGTACCCTTATTGCTTCGCTTTATTTAGCGGCTCCACTTTCTTGCACTTCTAGAGAAGATGACGCCGGTACTAAAGCTCAAAGTGTGGCGAAATCGGTTGAGTCGGAGAACCAATCTCGATTGGAGACGTCCAAGGAATCTAGAGAAAGACCGCATTACAAGGAGTATGTGATGGAAAGTGATGACGAACTGAAGAAGCGCCTGACCCCAGATCAGTATCATATCACTCGGGAAAACGGCACCGAGCGACCATTCTCTAACGAGTACTGGGATAACAAAAAGCCAGGAATTTATGTTGATGTTATTTCCGGGGAACCTCTGTTTAGTTCGACCACGAAATTTGTTTCAGGCACTGGCTGGCCAAGCTTCTTTGCGCCACTCGATGCAGAGAGCATTGTCGAAGTGAAAGACAAGAGTTACGGCATGACGCGCATCGAAGTTCGCAGCAAGAAATCTGATTCACACCTAGGACATGTATTCCCTGACGGTCCGAAACCGAGCGGACAGCGGTATTGTATCAACTCCGCTGCCCTGCGCTTCATCCCCAAAGAACAGCTTGAGAAAGAGGGATATGCTGAATTCCTCAAACTGTTCGATGAAGACCAATAAGAGCTAAGGCTCTAACATTCCATACCAAATCTAGGGTTTTGAGCCAGAGGGGAGGAAGCGCACCTTGACCCTTATACACACTTATGTGTACAATAGAACTATAGATACACACTTTTGAAATGGTTGGCTTAGAGCAATATTGGAGGAAATGTCATGTCGAACACTCTCAGTAGCTTTATCTCCAATTTTCTCAGCGAATTGGAGTCTATTATAACTTCGCTTACTAGCACTGTAGGAATCCTGATGGATGGGATGAGTGCTTTGGCTGGTCCGAACGGATTCGTCGTCGGCTTATCACTGATTTTCACCTTCGTGATAGTTTGGACCTCCTTCAGATAAAAGCTAGATAAAAGCGAAGATATCCTTTTAATTTCATACGCTTGC
The DNA here is from genome assembly GCA_965366815.1 of uncultured Bdellovibrionales bacterium. Lineage (GTDB taxonomy): Bacteria > Bdellovibrionota_C > UBA2361 > SZUA-149 > SZUA-149 > CBDUGV01. Next base: position 54,574 of record CBDUGV010000001.1, on the reverse strand, counting down.
ATGGTCCGGTAGCGATGCTACCGGCACCCTGCTGGCGGATTCTATTGTAATTGACCGTTAAACTCGTTAATTTACCTGCTGGAAAACATGGGGCCTTTCTGCCCAAGCCCAAACGAGCCACGCAGTGAAAGTAATAGTTCAAATTCCCTGTTTTAACGAAGCTGAGACGCTACCACTTGTCTTCGCCAATATGCCCAGATCAATTCCCGGCGTTGATATCCTTGAGTTTCAAATTATCGATGATGGCTCAACTGACAGAACTATAGAAATTGCCCGCTCGCTCGGAGTTCATCATATAGTACGCATTCCAGGACGTAATCGTCGATGGCTAGGACGAGCCTTTAAGGCGGGCATCGATCATGCTCTTCAACAGGGTGCGGATATTGTGGTCAACACCGACGGCGACAATCAATATCCCTCTGAGGCCATTCCCGCTTTGCTACAGCCGATTCTCAATGGTGAGGTTGATGTGGCTATCGGTGATCGCGATCCCGGTTGTATCGATGAATTTTCACCGCTCAAGCGCTTTTTGCAGCGCTTTGGAAGCGGTGTCGTCGCGCAGCTCTGTGGAGAGCAGGTGCGAGATGCAGTGAGTGGCTTTCGGGCTTATTCACGCCGTGCCTTACTAAAGATTCATGTAATGACCAACTATACCTACACGGTCGACACATTGATGCAGGCGCACAAAAAAGGTTTAGATATCGCCTGGGTTCCAATTGCTGTTAACGACAAAACCCGTGATTCCAGGCTAATTACCAGCATTTTTGCCAAAGTTGGAAAGTCTGGGACGACTATACTTCGATTGACTGCGGTCTATGCCCCTTTTAAGACTTTTGCCTTATTGAGCGCGGTATTTGCAGTTCCAGCCCTGGCAGTGCTTAGTCGCTTTATCTACTTTTATGTAACTGGAGACGGAGCGGGCCATATTCAATCACTGGTGATTGCTGGTGCAATGTTGGTAATCTCCGTATTGCTGGTAGTTCTTGGTATTTTAGGAGAACTGCTTTCGGTAAACCGCAGCCTCATGGAAGACCTGTTAGAACGCGTTCGATCTCTTGAAATTCTCGAGTCTTCGAACGTCCCCCATACACTCCCACAAAAGCGAAAGGTCAATGAATAGAGTTTCAGTAATACGTCTTCTCCTAGCTTTGTTGTTATTTTCAACAACCGCTTGTTCGAGCATTGCCGGCAAATCGCCAGGGCCAGAACTCGGTGCCCTGCTGATCCGTGTATCAGCCGATTACGTCAAACATGTAGTGAATGCCGATGAAGCGAGGATTGGAGGATCGATTCTCTGGACCGATTTTCTCAAACAGGCCGACATCGATAAGCAAGAGTACCTGCGACAAGTGCGAAGTCTACAGAACCGTTGGACAGCAGAGGAGCACCCGCTGCTCGGACTTAAGGTTGAAGAACTGAAATGGTATGGCGATGAAGCCACCGTGTATCTGCGAAAAGCGTCCAAAAACAAGAAATATCCGATGATCAAAATCGAAATGATTTGGTCAGGTAGTGGCTGGCTTGTCACAAAAGACAATCTATTTGGCAAGAAGTTACTCGTTGCCGACTGGGCTGCAGACAGAAATGCCTTTAAGAGCTAGTAGCCTACTCCCCTCGGCGACTCGACTTAAATAACTTCAATTCAGGGCGATTCGACCGTTTTCGCGGAGTCGCGACATCTCCCGAAAACTCCTTTGGTAGGACAAACTCATCAGAGCGCTCTACTGCCCGGTAGAGAAATCCAACTTTGTTTTTCGATACTTTGTAGTCCTGCTGGGCTACGAGATGATCGTAGTAGCAAATAATTCTTTCGATTTGCGAATAGCGTGCAGTAGGTTGCTTCGCTATCAAGCGATGTGCTTGTGGTGACGCCATACCTCGTTCAACGAGTTTCTGGACCAAGGGATGGCTCGTCGCATGCTCTCCAGTTACAAAGCGATTACGAGCTGATGCAATATTACCAAAACTCTGCTCTCTGGAGGCAGCGGGAGTCAAAGCGGCGTCCACCTGCTGAGCTGGCTGTGGTGTTGGTCCAGGAGTTGGCGCAACACTACTGCCCGTACTGGTCGCGGCAGCTGCCCCATTCCCATTCCCGGCGAAAAAGCGAATCTTCGCGGCACTCCCACGACCCGTGAATTCATACCCTCGCAAAAAGCCGACATTCTTGAGCTCTTCCAGACCCGGTTCGAGCTGCTGCTTAATACTAGAGACGTACTTATAGCTTCGAGAAAGCCCGACTTTCTCGAAGGCAAATGGCATTAACACACGCTCGATACTGGATTTATAGTAAAAATGCTTGTCGAGATAGCGGTAGAGCCGCCGTGCAACTGCGCTATTTAGTTGAAAATAGAGATCGAGATTGAGCTTCTTGATGTAGCCCGCCTTAAAGGAGTCAAAAATTCGCTCGCTCCAAATGAAGTAGGACTTCGGTAACTCCCCTTCCCCGCCTGGATGCTTTCGACCATCGTTGATTTCATAAGCATCGATGATACCAAAGTTGCAGGTCTGATAGGCCTTTGAGGAATTGTCGTAAAACGAGTTCGATGAACGAATTCGCACTCCGCTGAGACGATCGAGCGACTTGATCAGTCGCTGATAACTCCGCCCTTCAGTGCTCCATCGCAGTGTCTTGAGCAATTCATAGCGAGTAAAGTAGACTTTTCGCTCGCGAAATCCCTTGGACATAGAGAGCCGCATCAATCCGAGCACGACGTCGTCGTCAGTCGAAGTTGGAAGTCCAAATTTGTCAGCACCGGTGATTATCCAGCGGCGCTCTACTAGCTCACCAGAAGGGGCTCTATGCGTATCAGTGAACTCAAGCGTCTTAATGTTGTGATTCACTCGAGTGGAGAGCACCGCTAGCGGGAATTCCGCCAGATTCATCTCATCTCGTGACCATGCAACACTGGCGCTCTGATTCGATCCCCCATCACGACCCCTGGCCTTTCGACTCTCGGAACTCTGATGATCTTCAGAAATACTGCTGTCCTCTGCAAACTGAGGTAAGTTCATATCCTGCTTCTATCGGGCTTCTTTTTTCTAAATCAAAATCATTCAACAACAACTTTAAGTTGCTTTAAGTTATGTTGGGATACCTAACAGAGTACTGTTAGTTTTTACAAGGTACTTTTTTGATCTAAGTACTGTAGTACAGCCGGAAATAAGTAAGTAATTCTAGAGCCTTACCTGCGCATTTTTATTTCGAAACACGAGGATCCTTCGGCTGAAACACGATACTACTTGGGTTCGAAACACGATATGACTTAGCCCAAAACTCGATAGAACTATAGTTCGAAAGCGAGATTCTTTGGTCCAAAACACGATGGACTTGGGTTGAAAGCTCGATAGTGTATTCGACATGAGCTGTGGATAAGATTTTTTTGCAAAATACTTAGTCGAAAGCACGAGCCTTACTTCAATACACGAGCTTTTTTTGGAAATGTACTTAGTTGAATACACGAGGCGCGTTCGGTACTAAGCCAGGAATTTGGCTAAGTAGTTAAAAAGATTAATTAAAATCGGGTTTGCGATCGCGGGGTAGGGGGTGTTTCCAAGCTAAGATCGATGATTGAGAGAGCTTTCATCCCCTCTATCGGGCCTGGGAGTAAGTCGTACAAGCCACCAATTTTCTTAGATTTTCCCAAAATCCAAAGCTTCGCGCTCAATCCTTGATAATTGCGGTATGCTGGTTTACTTATGTCAGAGCACGTGTACCGACATAAGACTCGGAACCCTATCAAGCCAGAATTCTATATGGTGACCCTCCAGTGCAAAGTACGTATGCAATTGTAAATCAGAAGGGTGGCGTTGGTAAGACTACGACCACAGCGAATCTCGCCGCCGGGCTTGCCGAGCGAGGGAAGCGAGTGTTGGCCGTTGATATCGATGCCCAGGCTAATCTCTCCGCCCACCTCGGATACTCTGCCGACGACGACGGTAGTGAGGGCAGCATGTATGATGTCCTTCGACACGGGAGTAAGATAGAGGACATCATTGTTACGATAGACGAGAATCTCTTTCTTGCCCCAGCTAGTCTATTGCTCAGTGCGGCCGACTTAGACCTTGGTGGAGTGATTGGTCGAGAGCTACTACTTCGGCAAGCGCTGGCGGATGTCCAGGATAAGTTCGACTATATAATGGTGGACTGCCCACCATCTCTTGGCCTCCTATCTTTAAACGGCTTGGTCGCTGCGTCCAAGGTTATTGTTCCGGTGCAAAGTGAGTTTCTGGCTTTGCACGGAGTGCGACAACTTCTCGACACCATCGACCAAGTGAGAACAGCCTATAACCCCAGCTTAGAAGTTGGGGGAGTGTTGCTTTGCCTCCACGACGCCCGCCGTCGACTCTCTAAAACCGTTGCCGACACAGTTCGGGAATACTTTGGGGATTTAGTGTTCGATACAATAATACGGACGAACGTGGCCTTAGCAGAAGCACCCGCACGCGGCACTTCTATTTTTAAATACGATACTCGTAGTCCGGGAGCTGAAGACTATCGGAAGCTAGCTGATGAGGTGCTGAATAATGAGTCGTAAGCCTGTAACTCTGGATAACAACCCTTTGTTTGGTGGCCCTAGCTTGGCGGAACGGGCTCGGTCTGGAAGTCCGTTTCGTTATCTTTCAGTCGTAGACATCGATGTAGACCCGGATCAGCCCCGGCGAGTATTTAGCGATGAGTCCTTAGCTGAACTTGCCAATTCTATTAAAGAATACGGTGTACTCAGCCCAGTGCTCGTTCAGGTCACTCCTGGTGGGACCTATCGCCTTATCGCCGGTGAGCGAAGGTTGAGAGCGTCCCGAGCTCTTGGTCTGTCGACAATTCCCGCGATCATCGATTCGGAAGTAGGAGATGATGCGACTGTCCTCGGTAAGCAGCTTGTAGAGAACATCCAACGAGAGAATCTGGCTCCGATGGAACGGGCTCTAGCGATAGGGCATCTGCGAGAAAAGTTCAGTTTGAGCATTCGCGATATTTCTAAGAAGCTGGGTATCTCTAAGTCAGTGGTTCAGCGCAGTCTCGATGTGCTGTCTTTACCCGACGATCTGCAGGCTGCTTTGATTGCTGGTGCTTCTGAAAGCAAGGTGCTGTTACTCGCACAGCTCGAGGATAAAGCAGAACGCAAGAAAATCATTCCCCAGCTGGCAGATATCACTAGGTCTCAATTGGAGGACATCATCAGCGGTGCGTCCCAATTAGAGGTGGTGTCCCACGGTGGTACAGCTAGGAAATCACCCGCAAAGAAGCTCAGCGTTGAAGATCAAAGAATCGTCGGAGATCTCCAGAAGGCGCTTGGAACCAAGGTTCATCTTGTGCGAAAGGCTGGGAATAAGGCTGCTGGTCGCCTGACCCTCGAATTCTACAGTGACGAAGATCTCACTGAGTTATACGAGCGCCTAACCACGAGATAGGGGTGTACCACGGTGGGACACAAAACCTCGCTAAGCGACGCATAGGAAAGAGAAGTAGAATTGCTCAATAAATACAATGAGTTACGCGATTCGGCATTGCTGTCCCTCGATGCATACGCCGATGAGCTGTTCAGTGACACTGAGCTAGAGGCAGCATCGAGATATGCGGTACTCTCTGGAGGCAAATGCGTTCGTGCCGTGTTATCGCTGAGCGCAGGCGAGTTACTCGGCATCCCGCATTCCCAGCAAGAAGCATTTGCAGTAGCAATTGAACTAATTCACGCCTCGACCTTGGTGCATGACGATCTCCCGGCAATGGACGACGACGATTTGCGGCGTGGTCAGCCGAGCTGTCACAAGAAATTCGACGAAGCAACAGCCATTTTAGTGGGAGATAGGCTCTTTGCTGCTGCCTTTGAGGTTTTGGCGGCTGCAGAATCGGTTGACCCAGTTGTGCGAAATCGCCAGGCCGTACTCCTTGCTCAAGCGACAGCGGCTGTATGCGACGGGCAGCTGCTCGATTTACAGGCAACGGCGAAAAAAGCCGCTTTTTCCGGGCAAAAAAGCTTACTGGGGGAGGAGTTGGTCAGCAGACACGATCGCAAAACCGCAGCACTCATCAGGGCAGCGGTACTCTCAGCGGTACAGTTCCTACCAAAGGAGGATGCGCAGGAGCCGACTAGATTGCTCTACGATTATGGCACCCACTTAGGACTGTTATTTCAGATTACTGACGACTTGCTAGACGCGACGTCGAGTAGCGAGCAACTGGGGAAAGAAGTGGGCGCTGACGCCCGCCAGGGTACGCCAACCTATGTTTCAGTTTTCGGATTGGCTGAGGCGCAAAAGCTCGCAACTGAAGTCTCCCGGAAAGCAGAGGCCAGTCTAGCTCCATTTGGCAGATCGGCAGACTTCCTCCACTGGATGATTCAGTTCGTCCTCGATCGCCAGAAATAGGCCAAATAGCCGCATCTCATGCAGCAGCGACTTAGTTTCCGAGTGGCACGTCCTTCAAATCGTATAGCTTGATCTTGTTGAGTAGCGTCTTGTAGCTCACCCCCAAGATCCTCGATGCCTTCGATTTGTTGCCACGGGTTCTGCGGAGAGTCCCTACGATAGCCTCTATTTCTGCGTCTTTGGTGGCACTCGCGGTAATCTCCGGCAGGGTTCTTCGGGTGCCGGAATCCGAGCTCGGTAGTGCTGGTCCCAGTTCAAAGCAATCGGCGTCGAGCGGGCCTTGAGAAAAAATCAAAGCTCGTTCGATCACGTTCTCAAGCTCTCGAACGTTGCCAGGCCAATGGTAGGTTTCAAGAAGTTTTAACGCGCGGGGAGTTATCGTTCTAATCTTATCGCCGAGCTCTAGTGAAAGTGTCTTCACGTAGAAGTTTGCCAATAGTCGAATGTCACCGCGTCGTTCGCGAAGGGGCGGGAGCTCAATCACAAAAACGCCCAGTCGATAATAGAGGTCGTCTCGAAATTGCCCGCGTCGAACGGCATCCTGGATATCGCAATTTGTCGCGGAAACGACTCGCACATTTACTTTGTTGACTTTAGTGCTTCCAATGCGTTTGACCTCTGATTCCTGTAGTGTGCGCAGCAGTTTCACTTGCAGTTCGTAGGGCATATTGCCGATTTCATCGAGAAAAATCGTTCCACCGTCGGCGACTTCGAATAGGCCTTCGCGACTATCGGTGGCACCGGTAAAGGCTCCAGCCTCATGACCAAAAAACTCGCTTTCGAGCAACTGGCTTGGCATTGAGCCACAGTTGACTGCGACAAATGGCTCGTCGATTCGCGGTCCTTGTTGGTGGAGGTACTGAGCAAGGAGTTCTTTTCCCGTACCACTTTCACCGAGAATGAGCACCGGAGTGCTCAGCGGAGCTACTTTTCGAGCCTCTTCCATCACATTCTCCATGGAGGGACACTGCGTAATGATTTTACCTTTTGGTCGTTTTGTTCGACCCAGTCCTCTATCCAGGAGAGCTCGAGATTTGCTGACCTGTTCTAGGAGGTCACAGAGTGAGGATGGGTCAAAGGGTTTCGTGATGAAATTCGTTGCGCCAAGTCGCATGGCTTGGACGGCAATTTCAATACTGCCGTATGCGGTCATCACCACTACCGGCACCGTTTTGTCTATCGCCGTCGACTCTTCAATAAAGTCCAAACCACTCTTATTCGGCAACTTTAGATCGGTGAGCACGACGTTGAAGTCGTTTTCTCGAAAGAGATTGAGGCCCTCTTCAGCAGTTGCCGCCGCAGTAACCTTGTACCCTTCATTACTCAGCACGGAGCAGAGTACATCCCTTAGCGAATCTGTATCTTCTACGACAAGTACGTTTTCCATTTCACCTAGACACCAATGTTGAAAGAGCCATTTCGAAGGGAGTATTCCCAAATAGGGAGGTGCAATTTCAATGCCAATAACCGCAACCGTAGGTCGGAAACGGTTTCTCGTGAAACCCTTTGGCTTGAGCTCTGCGGAGGTGAGGGTTTTTGTAGTAAAATCAGCTAGTTAATTGCAATGCTTGCTGCCGGGGAAGAAAAGGGCTTTCCTGATTGGATGGGTCTCGGTCATTAGCGATTTGCGTCGATCCGCGACAAAAATGGGCAAAAGTGTTCGCAACAGGATAGTTATTTCATAGTGTTTTTGTGCTTTTCGTAGGCTATTAGGGCCTCCCTATATACCGATTTTAGTGAAGTAGAGCTGTTTTCAGCTATGCTCTGGCAGTCCTGAAACTCCGGGGCCGCATGTAATTCTCGGCCATCAGCGTCGAGGGCTATCTTTACCGCAACCTCACCATGGGGAGTACTGACACGGGCGATAGAGCGTGCCAGCTCTTTTCGCGCAACTTCGTACCAACGAATTCCAAAGGTGCTTGTCTCAGAGAAAACCAGGTCCGATACCGGCTCTAACAAGCTGGAGTCTAGCAAAACAGAGAGTGTTACCGCCGGCCGGCCATGTTTCATTATTATCGGGGTGAGCCAGGCATCTTTTGCCCCAGCCTCGAGTATACGGCGGATTATGTAGGGGTAGAGCTCTGGATTTAGGTCATCGATGTTACTTTCGAGGCAAAGAAGCATAAGGCAGATGTGGTTTGGATGGCATTCTAGCAAGAACTATAATATACCATGAGCATCGAAAACCACCGAGTTTCTAGCGATTTAAGGACAAATTATGTCAATTAAGCGAGCAGTCATTCCAGCAGCAGGTCTAGGCACCAGGTTTCTTCCGGCGACAAAATCTGTTCCCAAGGAGCTATTGCCTATCGTCGATATTCCGACGATTCAGTACATTGTCAAAGAAGCAGTCGATTCCGGCATAGAAGATATCATCTTTGTGACAGCGCGCGGCAAGAGTTCGATTGTCGATCACTTCGATTTATATCCTGAGTTGGAAGATAAACTCGAGCGCGAGGGCAAGATCGATTTGCTCAATGCTCTGAGACAAGCCAGCAATATGGCTAAGATCATTACAACTCGTCAGCAAAAACCCCGTGGTCTTGGTGATGCTGTGCTTTGTGCGAAAGATCTGGTTGGCGACGAGCCTTTTATCGTATTGCTCGGCGATGACTTAGTCGATTCTTCAGTGCCCTGTACTCGGCAAATGATCGATGTGTACGATAAATACGACAAATCAGTCGTCGCCTTGTTGCGTGTACCGGAAGAGGATGTGCCGCGATTTGGGATAGTCGGTGGGCATCCGGCCGAAGACCGCGTCTATAACTTAGATACCATGGTTGAAAAGCCATCTCTGGAAGCGGCCCCATCGAATCTCTCTATTGTCGGCCGCTATATCCTCAAGCCGTCGATTTTCAAGTATCTGGAAGAGACCGACACTGGTGCAGGTGGAGAGGTTCAACTTACTGACGCCATGGAGCGTATGATGAAAGTTGAGGGTTTCATGGGCTACGAATTTACCGGAGACCGCTACGATGCTGGTGATAAATTCGGTTTCCTACAGGCGAATATTGCCTACGGGTTGAAGCGGCGCGATATTGCTCCCCGATTAAAAGCGTATATGCGGGACATTATTGAGAACCAGTAGGGTTCTCGAAAACCGCTTTGCCGAAGAATTTTAGTCGCGGAGTGATGAAGCTGTTTGAGAGTCTTTCCTCCGATTCCTGGATTTTATGCGAGACTCGATTCGTAGTTGAATCGCTTCGTCGAAATGCTGGGCTAGAGCCTACTGTCTTAACGACTGCTGATGCCGCAGTGCGTTTGCTACGAGAGCTTAGACCCGAGCAGTCCGTCAGACGCCTGCATCATCCGGCTCGAAGAACTGCGCTGTGGCGGCTCATTACTGAGCAGAGCCAGTTCCCCTTGCTTCGTCAGGAGCTATCGAGCGCCATTCACGGCATTCCGAAGGAGATAGACCGGCTTTTGCGGTTTCTCGATTCGGTTCGCCTCCACCAGACCGAAGATCAGCTGATTCGAAGTGCAATTGATGAGCACGGCAATGTTATTCTCGACCGTCGAGAAGAACTCATTTCGCTGATAGCTGCCTATCAGGAAGTACAATCGTTCGTCGGCGCCTACGATGGGCCAGCCGTGCTCGAACAGTTGCTCGTCGCGCTCAACCGTGTAGAGACGATTGACGTAGACACCATACTCTTGTTTCGGCCAATGCAGGTGTTTCCGCTAGAGCAAAGTGTCTATGATAGACTCTCTCATCTTTGCGAGTTCCGAGTCTCTGTCGATGCAGTCGTTTGCCAAAACGAGTATCGTGATCATACGAGAAATTCTGATACGAAGACCACTGAAACAGCCAATCGCAGCTCTTCATCCACAGCGGTTCAAACATCACTTTTTGAGGCAGAACCAGCGAGGGGATCGCAAAAAGTCGATCAAAGCACTGCGAGCGATAGCGTACAATTTCCAAAGCCTTCGGAAGCCTATCTCCAATCGCTGCGGTATTTCCTTAGCACTTCAAGCGCTAAAATCGCGGCAGTCGAGCAACACCCCAGTACCGTTCCCGATCGAGCCCTGCTTGTCGATCAATTGATCGACTCTAAGCTATTGGGGGAAACTGACCTGGGGGCGTCCTTGGACGGCGTTGCTATTTGGCGTTCTGCTGAGCGCCGTGACGAAGCCCGCCGCTTGGCTGAGGCGATAGCCGCAGCTCGAACCGCAGGCAGGGCGCAACCAGCTGAGTATCACATCTTGGCGTTTGACGTTGAACCATATCGCTCCTTAATGGAAGCTGAGTTTGATCGTCTCAATATCCCGTTGCAAATTACCAAGGGCACCGCCTTAGCTGGCACGCTACCGGCTGATTTCCTTCGAAAACTGATTTCTTGGCTCCAAGAGCAGAATCTTGCGAGCGCCGAGGCTCTTTTTAGCCACCCGTTTGCTGCTTCGCCAAAGCTTGCTACTGCGTCGACCAAGCGCTTCTTAAAGCGGCATCGTGAGGTAGTTCATCCGATACTCGAGCATCCGCAGCTACAGAAACAGCGAGGAAATCGCAGTGTTGAGGACTTCTTAGTAGCCCAGGTTGCCGGCGTTCGACCGTTATTTTCTTGTATAGAGCAGGGCATAGTCGCGCTCGAACTCCTTCCATCGGAAGAAAGCGCTGGGAGCGAGCATCTGCTCCAGCAATTGGTCGGTCGATTGCGGTACTGCTGCGACAGTCCGCGTTCATATCAAGAAACTCGTGGCGGCCGCGAGCTGCGAGACTCTGTTCGCCGAGAAGTAGAGCTTCTGCTCAGCGGTATAGCTAGTTTGGCGATTTTCGAGCAGGAAGCTGAGTATGCCGCGAAATTACAGTCAGCAAATGAAACGGCACCGCAGTATGCTGCTGCTATTCGGCAGTACTACAATCGAATACGCCTTCGTCTATCGACTTTGCGTAGCTCTTCCTCAAATCCGCAAGCGCCCCTCCAGCAACTGGTTCGAGCAACACGCCAAGTGCAACAGGTCTTTCGCTATGCCGCTGCTGATTTCGAACGGGTGAGTTTAGCTCGTTTTGTCAGCCATCTTCTAGAGTATGTTGATCGGATTCAGCTGCAGGTAGATTTCCAGCCCGATGCGGTGCGCCTAACTGAGTTTCTCGATGGGCGGACGATCTTTAGCCCTGCGGTTGTACTTTTGGGATGCAGTGCCCGCGAACTCAACGCTTGGATCCAAGGCGGCTCAGCCCCGGAGAATGGCGAGCTCGATGTGGTGACCAACCAGTTGAATAGACGGGGTCGGGCTGTCTCCCGCGTCCAAGAGAGTCATTGGCTCCTAGCGCAGCTATGCCGGAATGCGAAAGAGCTCGTCTTTAGCGTGCCAGATCGCGATGAGCAGAATGAGGTCTTACCGATGACCTTTCTCACGGATCTCGCCTCATTATTTCCAGATCAGCTCGCAAGAAATGAACTCAGGTTACTCGCAGATGCGGATAGCGAGGTGATCGCCACTGATGGAAGTCTTGCTCCGGTAGAACCCTGTCCGCGGGCCCTGGCGCTACTGCGCGGACGCCTTTCGCCCCATTTTACCGAATATGACGGCCAATTAGGGCCTGAAAGTTCGATGCGGCTCTGTCGAATTAGGGCGAAGAATGCCGGGCTAGAACAGCAAGAGGGAGCTCTTTCGCTTCGGCTTTCTGTTTCATCGCTAGAATTGCTTTCCGAGAATCCCCTCCAGTTTTTATTCCAAGAACTCTTAGGTCTCCAACCACGCTCCAGCGGCTTTGAGTCGGAGATACCTCTGTATGTTGGAACGATTGTCCATCGCTGCCTTGAGCGATTCTTTGATCCAGGCCAAGGCTTTTCGCCCGAGTCCTTGCAAGGAGACCTCGAGCAGGCCTGCAAGAGGATGATCGCAATAGCCATGGCTGCGTTTGCCGATCATCCTCTCGATTGGGATTCTCACCCCTTGCTCCGCAGCCGAAAGAATTGGCTCTTAGCGGGTCTGCAGTCGAACAAGCGACCATCGGCAGTTCAGGGGAGACAAGGGCCGTTGTTTGCCGCCCTGATTTACCAGCGCGACTTTCTCCAAACTGTTCCAGAACGGGTCGAATACCGATTTGGGCTCAGCGAAGATGCACCAGCGTTGCTCGTTCAGCCAGAGGCTGACATTGGGCTTAGCCTTGAAGTGACTGGATGCATTGACCGTATCGATCGGCACATTGTCGTAGATCAAGGCAGCGGTACGCCCCTGGCGATATGGGACTATAAGACCGGGGGGGCAGCTACTTTGCGAGATATAGATTCGCAAAAGAGCTTGCAGTTGCCTCTCTATGCAGCTGCCCTACGCCAATGCTTTGAGACACTGCCCGCGAGAGGGGGGATCATAGATTTGTCGCAGCCCAACCGCAGCGATCTCGATATGCCATCGCCGCGAAAAGGAGTCTGTCGGGAGCTTTTAGCACTTGAGGCACGGGGAAGTTCATTTTCGAGCGAGGCGGTTGAGCGTCGCGTAGAACAAACTCTGGCCCATGTGCGATCGCTTCTTTGGATGCTGGCCGAAGGCTCGTTCCTGCAGCCGCTTGAGGCCGATATCGATCGCTATTCGCAGCATGCAGCGCTTCATTGCCGTGATGAAGTGCTGCTTGAAAAGAAGTGGAAATCCAGAGAAGAAGCGACCAGCGAAGAAGCGACTAGCAAGGAGCCTTTGGCTGAAATCCGTGCTGGATCTCTTGTGCCGAGGGACTTTCTTCAGAACCAGCATTCTTCTCGTGAGCTTCGGCTCTCAGCGGAGCAGCAAGCGGCATGTCGATTGGAGCAGCCGATATGTCTTAGCGCTGGTGCTGGTTCAGGGAAAACCGCAGTGCTGCGAGCCCGCGTGCTTGAGCTGATTCACCGCGGCGAGTCAATTGAGTCCTTGTTGGCCGTCACTTTTACCGAAAAGGCAGCCGAGGAGATTCGCCAACGAGTTGAGCAGGCCTTGAGCGGGGTCCTTGCAAGCAATAGCTATCGGGGATCGGTGCTGAGCGATGTTGAGCGAGGTCGGTTTACTCAGGCAAAAGCCGCTGTTTCCCAGGCCCAGATAAGCACAATCCACGGGTTGGCCACGAGGATTGTTGCAATGGATTTACGGCTTTCCGGACTCGAGCACTTTAATCGAATTCTTACCTCTAGCGAGCAGCAGACTCAACTTGGCGCAGCGGTGAGAGCAGTGGTGCGTTCAGAAGATGGGCGCGAAACTGCCGAGCGCGTATTGGATTTCGGCGTGCATGCCCGAACGTTGCAACAACAACTCGCACGGCTTGCCTTGAGTCCACAACTCCTAGACGATCTCAATGAGGTACTCGATGAGTCTAAACGCAGCTACCTAACTGAGCTAGTCTCCGAGTATCAAAAGCGAAAACGCGGCGAACTCCAACAAGAGCACGCTGCATACTTCGCCCTTTGGCTTCAAGACCTTGCAGAATGGTTGGCGGGGAAGGGTGGGGAGATGCCAGCAGATCAGCTGGCTGCACATCGATACCTCGAGGCGGAAGTTGAGAAGCTACTGAAAGCCGACGATACCGACTGGCTCTCGCAGATAGCATCGCTTCGGCTTTATATTCAGGAGAATCAAGGATTTGCGAAGCGTAAAAGTAAGCACACGCCTCGCAATTTTATGAACGATGTACGAGATACACTCGGGACATTACAGGAGCAGCGCGCAGTATTCACGCTTTCAGATGTAGCAGAGCGACAGGCTTGGCAGCTCGTCCAAGGTGTTGCGCAGCTTGCAGCTATGGTGCGCCAACGCTACCAGCGGCTTAAGGCCGGCAAACAGCTAGTAGATTTCGACGATCTGATTTCTGGGGCCCATCGGATGCTGTGCCAAGAGGTGGAGCCCCGGTATCGAGCCCGGCAGGCAGCAGTTTGCCAACGCCTCCAGCAGCAATTTCATCACATCATGGTCGATGAGTTTCAGGATACCGATCGCCAGCAATGGGAGCTTCTATCGAAGATCGCTGGCCTCTGCGGCACGGAGCTCGCGGCAGATACACTCTTTCTCGTCGGCGATGCCCAGCAGTCGATCTACGGTTTTCGCGGCGGGGATAGCCGAGTGTTTGACTTGGCTCGAGAGCAGCTTGAGCGGGTTGGCGGAATTTCGCTGAGCCTGGACGATAATTACCGTTCGCAGCCTGAGATCGTCGATTTCGTGAACGACTTGTTTGAGAAGCTTTTTGCGGTAGATTTTGCTACAGACGAAGCGTGCAAGGTTCCAAAAGCGCTCTCTCCAACTGCGCTTCGGGCCCAGCAGATGCACGCGAAAACACCAGTGAATACTGCAGGTGAGCCGAAGGTTCAACAGTTGTGGAAACCTTACGAAAAGGGGGCTGGTCGCCAAGAAAATAGCGATACGGGTGAAGCGAAATTCCTCGCTGCGCACCTCAAGCAGCTGTTGTCTTCTTTCGATACAGATGGTCGCTCTTCACAGTACCCGGAGCTTTCGCTCCACAGTGGTTCTCCGCAAATTGCAGTTCTTACTCGGACTGTGCGGCAGCTTTCGCGAGTTGCGAATGCTCTGGAGGCGGAGAAACTGGAGTTTAGTATTTCGCACAGTAGTGGCTTCTATGAACTAGCGGAGATTGCCCAGCTCGAGCATGTGTTGCGACTCCTCGTTCACCCCGACGATGCGATTGCCTTAGTTGGAGTTTTGCGCTCTCCTTTAATGGGCCTCAGCGATCGGCACATTGTAGACCTCTACGCCGAGTTAAACGGGGCTTGGATTACTCTCGAAGGTGAACACACTTCACCGAGCGAGCTTCTAAGCTTTGTCCAAGGGAGATTGGCCGATTGGCAGCGCTTGAGTCGCATGGTTCCATGTTCCAACTTACTTGAGCATATTGCGAGGACCTCCGGATTGCGGGAAGCATATGTTGCAGTGGGGAAGGGTGAAGCATTTGGCAATATTGAGCGCTTTATTGACCGACTCGCATCGGCGGAGAGAAAGAACGAATGTGGTGTAAATCCACAGGATGCCCTGAATTGGCTGATCAACGAGCGCGTTGCTGGTTCGGATGCGCCAACGGCAAATAGTGTCTCTCATCCGATTGTGTTAAGCACCATTCACGGGTCAAAGGGCTTGGAGTATCCGATGGTGGTACTTCCCTTTCTTGCCGGTCGCCAGCGAAGGGAGCACGATTTCATCAAATCAGAAATCCCCGATGGCTCCGGGCGCAGCATGCTTGGAGTAAGGATCGAAGATCCGACGGATGACTACCGCCGAAAGAAAACGCTGACTATGCAGTTGCTCGAAGAGAACCAACAAGCGATGTACTACAGCGAAGAACGCCGGGTATTCTACGTTGCCTGTACGAGGGCAAAGCACTATCTCTTACTCAGTCTTCGCGAGGGAGGAAAGTTCGAGGCGGAACAAAAAGAGCTGGCAGAGCTCAGTGACTCAGCAAAAGCAGAACGCTGTCGCACCTCGGATGCTCCGGCCTTTTGGCTTAGAGCGCTAGGGATTCGCTGACCCGTGTTCCCTCTCTGTGATGCAACTCTGAACTTCTAACTGCACTATGGAAACTATAGATCTTGGAATTGCAATTCTCGTCGAAGGTGCGGTTGAAGCCGAGGCTTGTCGTCTGCGTTCGGCAATTGCTGAGACGGTTGAGATAGATCCGCTCTACTCGCTGGATAATTTGCCCCATGTCACCTTGTTTCAAGGGAGATTTCCTGTCGCGGTGCTCGATGAATTGAAGCAGGCAGTTGCTGGAGTGCTTGCTCGGGGCGAAGTGCCGGGGATTGAGTTTGTGAATGAGCTGTATTTGTCGGTGGTGTCGAGAAATGTCTTCTGGAATGTGGTCATCGCGCCAGAGCTCGTGAGTTTTCACATGCGGGTTGTTACCGCGGTAAATCAACTGCGTTCTGGCTTGCTGATGCTTCGGTATGAGGACAAGTTAAAGAGTCCCGATACCTCGGAGCAGGAGAGAGAGTTGGTGAGCCGCTATGGTATTCGCTTCGTCGGCGAGAACTATTTTCCACATATAACGTTGGCAAAATTGAAGAAAAATTCCCTATTTGAGCGGCTAGACTCGATTCAACCCGCCTTGGGAATGGGCACTTCGTGCGAAAAAATCGTCCTTGGCGAGATTGGCTATGCCGGAGACTTACTCGAAATTGTTGAGGTATTTCCGGTAAAAAGCAAGCAATAGCAGCTAGTTAAGTCGATTGTCATCTGAACCGCACTATTTAATCCCACCGCCCATAACTAAGTAAATTACCTAGGAAATAGCTACTAAGTGCCCTAAATCTCCAAAGATTTGCTCTAGTATTTTTAAGTAACACCCCCCAATTCGGTACCCATAACAAATGTAAGTGACCTCATTAGATATAATGGTTGTTTTATTAAATGGATATGAATGGTGGGACGATGACTGAGCGTTCTTACAAGGAAAACGCGATAGCGAAACTGTATCGCAACTCCTGTGTCGGGTTGAGTCTTTCAGTTGAGCGAAATGCAAACACATTGCTTTTTGCTCTTGGTGTACTCCTGTTGAGTGTAGGAACTGCTGGTGCAGTTTTTGCGCAGGGGGATACGACTGGAGGCGGGCTATATCAGGCTGCTTGTGGATTTCTACTTGGATTTATTGAGGGCCCATTTGGTGCCTTGATAACGGTTGGTGCTGGTATTGGAGCCATTATCGCTTCTGCGGTTGGTGGATTCAAAATGGCATGGACTCTTGTGGTAGTTGCGGTTGGCGCATTTATTCTTCGTGCGTGGATTACTCTATTTTTCGCCGCGTGTTAGTCGCCTAAGCGGATCTTTTCGCTTGGTGAGCAATGACGGTCGTTGATGATACCAATACGGGTGAATCGGTATCATTGGCGGTCCGAGATACGGGGTGAAGGTGTACAGCAAATGAAAGGGTTACGTACCTGTATACAAGATGAGCGAACAGCGCTCTTGCTAATAGGGGCCGCCCTGCTCTTATGCGCAGTGAGTGTCGAACCGGCACTGGCGTATGACGGCGCGAAGTACGGCACCATATGCAACAACGTGTTGGATATGGCCGATGGCACGTTTGGTGCGATGCTTACCGCAATTGCGGGCATCGGCGCCATTATTGCTTCAGCGATGGGTGGATTCAAAGCCGCTTGGGCCTGTGTGGTGGTCGCAGTCGGTGGGTTTATTTTACGGGGCTATATGACATTGTTCTTTCCTCAATGTTCTGGAGGCTAGTTCGAGCGGAGCTAGAGATGAGCAACACGGCATTTAGCTTCCTCGATGCAAACTGGTGGTGCATGATGGGCAAAGGGTTTTCTAAGATTTTCAGTTTTGTTCGCGATTGTTCACAGCAGGTGAACCTCTCGCTTGGCTTATACGCAATTGGTGCAGTGCTTATTTGTTCAGCATTGATCGAACCGGCGTTGGCTCAACAAGGCGGCGGCATCTTCCAAACCGCAGCTTGTAATATTCTCGAAGACGTTCTCAAGAAAGATTTTGGTGCAATGGTAACAGCGCTTACTGGTATTCTCGCGCTTGTTGCGGCTGCGGCTGGTTCCTTTAAGGGAGCATGGGCTTTGATATTCGTCTCAGTTGGTTCGTTTATCTTTCCCGACATGGTTGCAATGTTGTTTCCTTCGTTGGCTTGTTAGCTGGCACGAACCAAAGTGAGGAGGTTTTCTCTAAATGAAATCAAAACGAATTGCCGAACTAGATAGAACAATCGGGCGCATACATCGCGTTACCGTGTTCTGTTTCGGACTGTTAATGCTGGGTCTGTCACTTCCAGAAGTGGCTTTTGCCTTTGCGAGTGCCGAATGGGCAATCCAAGAGCTTTGCGCCCATATGGAAGGTAGTCTTGGAGCTCTCTTGATGTCGGCAGCCGGAGTCGGTGCCGTCGTTTCTGCGGCAATGGGAAATTTCCGAGCCAGTTATAGTTTTGTGATCGTTGGAATCGGCGCATTTTCGATTTCAGCAATGATGAGTCTTTATTTCGAAGATGCTGCTGCTACCTGTTCCCAAGGCGCGGCCAACGGTGGTGCTACCGGAAATGGCGGTGGTGGTGCCGGTGGTGCCGGTGGTGCCGGTGGTGCTGGCGGTGCTGGCGGTGCTGGTGCGGGCGGTGGTGGCCCGGTGCCTTTTGATGACAATTTGGCTGGACCGCCAGATCCCTTCGATATCGGGAATTTCTAAGGCGTTATGAACTACCAGCACTCTCGAACTCTGCATCTTCAGAGCACGCCCGTATTGGGAGCGCAGCTCATAGTCTGCGCCTTGCTGCTTGGTTTCGGCTTTCCAGATTCTGCCCACGCGCAAGCGCAGGCACCTTGGCAATACGCCTACAACGCGCCGCAATTTGCCAACGGAGCTATTCGCTCGGTTATCTGCGATATCTATTTCTTAATGGAAGGAGAGCTTGGAGCGCTTATTTTGGCCGCAAGCGGCTTTATGGCGATCTGTTCTGCTGCCTTAGGTGATTTCAAGAACGCCAAGGCTGCGGTGATGACTGCTTGCGGAGCTGGCACGGTTGCAGTTGGCGTGAGCCTCTACTTTGGGGATTTCGGTTGTGGAACTCAGCAGGCAGGTGCGCAACAAGCCCAGGGTGCTGGAGCCCAAGCTGGTGGTGCGGGAGCCGGTGGTGGGGGTGCAGTACCTTTTGATGACAACCTGGCTGGACCGCCAGATCCTTTTGATATCGGAAATTTCTAATCTACCGAGCGTCTTCCGGTACACTCTGTTTCTCCAATAGTTCAATTACTGCGGCATAGCGTTTTCTCGGCTGAAGGCTCTTCGCCAGGGTCAGTGGACTATCGCCATCATCGTTGACCAAGGTAGGGTCTGCTCCGTGCGTTAAAAGCAACTCGACCAGTTTTCGGTGGCCGCTTGGCACTGCAAAGTGGAGTGGAGTTTGATTCTGAAGATCCGCTCGATTCACGTCTATTGGAACTCGACTTTGCTCTAGCAGACTGCGAGCAATATCGTACCGAGAACTCTTTGCGGCCTGGCTGAGGGGGACTAATCCTTCTAGTGTCGCGATATTCGGGTCGGCTTTTTCTGAGAGCAAGAATTCAACGGTTTCGGGTTCACCCCTCAAAACAGCGATGAAGAGGGGAGTTTGCCCGGCTCGATTGCTTACGTTTACCAGAGCGCCGTATTCGACGAGATACCGTACTATCTGACAATCTGCGAACCTGTACACTACATAATGAATCGGGTATTCACCGCGTGATTCACTGTAGACATTGACTTCGTATCCGGCTTTTAAGAGAGATAGCGTTTCGTGCTTAAACTCGGGTCCAGATCCAAACATGCTTTCCGGATAGGAAATGTGGGCAGGTACGTGCATCAGTTTTCGAACCCATGGCAGCTTCACTCCGAAAATCCGCTCTATTCGAAACGCTACGATATTGTAGCGCCAATCGACCGAGCTGTTGATGCGAGGTGCCAGAAATAAAACCAATAGGATGAAAACGGAAAAGGCGTACCTCACCACTCGATCGTAATTTTTCTGAAAAGTAAAAACGAATTTGGAACTCTCTTCCTGGCTTGGCTGCTCTAAAAAACTAGGGCTTCGCTTTCGATCCCGATCCGGGCTCTGCTCGAGGGGACAGTGTTGTTCTAGAATATTGTAGATTTCCGACATGGAGTTCAAACGCTTGTGACGATCCTTTTCCACGCAGCCGGCTACTAAGTCGATTAACCAGGGCGGGGTATGCACCCTTTCTAGAGGCTCAACTGGCAATGGGGCCGAGATATGTAATTCGGCAAGTTCCCAGAAGGAATCGGCAGTAAAGGGCAGTTGTCCGGTAATAACCTCGTAGGCCATGATGCCAAACGAGTACATGTCTGACCTGCCGTCAATGAGTTCCGAGCGCAACTGCTCTGGTGACATATAATAAGGAGTTCCAAGTATATCGCCCTGGCCCGTCAAACGCGCCTCTTGCCGGACTATCTGAGCAATACCGAAGTCCGCGACTCGCACTTCTCTATCTTCGCCGATCAGAATATTTTCCGGCTTCAAATCTCGGTGAATTACTCCTTGCAAATGTGCATACTCTAACGCTGAAGCGATATCTCGTAGGATGCAAATGAGCTCTGTTAGCTTTCGATGCTGAGGTTTCCTATCGATCAAATCAGCCAAGGAAGTTCCATCACAGTACTCCATTTTTAAGAAACTGATCTGATTGCCGTGCTGTCCCATTCCGAAACAAGTGAGTATATTGGGGTGAGACAAGCGCATGGTGATTCGCGTTTCCGCACGGAATCGACTGTAGCTCTCGTCACTCAGCAACAAGTGCGGGTGAAGAATCTTTATTGCGAGCGCTTCGGAGTTGAGATTCTGATCCTCTGCGAGAAACACAGTTCCCGTTGCTCCAGAGCCCAAGGCAGAGACCAGTTGATACCTCCCGTCGAGGAGCGTATTTGGTTTGAGAAACTGTTGGTATGCTCCTTCCATTAGCTCGCTCAGGAATCTGCTCGGTGTTGGCGCAATCTATCGGCCCAATATTGGTTTGAATTGGCATCGGCATACTGAAATGCAGTGAGCCCCTCATCATCTCGCGCACTTAGACTGGCATTGTGCTGCAAAAGCAATTCGAGTGTTTGAATGGTATTGTCCGTAGGTGCTTGTTGCACAAGCCGCATGATCGCAGTTTGACCCTGAGAATCTCTTTCATTCACATCAGCGAATTCGTTGATCAAAATTTTGAGAATTGCGACTCGACCGGCTTCAACAGCGAGGTGTAGCGCAGTAAGCCCCTCTCTGGTTCTTTGTGTAGGTGTGTATATTTTGGTTCCTCTCAGCGGTCGATATCTCATCATCGGTTTGACGAGCGATTCTACAATTGCCAAATCGCCAACAGACACTGCCCAAAGCAAAGGGGTGTTGCCCTCTTTATCCGCTATCGTAGGAGACGCATTGTTCATTAGAAACTCATCAACGATTCGTTTGTTTCCAGCCTTTACTGCAACGAGCAGTGGTGTCTCTCCGTTTTTGTTCTGCAGATTCGGATCGGCCACGCCCTCATCGCTGATTAGATATTGCGGAACTCTAGCGGGGAGTCGAGCTGCGTGGTGGAGTAAGGTATTGCCTTCTTTGTCTCTGATGTTCGGGTTCATACCAGCTCGAATGAGGGCCTCCAGTTCTTCAAAAATTCCAAACTGTGCAGCAGCGAAGAGATCTGCATCCGATCCTATGGAAAATTTCCCAAAACCGATGCCCTTGCGGAGAATGGACATATCGTATCCGAGCTGCTGTTCAATTTGATATAGGTACGATGCCAATCGAAGATTCGCATTCTTTTCGAAAAGGGTGAGTTGGCAGAAGAGGGAGAGCACAAACAAGCACCAGCCAAGCCGCAATACTTTCAAGTTTCTTGTACTCAGCAAATTGTAGCTGCGCTGGCGCCGCCGAACCACCGTCCGCAATATCGTCTTGCTTTGTCCAACGTCGATAGTGGCTCGGTCACTGAGCCTGCCTAACACATGCCTCATCGATTGCACGCGGTCCGCCGGATCTTTCTTGGTGCAATCAACAATCAGCTGCTCAAGCCAATCCGGAACTGCATTCTGTCGCAGCAGCTCAATTGGCAGTGGCTCGCTCCTGTGCTGTTCACCGATAGCGATGAAATTCTCGCTTACAAAAGGGGGGCTGCCGGTAAGGAGTTCAAAGGCGAGTATTCCAAAGGCGTATATATCGACCTTTGGGGTTGGAGGTGCACCGAGAAACTGTTCCGGAGCCATGTAGAGGGGCGTACCTGGCATTTGTCCCGTACGAGTGAGCCCGAGCGAGGACTCAAGACTGTGAGCGAGTCCGAAATCTGTGAGCTTTGCTAAGCCCGTGCTATCGATCAAGATATTGTGCGGTTTGAGATCTCGATGAACGATGTTTTTCTGATGCGCAAAACTAAGCCCTTCGGCAATTTGACTGAGCAAGAAGAGCGCCTCCTGGAGCGGCAATTTGCGGCTTTGATAACTTCGGATGATTACATCGAGGTCACAGCCCACCACATACTCCATGGAAAGGAAGTAATAGTTGTCTTTCTGCTCAAAATCGTAGACTCGCACGATGTGCGGGTGCGCGAGCTGACGAGCGAACATCACCTCACTTTGGAACCTTTGTAAGATAGTATCGTTCCCTATCAAATCAGCGTGTAGAATCTTTAAGGCGAGCGATTGTTGATCGAGGCTTCGATCGAGTACATGCACGACTGTTCCAACGGTCCCGCTCCCGAGCAATTTTACTACTTCATAGCGCTCTGCAATTCGTGTTCCGCTCGAAAAACGCAATTTTTGTTAGAACCTCTTGTCAAAGACACTGTGCTACAGACAGGCCATCCAATGGCAGCAGTGCTCGATAAATAATTGAAGAATTACAGTTCTATAGTCGACTTACTAAGGGAGGGGCTTAAAAGGCTTCTAGTTTGGAAGGTATGTCTTTGAAATTACTAGGAAATAATCTTGCTCTAGAGAGACTCAATTGGGGCCGCGTTGTCTTGGCGCTCGGGTTTGCATTGGTTGCACTCTGGTTTGTTTTTCTCTTCCTCCCATTGCCGAGCTACTACAATTTTGGAGGGATGTTGCGCGTGAGTATCCTTACCCCGCTGACGTTCGTGATTTTTTTTCTCGGAGTAGTTGCGATGGTTCTCTCTCGTTTTGGCTATGAGCTGTTTGATTTCGGAATGTGTTTAGCCTTGGCCTTGCCCCTTGCAGTGATTGGTGTGGCTGCAGAGAGTATCCCGCTTAAGGGATTAACCGCTCTATGCTTTCTTATTTCTATTTCTTGGACTGCTTGGTTTGCCAAAAAGCGTCTCTAGCGCTCTTGTGCAGTAGAGTTTCTCTTAACCCAGGCGGGCTGTTCCCAATGTCGGTGCTCAACCTTGATACGTCCTGAAAAGGCACGATTCGTCGGAAGTGAGCCGTTGTAATCTACGGCATTGACTTTGTTTGCCGGAGCTTCTTGTACTTCAATTCCCAAGTCTTCAAACTTCTGTTTGAGTGGATGCATAAAGCGATAGCCGCAGCCCTGAGAACGTTGATATCCCCGACAAAACAGTTTTTCCCACCAGGTAAGTTGGGGGTTGTCGTACTTGGTAACACCGCTTTCCAAGTAGCTCGCTTGCTGATTGGCAACATCCTGATCGGCCTCGTCTCCAGAGGTGAAAGCGCTAATCACACTTACAAATACGCAAAATCCTGCAACACAGAGGATTGCCAAATGCTGTTCCGGGGCGTCAGTACTTAATTTCATAGTAATATCAGTAAGTTATGGAAGTTTGTTCCTTCCTATGCTATTTCTGTTATGACCAATGTACACCTGGTTGTGCCGTATGCTGGTCTTGTATTTACGCAGTGTTTGAACCAGAAATAGCCGATGTCCAGCCTTCGCTATATATCTCAAACTAGGCTATTTGAGCTTCGCTACAGCGAGACGCGCACCTTCATCCTTAGGGCTGGTGACTGCATTATTTCCTGTTTTGCCCTTTGTATTTTCTACTGGTACGGAACCTATTTCACTTCGAATCCTGTCGCTTCTGTAGATCTTCCAGGCCATATTGCGATTACCGAACGCCTCGTCGACCAGTTACTCTCATTTCGAGTGCGATTCTACGATCCTTCCTGGTTTAGTGGCTGGCCCGCTTTTCAGTTCTATGCTTTTTTCGCACATCTTCTCACAGCGATTCTCGCATTTCCGCTTGCGCTTTGTTCGGCGGAACCGGTCCGTCTCGCATCTCATCTTGTGCTTCTCAGTTGTTGCGCGTTTCTACCGTTTTCAATGCGCTACCTTGCCCGGGCTTTGGCTGTCGAGTTGTTTGAGGAAAAGAAGGACTTGATTGAATGCTACGATTGGCTTCTGGCCGTCTTGGTCTGCGCATTGGGTTTTTGGTTTCTCAACCACGATCGACAATGGTTTGGAATAGGCGGTGCTGCACTGTTCAACGTAGGTCTTTTTTCTCAGGGGCTCGGCTGGCATTTCCTTCTTGTGCATGTGGGGGCTTTGCTGCGTTTGGCGCGATACGGTGCCAGATACAAACGGACGACTAGCCTGGCGTATTTTTTCCTTTTCATTACGCATTCTTTGACCGCGGCCTGCTCGCTTTTTATCGCGCTCGTTGTCTATTGCCGCTACCCAGAGCGCCGAGCGTTGATCCTGAAATCACATTTTTTGGCGATTGGTCTAGCGGGTTTTTGGATAGTTCCTTTCTTTTGGTTTTCTCCACAGTATCTGGGGCAGGATATATACCGACCCGCTGGTGATTTTCTTGAAATATTCTTCCGTTATCCGCTCTATGGTCTGTTGAGGACGGCTCGAGCTTGGCTCGGTGGGCGATTCGAGGGCATCGAAATTACCAACCTACTGGTACTGATTCTCATTGCGACCGCGATTTGCAGTTCAGTGCTTCAAAAATGCCGTCTGTTCTCCACGCTCGGGCTGAGCCTCCTGCTGGGGTTACTGATTTTCTCGAGCGGATTTGTTGCAACCAGTCTGCCAATTGGATTTCACTATTATCGATTTTACGGGTACCTCTTTCTGCTGGGAACGGTGATCTGTGCTGTCGTGCCGCTTGTTTGGTTTGCCAATCGGCAGCGAAGCGAGATTCGTGAAAGTATTATAGTTCTCGTTTGTCTACTCTCGATCGCATCGAATGTGCTTTTTCCTCATTACGAGCGTCCGCTCATTCTCGAACACAAGGATCGCAAGCATCTCGAAGATGCTCGTACAGTATTGGCCTATCTTCGAAAACAAGAGAATGTCGATAGAGTATTGTTTGGCTACTTCTCTGATTACAAAGAGTTTCCCTTTCTCTCAGCTCATTATATGGAGTCGAGATTGCAGAAGGAGCTTGGCAAGGAGACGCTCAATGGTTTGTTCATTCAAAGCTCGCTTGCCTATCGAATGCCCGTTGCTTCTGCTCGTTTGCTTGGTGTCTCTGGATACCATATTCCCCTGTTGTTCGTTGACGGAGCAGAATTGAGCGACCGCTACAAAGCCCAGCAGCTGCGCGAGTTTGGCGTGAGTCATCTGGTGATTGGCAAAAAGGAGGTCACGCAAAAAATCAAAGATCTAGCTCTAGAGCCGATCACGGAGATTGGACCCTACGCAATTGTGAGAATCGCAGAGTCGGCCAGTCCCCGTATTGAGGCGGTGCAAAAGCGAGTTATCCTCTACTTGGATTTGAAGGGAAATGTACCATTTCATTTTTTTGAGTTTTTTCTCTACGCCCGAGAAAGCTTGGGGGCACGGTTCGAACTGCTGGAAGTCAAACCAGGCATGAATCTGCCCAAAGCTGCTGTGGGTATAGTGGTCAACGGTGCAATCACAGAGCGGCGATTGCGGACTTTGTTTCCAAGCCTTGCGACGAATGGGAGACTGGCGCTCATACCAATTAATTATGAGAATCCATACCTCATCGATCATTACTCAGTCTGGTATCAACACAATATTGAGCTGGATGAGTACAACAGTCTCGAGAAATATCTTGCTCACGAAGTTCGTATCGCCAGTAAGTTATTTCCACTCGTTGGTCCAGAACCAGGGGTTGCCGCCAAAACCCCGCTATTTAGTTGGCGAGCAAGAAATCAAGAAATAGATCTGAAGCACCTTACGCCAGGACAACTCTATCGCATAAATTATAGCTATTTCCCCTATTGGACCGCCGAGAAGGGCCGAGTCTATCGCGGCTCCGGTGAGCGGATATTCTATGCTCCGACGACGACGGAAGCGACGTTGCGCTATTCTTTGTTTAGCCATGTTTCAACCTGGCTTGGCTACGCAGTGACATTGATTTCAGTGATTCTGCTCGTTCGAGCAAAGCGGGGGAAGTGATCACGGGCTAGCTCTATTTCGACGTTGGCTCCCATACGGCGTCGCCGTAGCGATACTCCATGTAGCGTTGGCTGCCAACGTAGGTAAAGCGAAAGCGGGTGGGGAGGCAGTCTATTTGTATAAAACGGGCAAACATCTGCCAGTACTCAGCTTGGTTTGTCGAGCTGTCTCGCATCAGGGCCGGCTCGTAGGCGATCTTGAGGGCAGGATACTCCGCCGCTCGCTTGCGTTGAAGCGGATCGCTCTTTGAGTAATACAGAACGTCTGTTTTCTCTGTTCCTTTGGTGTACTGAACTACTTCATGTAGAGCGACATCGCTCTTTTCGCAGGTTGGTAGTTTCTCATAATTGATCAAGCGAGCTTCTTCCGGAGTTTCCGGGTTCCAGACACTGCGCTCGAACATCATTCCCCAGCCATCCAGTGCAGGAGCTTTTTCGCCACGAGGAAAGCGGTAGGGAGTGGTTCGCTTGTCGTGTCGATGGATCTTTACGTTTTTATCCAGTAGATAGTCTTGGGCAGCAACTTGCTGCGGTGTGAAGAACGAAAGCAGCAATGGCGTCGCTATCAAAGCGAATATACGACTAGTAGTCCGCACGGACGAACTCTCCTTTCTTCGTGAAGAAATGTACTGGATCATTGTATCCTTCAAAAAGATAATCTCTTCCAAGATGCCGCACGACCCAGGTTGGCGAAAAGTTGATATCAAGCCGATCAAACAAACGGTCGGCTTGGACCATCTCATAGTTGCCTAACCCGGCTTCAGATAGTTCTGCATAGTGTTTCTCGAGCCACACCTTAGAGGGCAATACTTTTTTCGACGACCGGCGGGAACGTTGCTTTTTCCCCTTCTCATCGGAAAGACTCGCACCAATAGTGCTCATTCCGACAATGAACACATTGCCGATTTTCACGTTGCGGTGTTTTGCCATCCAGCTCAATTTTCGGGTGTGGCGACTGAGGTGTTCGGTATCGGCCCCGGATACGATTAGACTGAGAACACTTTTCGGCGTGTAGCTTTCCTTCGATTCTGATCCACCTAGGTCAGGACCATTAAAAGCGATTCGTTTGTTTTTTTTTTTGGGATCTTCGTCGGCAGTTTCCTTAACCCCTTCAATGATTTTTCTCAAATCCGATCTACTTGGTGCCGCAGTTTTATTGTCAGAGCCATTTACACCGAGCTGTTCCTTGATCTGTCGAGAGCGATTGAGCAGGTCCATCATGCCGCGATCGCTTTGAGCGCGATCGAGAATTTGATTCTTGAGGTTGCTGCGTGGTGAAGACTGTTCTTCTGGTTCGGCTTCTGGAGTCGGTGTCGGAGTTGCTTCAACCGGGACAGGAGTCGCCCTCGGTCGAGGCTGTGTATCACTTTTGAGCTCCCCTGGTGAAGCGTCAAAAATGGCATCTCTCTTTTGCTTGTCGAAAAAATCGCCCTTGGCATTCTTGTCGACCGTAGTGCCGGGAGGCAGCTCTACCTGAGCGCTCAGCAGCGCCGGATAGAGAAGCAAGACAATCATCACTACGTGGCAAGTGTATTTCATTATTCCCGACTGTTTATGGGTACCTACCTTGTTATTAACTCTAATCTAAGTGATGGGTATTAGAAAAGACATCTCCTGCTTAGACGTTTGATTTCACTAGATATTTCTGCTTAAAACAAGGCAATATTACTAAAAGAAGTAGCTAAGAGTTCTCACATCAGCAAAACCCTAGTGGATGCTGGCTGCATCCTAGGAAGAAGCTTTGACTGTTGGGCAAGCAGTTGAAATAATTCTCGTTTATGTTTCGGGGAGGCGTTTGGTGCCTGGTGGTGCTCTCGGTCTTCAAAACCGTTGTAGGGCTTTAGGGTCCTGGGTGGGTTCGATTCCCATACGTCTCCGCCATTCTCGTTAGGCGTAAGCTCATGAGCCAAGACTTGCTGCGTTCACTGCCTGCAGTATCAAAGTTGCTCACATCTTCGGTGGGCAGAGACCTTTGTGGTCGTTATGGGGAGGGCTTGGTTAAGTTCTTCGTTCGTCAGCGGGTTGAAGAAATCCGCTCTGAAATTCAATCCAATGAGCGAAGCGCTGTTCCGGACATCGATGAATTAGTCGATGAGGTAATTGAGCGCCTCGAACGTTTGACAAATCCCCAAGCGCGCCATGCGATTAATGCAACTGGCGTGTTACTCCATACGGGATTGGGGCGCGCCCCACTGGGTGGCACCGTATTGGAGGCAGTCGCGGCGGGCTCCGGATTTGGGGTAGTGCAGATAAATTTGGCTGATAACAGCCGCTCGCTCCGGGAAGAAAAAATTCAACAAATGCTCATTGAGCTGACTGGTTGTGAGGCAGCGACGCTCGTCAACAATAATGCCGCAGCCACTTTTATGCTGTTGCATATTATCTCGGCGGGAGGCGAAGTTATTCTCAGTCGAGGTCAGATGGTTGAGATCGGCGGTTCCTACCGTATGCCCGACGTGATGGAGCAGAGTGGAGCAGTGATGCGTGAGGTTGGGACCACCAATAAAACGCATCTGTATGACTACGAGCGGGCAATTAATGAAAACACCGCTGCGATAATCTACGTTGAGCCTTCGAACTACTGTGTACAAGGGTTTGCCGGGTATCCATCTTTGGAAGAACTTTGCAATCTCGGACAGAAACACAAGGTGCCAGTTATTGCCGATTTGGGCTGTGGTGCCTTGGTGCCGATGGCTCAGTACGGGTTGAAGAAAGTCATTACTATTGCTGACGCGATTAGCGCTGGAGCTGCGATTACCTGTTCGAGTGGAGACAAGCTGATTGGGGGACCGCAAGCCGGAATAATTTGTGGGCGCGCGGATCTGGTGCAGCGCGTGCGCAAATCGCCTTTTATGCGAATGTTTCGAACTGACAAACTCACCCTTGCCGGAACTGAGGCAACTATCGCCGAGTTTGTTGCTGGTACTCAGGAGCAGAACCTACCGCTCTATCAGATGCTTTCCGTTTCCCAGGAACAGTTGCGCTCTCGAGCACAGACACTTGTCGCTCGCTTGAAGCCGATTACAAACATCTCTTGCACTATTGCTGAAGATACCTCCTACGTTGGTGGTGGTTCTCTACCGACTGAGGCGATCCCGACCATTGTAGTTGAAATTCGAACGACGCAGTCGGATAAGCAAGGCGATGATGCTGATGTCTATGCTCGGATGCTTCGTCTTTCGATTCCACCGGTGTTTTGTCGAATCCATGAAGGTCAACTCGTCTTTGATATGCGTACTCTTTTCTCTGATGATCTCGATCGACTTTCAGCAGTATTGCTCGACGTCTTCTCTGAGGCTGAGTAGATCAAATAGATGACCGATACCGCATCTGAAATTCTTCAAGTGATGGTTGGTACTGCCGGGCATGTAGACCACGGTAAGACTTCGCTCGTGCGAAACCTCACCCAAGTGGAAACCGATACTCTTAAAGAAGAGCGAGAACGCGGTTTGACGATTGATTTTGGAGTCGCTCCCTGTCGACTGACTGACGAGCGAATGGTCGGTATCATTGATGTGCCGGGTCATCGGGATTTTATCCGAAATATGGTAGCCGGGGCATCTTCAATTGATGTTTTGATGCTTGTTGTTGCGGCGGATGATTCTGTAATGCCGCAAACAGCTGAACATATGCGTATTGCCAGTATGTTGGGCATGTCTCGGTTGATGGTTGCACTGACTAAGATTGATCTCGTGGATGAAGAAACGATTGCAATCGTTGAAGATGATCTGCGAGAGTTTCTTGAGGACCTTGGATACAAAGATGTGCCTGTCGTCCACGTTTCAAATGAAACTGGTCAAGGCATCGAGGAGGTTCGTTCGAAAATTACTTCGCTCGTTGCTGAAATTCCGCGACGACAGGAAGCAAAAGCGTTTCGAATGTATGTGCGCAAGGCGTTTACCATGAAGGGCTATGGGACGGTGGTCACCGGAGTGCCTCAGAGTGGTGAGTGTCAAAGCGGAGACCGAATCCAGCTGTTACCCCCAGACAGGCTCTGTGGAATAAGAGCTCTACAGAACTATCGTCATGAGGCGAAGACTGTACGGGCTCATATAAGTACGGCAATAAACTTGCGCGATATCGAGCCAAGAGAGCTTCAGCGTGGAATGGCGCTGGTGACGCCAGGTTCGTTTCGAACAACAAAACATGCAGTGACTACCGTTCGCAATCACGGTACCTCTCCTGTTTTGGGCAAGCGCATTAAGCTGCGATTTCACTTGGGGACGATTGCGGCAGTTGCTGATGCCCATTCGCTGACTGAGAAAGCGATAGAGCCTGGTGAGAGCGGTTTAGTGGCGCTTTCTTTTCACTACCCACAGATATTTTGCGTTGGCGACAGCTGCATCTTGAGAACTCTTTCCCCGGCGGAGACGATAGGAGGCGGTCGAGTACTCTCCCTGCGCGACCAGAGAGTTACTACCCAAGGACCAGCTTTTTGCCAACGACTCACGGAGGCTGCTGCTGCGGTTGAAGCTGGTGAGTTTGTACGAGCCCTTTGCTATGGGAATGAGCAGCCAATTGTTGAACTCAAGCAGGCTATACTGAGCACTGAGCTCGATGAAACCGAGGTCAAGCAGAGCATTGCGGCCTTGATCAAAGAACAAATCCTTGCTGAAATCGGCGATGATAGTTGGTTGGTCGTGCCAAGGGTAAATGAGTTTCGCGATGTACTAAAACGGCAATTGCGCGGCTATCATAAGGCAAACCCTCTATCCTTAGGAATGCAGCAAAGCTACGTCTGCGATTTGCTTCGTATTCCGAAAAGTGGATTTGTCGGCCTGTGGAAACACCTCAAGGGTGATAGTGATTTAAAGCTCAGGAACAATTGTTTGGCACTTAGCGACTTTGAACCAGCGATTAGCGCTAGAGAGATTGCCCTACGTGATGCCATTCTCGGGGCGCTAGAGAAAGCCGGTATGCAAAGTATTGCAAAGGGAAATCTCCAAGCAGAGCTAAAAATCGCCGAAAAAGAATGGCGGCGTATCATCAAGCTCTTGTCTGACGAAGGAGAAATTGCCGTATTCGGTAGCAACCTCGTTTCCCGATCTGTTGTTGATTATTTGGAGCAGAAGCTTTTGGAACTGTTTGCTACCAAAGAAATCGTCGAACTCAAGGAGTTTCGCGACGCAACGGCAACAAGCCGCAATGTTGCGGTACATGTCCTCGAGCACTTCGACTCTCGCGGCCTCACCAAGCGAAAAGGCGACGGTCGCATTCTTGTCCGGAAATCATAAGTAGCTACTACTTGGCTAGGCGACAGAGAAGCAATATGATCGGATTGTAACATCGAACTACTGCTAATTGCATTCTCTGAAATTCCTGGATTGGAGCCGACTTGATTTGTTTGGTTCTTCGTTTCAAAGTAGACACAACCACTGATGTAAACCCATTTTCCAGTAGCGGACAATCAACTAGGTCTATGGCAACAGTACCAATTCCCAAAGGCGAGGTTCAAGATCGACAAACAGTAACTCCTGAAGGAGTCAGCGTTGATCCGCTTCCTGCTGGGGTTACCTTTCGAGAGACGCCAACACATGTTGACTCGCGAGGTTCCTTGTTTGAGTTGTTTAATCCAGAGTGGGCCTGGCATCCCGATCCACTTGTCTATTGCTATTGCTGCACTATTCGCCCTGGCAAAGTGAAAGGCTGGGCAATGCACAAGCGTCACGAAGATCGCTATTTTGTAATGTTTGGGGAAATGGAGGTCGTGTTCTACGACTCTCGACCCGAGTCAGCAACCTTTGGTCTTGTCGCAAAAGTAGTACTGACTGAATTCAATCGCCGCCTAATGAATATACCAGCCGGGATTTGGCATGCGGTGCGCTGCGTGAGTGAGAAGGAAGTGGTACTGACTAATTTTCCGACAATTCCCTATGACCACGCTGACCCGGACAAATATCGACTTCCGTTAGATACCGATCAAATTCCCTATAAGTTTGACTATTCGCTCGGCTATTAAAGGTAAGACAAGTTTGAGCTCCGCCCCACGATTTTCACTTCTTTTGCCCACCCATAACCGAGCTGACGTCTTGCAGTTTGCTATTCGCTCTGTGCTTGCACAAACGCAGGAGGATTTCGAACTGCTCGTAGTAGGGGATGGCTGCACAGACAATTCCGCTGACGTTGTTACCGCGTTCGGCGATGAGCGAATCCGCTGGTTTGATTTGCCGAAAGGTCCCGGATTTGGCTATGGCAACCGAAATGTGGCCCTTCGAGAAGCTCAGGGGGAGTATGTCGGCTTTATCGCACATGATGATCTCTTATTCCCCGATCACTTAGCGCTTTGCCTGAAGGCGTTTGGCCATTCCGATGTGCTTCTGGTGCAGACTCGCCCTCTCTGGGTTACCGATAGAGGATATGTTATTCCCCTCGCGTTTAATTTGGAGAATCCCCACATTTGCAAAGGATTTCTCGAGCGAAATTTCAATGCCATTCCGGCTTCTGCAGTTATGTACCGACGTCGGTGCCAAGAAAGTGTTGGTTACTGGGATGAAGCACTTCTTCGAAATGGCGATTGGGATCTCTACGCACGAATCATTCAATATGGTGGTGCTGGGAGTTTTCGCTTTGTCTCTGAGCCAACGGTGTTTCATTTTTGGGCAAATTGGAAAACAGCAGAACACAAAATGCGGGGCCTGGAGACCTGGATGCGCTTCTATGAACAGAATCCCGATTCTCTGCCCCCCGAGATCTGTGTAACAGTGCCGGATCATCTCACAGAACAAGAGGTGTTTTGGCAGCTTATCTCAGCTGGTCCGAATGGCTATTGCCGAGACCTTCGTTCGGCTGTGGCCCGTGTGCTCGATCAGCGAATTCACGAACTAGAAGCTCTAATTCATACGAGCAACCTCGAGCGGGATGACATCCAGTCGATGGCAGAAGAACTCACACGCTTTCGCAAACAAGCCCAGAGCTAAATTAATCAGCGGTTACAACTACTTAAGGGCACTTCACCGCGAATTCACTTTGTGAAGCAAAGTACTTTGTGCTACCTTGGCTGTAGTAGCAACAGAAGTGGGATTTATGAAAGACTTACATCCGATCGCAGAGCTTCGACAGATGGATGCGGGAAGCTTGGAACTACTTGCCGCTGAGCTTCGAGAGGAGCTGGTTGAAGTGATTACCGCCGTCGGTGGTCATTTTGCGCCGAGCTTAGGAGTAGTAGAGCTTACCCTCGCTCTCCATTATTGCTTCGAGACTCCTGATGACCGACTCGTTTGGGATGTTGGTCACCAAGCCTACATTCACAAGATGCTCACGGGCAGGAGAGAGCTGCTTGGCACTATACGCACTCGGGGTGGTCTATCTGGGTACCTCAAGCGAAGCGAGAGCCACTTCGATACTTTTGGCGCGGGTCACGCCGGGACCAGTATTTCCGCCGCAGCTGGCATTGCGTCTGAGTTTCGGCGTCGCGGCAATGAGAACTATGTCGTGAGTGTGATAGGAGATGGTTCGCTTACTGCTGGTATGGCCTTTGAAGCCTTAAATCAAGTTGGCGGCGCCCAACTCGAACGCTTTATTGTCGTGCTCAATGACAATGGCATGTCGATCGCCGAAAATGTCGGAGCGCTCGCGCAGCAATCTGAGCTGAGGGGTTTTTTCGAGACGCTCGGTTTTAGCTATCTGGGACCCAGCGATGGTCACTGCGTATCCTCTCTGCTTGAAGCATTAAACCATGCGAAAACGCTGCAAGGCCCAGTCGTGCTCCATGTAAAAACGGTCAAGGGGAAGGGCGTTGAGAGAGCCGAAGCTGATCCTCTGGCATTTCACGCTCTCAAGCCTCCCTGCCAGGCGACTGTCCGCGAGCTCCTAGTTCCTCCGACATATTCAGAGGTGTTTGGGCAGACGATGAGTGAGCTCGCTCGCCAGGATCCTCGAGTCATTGCGGTGACTGCTGCGATGCCCGGAGGTACGGGGTTGAGTCGATTTGCCAAAGAGTTTCCGAATTCGTTCTTCGATGTCGGGATCAGTGAGCAACACGCGGTAACCTTTGCTGCCGGTTTGGCTTGTGAAGGTGCTCGACCATTCTGCGCCATCTATTCAAGCTTCTTACAGCGCGGATTTGACCAAGTGCTCCATGATGTCTGTATCCAGAATCTTCCGGTCGTCTTTGCCCTAGATCGAAGTGGTGTGGTTGGCAATGACGGCGAAACGCATCAAGGTGTATTCGATATTGCGTATCTCCGATCTATTCCGAATTTGGCCCTCTACTCGCCAAAAGACGAGAACGAATTGCAGCATATGCTCTTTACTGCGCTGATGAGAGAAGGCCCGTCGGCGATACGATATCCTCGAGGACGAGGGGTTGGAGTTGCAATGGATGATTCGCTAAAAGAGTTGCCTATTGGGAGGGGCGAACTTGTGGCTGAAGGCGACGATGCTTTGCTCATTGCACTTGGGCCGCTTGTCCATACCGCCTTGACCATACGCCAGCAGCTTCAAGAGAACTTCGGTATCAATGTGGCAGTGCTGAATCCACGATTCGTAAAACCGCTTGATACTGCACTCTTTGCAGAGGAACTGCCTTACTATCCTTTGGTTTGCACTATTGAAGACCATTCACTCATGGCGGGGTTTGGAAGCGCGGTACTCGAGCTTGTGAACGACTTGCAAATACCCCTGCAAGGATCGCTTCGAAGATTCGGAGTTAATGATGCGTTCGTCTCTCATGCCAGCCCAGCCGAGCAGCAGGCGCTCCATCGGTATGACCCAGATACCATCATGAGGCATATTATTAATGAATGTAGTTTATATCGGACCAAGAAAGTAGCATGACTTCGGACGGCTTAGTGTTTAATCACATACATCACGCTCTTGATCAGGTGCGAGAACTTCGGGCTCGCGTAATTGAAAACCAGGAATTTCAAGGCTATTCGGGGTTTGCGAGAGTTTTGGGCGGTTCTGCGGCGATTCTCTGTGCCGCGATCATGAGTACGCCAACATTTCCCAAAGAAGTTGAAATGCATTTTCTTGGCTGGGGACTTGTCTGCCTCATCGGTATTCTCTTGAACTACGGTGCTCTCGGTATTTGGTATCGGCGACAAAGCGAGCGAGAACTCTTGCTCTTGCGTCCAGCGATTGATGCACTTCCACCGCTTGTGGTGGGTGGAATCTGTACTGCGGCGCTCTACAAATATGGTGCCTATGATCTGCTGTTTATAGTGTGGATGTGTGTCTACGGTCTGGTGAATGTTTCCTCTCGTCGCTCCCTGCCGATAGCGATGTGGTACGTCGGCTTGTACTACATTTCCTGTGGGGCACTCCTCGTCATCTTTCATCCGAGTATCCCATTTACCAACCCTTGGCCAATGGCGATTGTTTTCTTTGTCGGTGAATTGTTTGCGGGATATTTTCTTCGCCGGCAAGAGCGAGGACGAACTTCATTTGAACTGGGAGTTGAGTAGTATGTCAATCGAGTATGATGCACTTGAGAAACTGTTTCATGAACCGAATCGGCTCGCCATTATGTCGGAACTCTGCGGTACGCCGGAGGGTGCGGCGTTTAACGATCTAAAGTCGGCCTGTGGTTTAACCGACGGAAATCTCAGTCGACATCTTTCCACCTTGCAAAAAGCCAGAGTTGTAAAGATTAAGAAAGGATTTGTCGGATCGAAACCGCGCACTACTATCTCTGCGACTGCATCAGGTCGAAAACAGTTTCTGGAATACCTGAGCGTATTGGAGAATGTCTTGAAGCAGGCGGCAAAACGAGCCCGTGCGCTCGAGAAAACCGAATCCGTTTCGCCTCTGGCCAAGCCGGTGAAGTCTTGATCGCGCTGAACAAGTACAAAAACGCCTCAGTCGCGAGCCTTGGAATGCTGGTGTGTACTGTACTAGTTGTGCTGAGCGGGCTCCAGTTCGGGGTGCCGTATGAACACCTTTTTGAATTCCCTCCAGTCTCTACACGGATTGACCACCAGCCCACGTCGCTGTGGTTAGTTGTACTCGGTTTGTTATTCATCGCAACTTGCTGCATCGTGTTATTTGAACGCGTGATGGATTCACTCGATCATCAATGTACCCTTCCACCAGTTGTCGCAGCATTCCCAATCTGGGGGTATTTCTCGCTAGTTCTCATGCTGGCTTCTTGGGTTACTGCTTGGGGTTTTGCCTCGGAAGAGAATACTCTGCGCTTTTTCACCTTTAGCGGCATCTGGTTTGGCTATATTTTTTTCGCCAATGCGCTTTGCATTTGCCTCTCCGGCACAGCGCCATTCCATCGCCGCCCCATGGCCTATCTACTGCTTTTCCCGGTGAGCGCTCTCTTTTGGTGGAGTTTCGAATACATGAATCGAGTGGTTGAGAATTGGGCCTATATCGAGCTAGGAACAATTTCGCCGCTTGGCTACATAGTACTTGCGAGTTTTTCATTTGCGACTGTGCTCCCAGCGGTTCACGTCAGCAAAGAACTCTGTGAACTTTTGTTAGAGCGGCTGACGCTCATTTCTACCAGCTGTGCCATTCCTATGCTGCAAGATCGTGTCTTTTGGTGGTGTTTGCTTCTCGGGTCATTAATACCCTTGATACTACTTGTCCACTATCCGACAGAGCTCTACCCGATGGTTTGGCTTGCGCCAGCATTTGCAGTCCCCGCATTCCAACAGATATGCGCACAGCGTCATGTGTATTCGGATCTGATACACGGGGATAGCCGTTCACTCATTTGTTGGTCGGGAGGAGGTCTCCTCTGTGGATTTTTATGGGAGATGTGGAACTTCTACAGTGCCCCGAAATGGGTTTATCACGTTTCCTATGTCGATGTGTTTCATGTGTTCGAGATGCCGCTCTTGGGGTATCTCGGTTATATTCCCTTTGGTTGGCTATGTGGAACCGTAGTGATCGCATTTTTTTCTGATGCTCGTGAAGGTGCTGAGCCGAAGCCGCTCCCAGGGAAAGCTCCTCAGCATGTCGCAATCATTATGGATGGCAATGGTCGTTGGGCCCGGGCTCGTGGATTGCCACGTTTGCAGGGGCATGCCGCTGGTATTCAAAGGGTACAGCAAATTATTGAGTGGTCGAAGCGATTGGGCGTTCGCTATGTGACGCTCTATGCTTTTTCGACCGAGAACTGGTCTCGCCCACAGGCTGAAGTTGATGGTCTCTTTCGGTTAATGGAGCGATATCTAAGAACAGAGCAGGAGAAATTAGTTGAAAACAACATTCGCCTGCGGGTAGTTGGCGACCGCTCGCGGCTTTCTCCGGTGTTGCAAGAGCTCATTGCTGATTGCGAAGCCTTAACCGAGAACTGCGACTCTCTCGATGCTATCCTGGCTATCTCCTATGGTAGTAGACATGAGATAGATTCAGCCCTGCGCACAGTCGCCGATAGGGTAGCTCGTGGTGAAGTTACTCCAGAGGAACTCGACAGTTTAGAGATTCGTCGTTTTCTGTATTCACCGGATGTACCCGATCCCGATCTACTCATTCGCACGGGTGGGGAGCGACGTCTATCGAACTTTCTCCTTTGGCAAGCGGCATATAGCGAATTGCTGTTTATACCTGAGTATTGGCCAGATTTTGATGAACTGCTCTACCGCTCCTGCTTACTGGATTTTCTAAAACGCAATCGCCGATATGGTGCCTTGCCGTATCATCAGAATGGCAAAGCGGATGCCAGGCTACATTCGTACTCAGCAATGACTCCTGATGCCCCTTCGGTATAGCTGAAGCCTCGCTTCGAGGACTCGAGTACTGGTTCAACAGGTGATTGGACTATTTAAGACTCGGCCGAGAATCGCTCATGCGCTGAATGGGGTAGGTGTTTGGGGTAGTTATTCAGAGTTGTCTTTTTGACAGCGAGGCACATCTGGATTTTCACGGCAGTAGGCGCCAAGCTCTGAACGCATTTTCCATCTGAGCTGGCGCTCCTGCATGCGATCAACATTGATACAGCGCTTGTCATAGGGATCGGATTCACAATCGAGAATGACAGTTGTTCGTTCAACTTGCATCGCCGCTCTTTGCTGGAGGTAACGGCGACACCGCGGGTCTTTCGGTTTACGCGAACATCGATCGGCGAGCCATTGTCGTCGTTTGACGAGCCAAGTCTGCTCTTCGTCAACTGATGAATGTCTTTCTGCCTCCGCATGGGCCAGTGGCGTAATTGCCAATACGCCCATACATAAGAGTGCTGCGACTGCCGTAGCCCTCATCTTCATTGCATCCTCACACCAATTTACTCACACGTGATATGTTATGCGAATTCATGCGGAAATAATGTCAAAGGATAGCAAATTATTAGGTAGTAATTTGGTAACACGCCGAGTGCAATTATGACAATCTGTAACTATCTGTAGTTATTACCTTAAATTCTAATTGTGGGTGACTCCTTCGTTTGTCTTGGTCCTCAAGCCCTGAAAAGAACAGGAGATGTGTAAGCCAGATAGAAATATTGGCCGCGCCGACGTGAGCAAAGGCAAGATCGTGGGACACTTAGGGCAGGCTCGCATGAGTTTGCTTGAACAGACATTCTAGCGACGAATCGCGTAGAAGAAAGTTGCGGGTTGCCGTATACGAGTCGGTAGTCGCCCCGAACGTACTCGGAGCTGATCGAGCCTTTCTTTGGGAAGCATCGCCTGTAGTTCATCGCTCGAGTAGCTCCGTAAAACGCTGATAATCCCATCGAAGGCGACCATCAGTGGAACAACTGGGAAGATACTACAAAGTAAGAAATTCCGGGCGCGCCAGGGGAAGCGAAAGAACGGAGATGCAAATCCAAGTAGGGGACCGATGAGCGCAGTGGTGAGAACGGTGCTGAACTTGCGTTCAAACGGTTCGACAATGAAAATACCGCGCCCCTTGTTGATAGATTGCGCAATAATGCTTTGTGCGACCTCTGGGGGAAAATGATGAAAAGCCGCACAAATGCTGAGTAGAGGATATCCCTCTGTGCTTGCATCGGTAACTGAAACGGGAGCTTTCATAAAAGCGACGTGTTCTGATCCGAATCTGTTGCGTAAGGTTTCAAACTGTTCTTCGTTTGGATAGAGATCCGAGAGGACGATTTTTGGCAGTTTGACGTTGTTTTCTTTTGCCCGTCCCAACATGGTTTCAATTGGTCCGGCCGCCCCCGACGCAAGATCCAAAACAGCTTGTTCGTGCGAATCTTTCGTCCAAGTTGAGAACGGGACATACATCCGATCGTAGAACCCGCACGCGCGTGAGACAAAACCAAGACAGTCGTGGTACACCCGGCGAACAGCTTCCGGTAAATAGGCTTGGTCTCCAAACTCAAACAACTGAAACCGACGACGAATCAAAAGTCTCTCCTACTCTGAGGCAGCAACTAGGTGACAGAGAAGTAGTTTGCTCTCATAGCCCTGCATCGCTAGATCATCCCGCCATTGACTGAGATAACCTGCCCCGTCACATAGGATGCATCACTCGAGCAAAGAAAGGATACGACTCCAGCAACTTCTTCGGGCTTACCGAGGCGTCGCATCGGAATATGTTGCATGACTTGTTCAAGCGGAACGTCGGCGACCATGTCGGTCTTTATCAAACCTGGCGCGACACAATTTACCGTGATCCCACGGCGCGCGACCTCTTGAGAGAGCGCTTTGCTTGCACCAATTATTCCCGCTTTTGCAGCGCTATAGTTTACCTGGCCCTTATTGCCGATAATTCCCGATATCGAAGACATGCAGACTACTCGGCCTTTCATACGCGAGGCGATGAGCGGTCCGACCATCGGCTGAACTACGTTGTAGAAGCTGTCGAGGTTGGTGTGAATGACGCTATCCCAATCTTCTCCAGCGAGTGCGGTAAACTGAGCATCAGATATAATACCGGCGTTTGAAACGAGGCCAAACAGCGGCCCATGTTCTTCAATCTCCGCAGCGATTAAAGTTCGACATTGCTCTCGGTCTGACACATCGAATTGCAATAGGGAGCACTCACCACCGAGTGAAGTAATGTTTTCCGCAACTTCTTGGGTTGCTGCGAGATTACGTACGCAGTGAAGGATAACATGAAATCCATCGCGAGCGAGGCGCTCGGCACAGGCACGACCGATCCCACGGCTTGAGCCAGTCACTAGAATACGCTGTAATTTAGTCTTCGAGGAGGTAGACATTCAACTTACCTGTAATGAGCACGTCATTCGTCTTACGATCAACAACACTGCAATTAAATGAGCACATAGTTCCAAAGGTGCCAGCGATTTCCGCCCGTACCCTGAGCTCTTGTCCGGGATAAAATGCTTCGGTCGAACAAGTCACTTTGCGGGACCCAAGAAGAAATCCGACTTTCGGTCCGTCGTCGCTCGCCGATAAACCAGCAAAAATCGCCGCGCATTGTGCCATGTACTCGATGCCTACCCAAACAGGTACTTCCGCCACTGCCGTATGCAACAAGCTATCGGCTCCAACGACCACACTGCATTCAGCGAACTCTTGACCGGCGGCGAGGATCTCATCGAGTAGCACCATCTCGCCCGCATGGGGAAGACAGTCAGCAATCGCCGGAAACGTGTTATTTTCGATTTCTGGTACGGTCATCAGCCCTCGCGGCCTATTATTACTGTGCAATTACTCCCACCAAACGCAAATGAGTTACTCAAGAACGCCATCGGCGCATCTGCGCGAAGGTGCAGTCCTTTTGTTGCTAATCGCAGACTCGGAAACTGCTCGTCAACCTGCGCATCCCAGCTATGAGGAGGTATGGGGATGCCTTCTTGCAGTTGTCTCTCGAGGCAGAGCCAGCAAAAGCCAATTTCCGTCGCTCCACTTGCTCCAAGTGTATGACCGGTCAACGGTTTAGTTGAACTACAAGGTGTATCTTCGGAAAAAATCTTTCGAACTGCGCTTGCCTCAGCTGAATCATTCGCTGGTGTACCCGTTCCATGTAAATTGATATAGCAGATATCCTTCGGGGCGAGATCTGCGTCCTGCAATGCCATGCGCATGGAGCTATCAGCACCTTTGCCTTCAGGATCCGGAGTCGACATATGATATGCGTCGGCGGAATGTCCTACGCCTAATAACTGAATTCCTCCAGCCTCTCTTGTCAGTAGGAACAAACTAGCCGCCTCTCCAATCACGATTCCTGAGCGATGTACGCTAAAGGGATTGCTGATTCCCTCACAAAGAAGTCCGAGCGAGTTAAATCCATTAAGGGTGTACTTGCAAAGTGAGTCAGCACCCCCAACGACTACCGCGTCGCACAGATCGTTCTCGAGCAACGAGCGAGCTGATAGAAACGCTTTCGTACTCGAGGTGCAAGCAGTTGATACCGTGTAGCTTGGTCCAGTTAATCCGGCGTATTTCGACAAAAACTCTGCAACGCTGCCGATCTCTTGTCGAGAGTACCGATAGTCGCTTGGCATGGAACCGGTCTCAACCAAGTGCTCTATCGCTCGTTCACTTTCGGCAATCCCAGAGGTGCTCGACCCAAGGACAATTCCGATTCGATGGGCACCATGGGTCTGAGCTGCAAGCTGCACCTCAGCGGCGATCTGCTGATAGGCTGCTGCAGTTAGTTGTGAATTTCTCGAGGCGTAGTCGCTGAACTCCTCTGGAATCTCCGGTAGTGGCGCTCGTACCTGGCCAACCAAGACTTCTCGATTGGGAATCAGATCGTCTCGCTTCGTTAGCACACTTGTGTCTGCGTCGAGCAGTCGCTCGTAGATCTCATCTCCGCTTTGTCCGAGAGCATTGATCATGCCAAGGGCAGCAAGCCGATAGCCCGTCTTTCCCGCTGCAGTTGCTTCTGTTGCCTTGCTCATCGAACGCAGTACCTCAGCTCCAAAATTCTATAAGCGAATTCCGGCACAGAATCGATCCAATTGTGCATGCGGAGTTGCTGCTTTACCTGGCAACTCCTCGGATTGTAGTTCTGGGTGACTTTTAGTAGCGCGAGTCACCATTTCCACCGCGAGCTGCTCGAGTTTCTCGGTGTTTTCGGCAAGCCGCTGTTGCACTTCTT
Organism: uncultured Bdellovibrionales bacterium; assembly: GCA_965366815.1. GTDB lineage: Bacteria > Bdellovibrionota_C > UBA2361 > SZUA-149 > SZUA-149 > CBDUGV01. Next base: position 12,547 of record CBDUGV010000001.1, on the reverse strand, counting down.
CGGTGCTGAGTCCCTGCTGGACATCTTTCGTCAGTCCGACATTGAGATCGTGGAGGTAGCCGACGGAAAAAAGATCGACGCGGCCAGAAGCGTTCGAATCTTTAGGTGCCTGCTCATGCCATTGGAGAAAGAAGCGCTGCATATAGGCGTTTAATGCAGCTATTCGGTCGAGGTCTTTTCTCATTCCGATAAATGCACTGAAATCGCAAAGCTTACCCTGGAAAAAGAGGAACGCCATAAAAGTCCAATACGTTGCGAAATCCCAAACTATTTTCATGGGCATTACTTCCGGGTGCCCAAACAGCTTGTATTGATCCTGAAAAATCGTAGCAGTATTCCGATAGAGCGAGAGATACAAATCGTTGAAGAAAGTTGCCTGGGCTGCAAATGGCTCACCACTGATGTCTCGAACAATGAGATCGCAGATAAAGGTATTACTCATTGCGATAAAATCGCTTCCGGGCGAATAAAAGGGATCGAGGAACACACCAGCTTCTCCGGTAAGGCACCAGCGCTTGGATGAAAAAACCTGCTTGCAGTCATGCGAGTACTGTTTGAGTGCAATAAAATCGATTACCTCAGCCTCAGCCTCGGCAATCTTGGCAGCACACTGCGGTTCATGTTCTTCGAGCCAGGCAAGTGCTTTCTCCAAGGTGTTAAATGAAGAGAGTGGGTGAAGCTGATCGTCGGCAACTATGCCAATACTGGTTGCTCCAGAAGAGAGTGGGATAAGCCAAACCCAATACCCATCTCCCATTAGATGATTGGTGCTATACCAACGAGAACTCTCACTGAAAGCTTGCCAATCAGCGTCATCGCTCCAAGATTGCACGTCTATTTTAGAATCAACGCGAAACCAGGCGGCGTTCGCTTTGTGATCGGATTTTTGTTGTAGGCCCAATTGACGTTTTAACACCGCGGCACGTCCCGTCGCATCGACTACCCAGCTGCATGGAATCGCCAGCTCTTCTGAACCCCAGCGCAGCGATACCTGGTGCTTGGTTTCTCCGAGTTCCACAGTGCGCACCTTGGCCCCATCGAGCAAAGTGATTCCCATCGCTTTGCAGCGATCGGCGAGGAAATTCTCAAAAATGCCGCGATCGAGTTGATAGCTCGCCGTGGGTGGAAAGGCTCGTGCACCGACCTCCAAACGTTTCTCGATCTGCTGATTCTCCGCAGCACTAAAAAAGAATCGCAAGCCAAGCTTCGGTAGCTGCGCGGTATCGAGATGTTCTTTTAACCCGAGCACATCAGCAAAATAATGTGTCGCGAGTTCAACAGTGGATTCTCCGACTTTATGAGCCGCCTCTGGCATGGGGAAACAGCGCCGCTCCAAAACGCAGATATCTATCGAAGGAGATTGCTGCTTGAGCTGGAGCGCAAGGCTTAATCCGGCCAATCCACCGCCTAGAATGACAACATCTGGGGAGAGGTTTTTGGTCGTATCCATTACAACCTTGCTGTCGCGCGTGACGTTCTATTGATACAAAGTGAATGCTTTGTCACGGATTAAGTCTATGACGGCCCGCAATTCACCTTCGAGTGCTCGATCGTCTTCAAGCATTGGAAAAATTTCTGATATTGTTTCAAATGTCGAGCGTAGCTCCGGACTCAAAGTAGAAACATTTAGCTCCCCACTCTTCTCACGCAGATATATCCCCTGTGCTCCCGCGATGAGAGAGGCCGCAAGTACTTGTTCTGTGCATTCCAGTACTCGCAGGCAATCACGCGAGGAATGGGTTCCCATGCTCACTTTGTCCTGATTGTGACATTCGGTTGACCGTGAAAAGACACTGGCGGGCATGGTGAGCTTAAGTGCTTCCGCTGCCCAGGACGAAGTGCCAATTTGAACTGCCTTGAATCCGTGATTGATCGGCGCACGCTGCTCAGATGCCCCGCTGAGATTACTCGGTAAACCATTGTTGGTGATGGTGTCGACAAACAAGGCGAGCTGCCGATCCAAGAGATCTGCGATGTTCGCAACGGCATTTTTCAAGCTATCCATTGCGAAGGAAATATGTCCGCCATAGAAATGTCCACCGTGAATTACATCCTCCTCGTCGCCAAGGACAATCGGATTGTCATTCGCACTGTTTAATTCGATCTCTATATGGTTCTTCACCCACGGCAATGCATCGACCAAGACACCGAGCACATGCGGAGAGCACCGCAGTGAGTATCTGTCTTGTAATTTCTCATTTTGATACGAACGCGAAAGGCTGCCGATGTCTCGAGCAATCCAACCTGCCACTTGTTTCTGACCGGGATAGGGCTTTACCGCATGGAGTCGAGGATCGAACTGGCGCTTGTTCCCGCCAATAGCTTCAATGGTCAGTGCCGTGGCGCGACTCGCCAGTTGGGCAAGATATTCAGCTCGATCGTATGCCTGACAGGCAAGGGCGGTCATCAAAGAGGTGCCATTCATGAGGGCGAGACCTTCTTTCGGCCGTAGGTGAAGTGGCTCGATTCCCAGTTCTTCCAGAACTTCCTGCGCTGGTCGAATTTCGGAGCGATAGAGCGCTTGGCGCTCGCCAATCAGCAGTGCGGCCACATAGGACAACGGGGTAAGGTCTCCACTCGCACCGACTGAACCTTCCTGTGGTATCAGCGGGACAACCTGATGGTTTATCAGCTTCGTGAGTGTTTGCAATAATTCGATTCGAACACCGGAAACGCCTCGGGCGAGGGACTTGAGCCGGGTTGCCATTACCGCGAGCGCTGCATCCTTGCTAAGATACTCACCCAGCCCACAGCCGTGAAATCGCGTCAGTTGGAGCGGCAATTGTTCTACGAGTTCTGGAGGTATTGCCACACCGACTGAATTTCCATAGCCGGTAGTGACCCCGTATACGGGCTTATTTTCCTTCCACTGCTTTTCGAGATAGGCAGCACCAGACAAGACTTTTTGGCGCCATTCCTCGTCGTCAGACAGGATGAGATGGGCATTGCAGTTGGCAACATGGATGATGTCTCGAATTGACCAATCATCCCCACCCACTATTAGTTCAATATTCTCTTTACCACCCAACTCGGAAATTCACCCCAATACTTTACCAGATAGCTCAATACACTACTCTGCCAGTTCCTTTCGTCAACTGCTACGAGTCAACGAATGAAATAGCAAAAACTCACACCTTACGCTAAGTGAGAGAGAGACAACGACAGGTAGGTGTTTGATTCAAGTAACACAATTAATTTAATGAATCTAGAGGCTTGCCAATAGTCTTCTCTCGGCCACTTTATTGGCCGCAGGCCGACTTAGCTGAAATGAATTCGGCCGGAAGCGTGCGTTTGGACTTCGCCTTTGAGGCTAAATTGCAGTCGTTGACGCTCTGGGCTCCACTGCATCTCGAGCTTGCATTCATTATTCGGGAGCAGGACACTTTGGAACTTCAGAGCTTCAATCGAACGAATCGGTGACTGTAGAGCGAAGTATTGCCTAGCGTAGGTCATGACCCAATCGACTTGGACAAATCCTGGGACTACAGGTTGTTGAGGAAAATGACCTGGGAAATAGGCCAAGTCATCGGGAACCTTCAGAGAGAGTGAGACTTGCTCTTCACCCTGCTCGGCCTGCAAGAGTTCGGGCATGGTTGTGGGTTTGACTTTGGTCTCATCAAAAAGTTGCTCCACCTCTGCCAAGGGTCGTTTGCCTCGTTCGTCGCTGGGGAGAGCCGATAGAAATCGCCAGCGTTTCGGAAGTAGTACCGCGTCGTGGTGATTTTCTAGATAGCTTCGAAGGTTTTCGATAAACTTCTTGCGCCCGATCGAATGCAGTTCCCGGAAACCGGAAGTTGAAGGAACGAGTGCTGCTGCAACTATCGTTCGTCCGCCCGTATCAGTTGCGTTCTGTACAACAACGACCGCCGCCTCACTCACAAATTCATGCTCGACCAATTGACGCTCCATGATTGTTGGGGAGAAGCGCCGATCCTCGACTTTGCAGATTCTATCTCGGCGGGGGAGGAGCTTGAACCGGCCATCCGAAAGCTGCTCTGCTCCGTCTCCCATTTCCGCCCAACAGGCATCACTCTTTGGTCCGATAAATTGAGAATACACTTGCAGACCGCAGTCCCTCTCAAAGCGGAGTTTAACTTCTGGCAATGCTTGCCAAGTTTCTCTCTCGTTCTCCTGTTGCCGCCAGGCTACTCCACCAGTTTCTGTCGAACCGAGCACTTCGATGGGGGTAGAACCTAGATATGCGTTCGCCTGTTGAGCGACGTCGCCCGTAAGCAGGCCCCCTGAGGATATGACGACTTGGCATTGGCGAGAAAGCGGCACGCCAATTTCGCAAAAGCGTTTTAAGTGCGCTGGACTTGAAATTACTGCGACATGCTTATGGTGTTCAATATGTGCCGCGAGTTCGTTCGGGTAGAAAGAGATGCGGTCAATAAATGGTCTGCCAGCAAGTAAGGGCCAGAGAACCTTATAGAGCAGCCCATAGATATGAAGGTGGGGGACGGTGGACACGACAACGCAATCGTTGAGCGTGGTCCCCCATTGCTGCTCAAGTATGGCTATTTCAGCTTCAAAATTGTGAAAGCATTTCGTCACACATTTGTGCGTACCGCTTGTACCGGACGTATACAGCTCTATTTGCGGTGCCTCGCTGTCAATAGAAGCAAATGCGCCCTCATCATCCCCGACGAATTCGTTGCTATCTATTGCGACAACTGGCAGCGGGGGCTTCGAGGCAAGCGAAGTGAGATGAGAGTCGATAAACGAACTGTCCGCGAGTATCGCCGAGAACTGTGATTGGAAAGAAAGCACCGTGCCGAGCTTCGCGTTGGGTGGAAAGACCAACGTTTTCTTGGCCTGCAGTGCGGCTATGAAACCGACGGCAAACGCATAGGAACTTTCAGCGACGACACACCAGCGTTGTTCGGAGTGTTGTGCCAACGCGGCTGCGCATGTAGAAACTGCTGCTCGAAATTCTGGCCAGCAAAGAGCGTGTCCGTCTGCGTAGCAGACGGGGGTAGTTGCTCGGACACTTCTGTCAGCAAGTAGTTCGGAGAGTGAGAGATTCGCTAGGCTTTTAGGCATTTGCAACGTTCTTGCTGCTTCCACCCTCACTGGCGACGAATTCAGCCAGGTTTTTTACACAAGTAAAATGCTTTCTCGTTTCTTCGGACTCACCTTCAACGGTAACTCCGTACTGCTTTTGCAGGGCTACAGCCAATTCAAGAGCGTCCACAGAATCCAAACCAAGACCTTCGCCGAACAAGATCATCTCACTCTCGATTTCCTCCGGCTGGATATCTTCCAGAGCAAGGGTTGTGACGATGAATTCCTTCAACTCATTTTCCAGTGCTTCTTGGTCTGTGCTCATAATACCGCTACTCCTCTCTGTTGATGAACTGTTCTTTCGATGAACTGCTACTTTTGGCCCGCACGACTCGGTAGTGGTTCATCGACTTGCCCCATTTGTAGTATTGAAAGCCAATTTTCTTCGGGATTCTTGCGAAAGTTCCAGCCAATGGTTGGGCCGGAAAACCACAGACTCTCGTCGTTTGAAAATAGCCATTCAATGAACCGCAGTCCCTGCGGTAATACTGTATTGCTAGCAGTACGGCGCTCAGCTGTCATCTCAAGCTCAAGTTTTAGGCCTTGCCCAGGCTTGCCAAGAAGCAGAGCAAGTGCAAAGGGGGCTTCGCGGTCATTTTGATCATTGATAAACTGAGGAGGCAGCTTCTCTTCGCTCATTATCAGCAAGACGTCCTTCTCTGAGCGCTGTAACTGTTGAACTGCCTCAAGATACGAGTAGGCGAAGGTTTCTTCTCCCGCAGCGATAGCAGTTGATGCGGTGCGATTTTCAAACGCGATACCGAAAAGACCGGCTGTTGTGTTGTGCACTGAGAGCCCGAATTTCATCGGCGAGACCATTTCTGCCTTTGCTAATTGCTCCAGCAAAACCATGGTGGTTTGAGATTCGCCGCTTCGAGAACCAAACACGGTGGCAACGGTGTTTCGATTCTTCTCGCTCAGGCAGCGATCCGCAACTTCTAGCGACATGCGAGATAGCTTGCTGCAACGCCGCCGAAGCATCGGGTCGAGTGATTGAACTTTCGGGGCGCTATCGACTGAAAAAGGGTAGGGAGCCTTGGCCCATGCACACCACTCTTCGAGAGAGTCGTGTTCGGCGGCCCAAACTGCGAAAGCTTTGACCGAACAGGAAAAAACAGTCGCCATTGGCTAGTTATTGACTCCCTCGATTAAGCTGCTTTCGTCGCTTGCGATTATCAAACGGCGGAGCGCCTTTATTCACATCTCGCAGGTCAATATCTGACTCAACAACGTCGGGGCTCGTCTCGTCGCTGGACCACGTGCTGCAGGCAATGTTGCACAGTAGCACCAGAAGAATAGAAATACGTTTCATGTTACCTCGATGGTTATTTCTCACAGAGGACGGTACTCCTCGAATCAGAGCTGCTTTCGACGTAGCCAACGACCGACGCGTGATTGTATCCATTTTTTTGAAGCAGTGAAACTGCGCGCTCTGCATCTTCCCGCGGTAGAACTGTCAAAAGGCCACCAGAGGTTTGCGGATCGAATAGCAGGGAATACCGCGGGTCATTCGCCAATTCAGTAGCATTTTCAACTAGATACTCGGCTGCGAGGTTCTTTGGTTGCAGGCTGCTGGCAATACCGGCCTCGAACATTTCTAAGCTACCCTCGAGCGGATGGAATTGGGGCAGCTGGAGCTTAATTCGAACACCGCTCTCGGGAAGCATTTCACTCAGGTGCCCCAAGAATCCAAACCCAGTTACATCGGTAAGTGCTCGAGGAGCGCATTCGCGAAGTACATCTGCGGCGACATGGTTTGAATGCAACATCGAAGCGATTGCCCCGTCGATCCATCGACCCCGCGCTTTCCGCCGCATTTCAGCCGCGAACAAGACACCAATTCCCAGTTGCTTGTTTAGAACGAGAGCGTCACCGGGTTGCAGCCCCTGCTTCTCGATAATATCTTCTCGCCGTGCGCTCCCATTGCAGGTAAAACCAAGTGCTAGATCGCCGCCTTCCGCGGTATGGCCACCCAGCAATTTTGCACCAATCGCGGTCATTGCATCAAGCGCGCCACTCAGCATTTGGAATAGGAGTTCCGCGCGTTTTGCATCGCTGCTGTAGGGGAGAATGGCAAGTGCCAGCGCACCAATCGGTTTGGCGCCCATTGCAAAAACATCATTGAAAGCATGGTTGACGGCAATCTGTCCAAAGACATACGGATCGCTGAGCATTGCCGGGAAATAATCAATTGTCTGGAGCAGCGTTTCACCAGAAGGCACTTCTACAGTGGCGGCGTCCTCTGTAGTGCTAAAGCCAAGTGATTTGCTCACTCCTTTCGCAGCTGCTCGCTCTCGCAGCTTATGTAAAGCATCGTGCAGTGCGCTAGAGCCCACTTTCGCAGCACATCCTAAGCAGCGCATCTCAGCATGTGCCTTTAGTTCTAGAAACTCCGGGTCTTGAATCTGTGGTCGATGAGATTCTGAGGACATGTCGATTACCGGCAGTTTAGAGAATCGTCGCATGAACTTCCGATCGATGTAGTCCTTTAGCCACCAAAGCGCCTTGCCGTGCTTCGCTGTGGAATTTCTCAACGCCAATGCCGAACCGTCGGCGGTGCTCACGAGGGAGAGGAAATTCTTTTGTGGGGCATATCTCCTGAGCGTCTTTCCCAAAGCAGCCGCTTGTAGGTTCTCCATGAGGGGTTTGCCCTGCCGAACCGCAAACACACCCGACTTTGGCCGAGGGTCCCAAGCCATATTTGCGATGTCGCCTGCTGCAAAAATACCAGGATGGGAGATCGACTCGAGAGTCTCCCCGACTTCAATGAAGCCACGTGCGTCTACTGCCAGACCAGACTCGGCAATCCAGGCCGCCGGTCGGGCACCCGTCACGCAGATGACCGCGTCGGCATTGATCCGAGTACCGGATTCACAGCTCAAACCATGGGCATCAATTTCTACTACCGTTTCTTCCAGAACGACTTGGATACCATTATTTCTAAGAATCGGCTCAATTAGAGCTCCAGCTTGTGGAGAGTGAGTGTCGAGAAAGCTGGCCCCACTGTGGACCAAGTGAGTATTAATATGTTCGCTCGAGTCAGTATGAGATAAAACGATTTTCTCCAATCGTTTGTGTATTGCCAGACAGAGTTCAACTCCACCTGCTCCGCCTCCAACTACGGCAATTGTAAATGGTTCCTTTGGTGCGCGCTGCACTTTCTCAACTATCTTGTCCCAATGTCGCAGAAAAACCGGAACCGGCTTGATCGGAATGGCGAATTCTTCTGCGCCCTCAATCGGCTCGAGGATCGGTGTGCTGCCAATGTTGATCGAGGCGATATCAAAAGAAATTTCTGGGCGCTCAGCGAGTACGACTCGTTTTTCGCTGGGGGACAATCCGACAACGCGCGAACGAATAAAATTCGCCCCGGCAAAATTGGCCAATGCTCGGAGATCGATATGGCTATCATCGTAGGAATAGATTCCAGTCACATATCCATGAAGCATACCGGAGTAAGGTACATGACTCTGATCCGAAATTAATGTAACTCGGAGCCCATCAATCGGGTCCATCGCCATCATTCGCAGTGCGATTGCGTGGCTATGCCCGCCGCCAATGAGGACTAGATCTTTCGAAATAGGAGCTGTGCTTCTCATGAAAATTCAGCGAAGTTAGGAATCGATGCCAACTAATGAATTACGTGTAAGAGATGCAATCTTAAAATTAGTTCATTAAATTGCTAACTTATTGACTGAGTCTCTGTCACCTAATTCTGAATTAGATAGCATATGGGGTATCGCATTACCTTAACAACTGACTAGGCAAAGTGATTATTATGTCGACCGCGGAACTGATTTATCTAGACTACAATGGCACTACGCCTGTTGACCCTGAGGTTGCTATGGCGATGCGGCCGTTTTTGGAAGAACAGTTTGGCAATCCTTCCAGTAGCTATGCCGTCGGTGCGCAAGCGGCGATGGCGGTGGCTGAGGCCCGGGAGCAGGTTGCTGAGTGTATTGGTGCGCTTCCCGAGGAGATCGTTTTCACCAGCGGTGGGACCGAAGCAAACAACTACGCGCTGAAGGGGGCTGCCTTTAAGCGTCGTGAATCGGGTAACCACATAATTACCAGTACCATCGAACATCCTGCTGTAAGCGAAGTTTGTCGCTACCTCGAAGGCCAGGGGTTTCGAATTAGTTGGGTGCCTGTCGACCAGCATGGTTTGCTCGATCTCGACGTGCTTGAGCAAGAGATCTGCTCCGAAACGATTCTGATCTCGATCATGCATGCCAACAATGAAGTCGGCACCATCCAACCAATTGAAGAAATCCCTGAGATTATTCGCAAGCGCGATATTCTTTTTCATACCGATGCCGCACAAACACTGGGGAAAATTTCGACAATCGTTGGAGATCTCGCGGTCGATTTACTGACTATCGCCGGGCACAAGCTCTACGCACCCAAAGGGGTCGGTGCTCTCTACGTGAGAAAAGGAATTGAGCTTGAGACCTTGCTTCACGGTGCGGGACAAGAACGAGGACTTCGCGCAGGCACGGAGAATGTGCTGGAGATTGTCGGGCTGGGGAAGGCTGCCGAACTTGCCCGAGAGAACTTAGTACAAAACACGACTCATATGGCCCAAATGAGAGCCCAGCTCCTAGAAGGACTACGCGCGATACGGCCGGATCTCCAGATTAACGGTCACCCGGACAACGGTTTGCCAAATACCCTGAACGTGTCTTTTCCGGGCTTAACGTCGCAAGAAGTGCTGGCGAAGATTTCAGACCGACTCGCGGTATCCGCGGGGGCGGCCTGTCACTCGGGCAAAACTGCTGTCTCACCTGTGCTCTCGGCGATGGGTATTGATGAGCCACGGGCTCAAGGCGCCTTGCGCTTCTCCACCGGTCGACAGCTCACATCTGATCAGGTTGAATTGGCACTTGCGGTGCTTGGAGAGGCGCTTAAGCCGGAATAAAGCTCATCTTCGGGGTTATTCGCATAACTGCCTCGGCAAGCAGCTTTGATGCTGCCTCGAGATCTCGCAAATCTACAACCTCTACCTGAGTATGCATGTAGCGATTCGGCAGGCCAATGAGCCCGGCGGCGACCCCTGCTCGCGAGATCTGCATTGCGTTTGCATCAGTTCCGGTTGCTCGCGGTTCAGCGATTGATTGATAGGGAATCTTCTTGGCTTTTGCTGTCTTTACCAACAATTCTTCGACAATCGGATTGACGTTTGCGCCACGTGCAATAGTTGGTCCACTCCCGAGATTCACTTCCCCTATCAGCTTCGCCGATGCGCCTGGATTGTCAGTTGCATGTTCAACATCAACTGCAATACCAACTAGTGGATCAATGCCAAAACAGGAGGTGCGGGCACCGCGGAGTCCAAGTTCCTCTTGAACAGTGCTTACCGCATAGAGCGCGACTGGAAACTTCTTTTTCTTTTCTTTTGTCTTGTATTTCGATGCAACGAGGCGAAACGCTTCCATCACCGTGAACAGTCCAGTTTTATCGTCGCAGGCCGGCGTCGTGATCACGTTGTGAGCCAGCTCAGTTACTTCTTGGTGATAGGTAATGGGATCGCCCACACTCACCAACTTCTTGGCATCTTTGCCGTCCTTTGCCCCGATATCTATCCAGATCTTTGATATCTCAGTTGGTTTACCTCGATCCGCGACAGCAACGAGGTGAGCAGGCGCATTGCCAATTACTCCCGGTACGACTTTTTTGTCTCGCGTATGAATTTGCACCTTTGCTCCGGGGAGCACCGTCGCGTCCATGCCGCCAATTGCACCGACAGAGATGAAGCCGCTTTTATCAATATGCGTGATCATCAGGCCAATTTGATCGCAGTGGCCGGAGAGCATTACCTTTATCTTACCTTCCGGATTAAAAACGGCCATTAAATTGCCATGGACATCTACCGAAATTTCGTCGGCGAATGGCGTCATCCGCTTCTTCACGACTTTTTGAATTTGTTGTTCAAATCCCGAAGGTGAGGGGGTGGCGAACAAAGAATAGAGGAAATTTTTCGAATCTTTTTTCATGCACCACGTATACCGGAGGAGCGTCGACACTGGCAATGCATTTAAGTGGTGAAGGGGTCCTAGTAGAGTTTGATTTCGTGGCGGTCTTCAAGTTCCTCTTTCAGCTTCTCTGACAACTGAATCAATGGAGCATAGGTGCAGAGTGATGTGCCCAGTTTATAATCGATTACCGCGCTGGTCGGTTGACGATGGGTCGCATAATAGTAGCCGCGCTCCAGCAACAACCGAGCCAGGAGGGGGCGAAGTGGATCGACATAGATAACGGCAGAGCGAAGTCGCTCTATGAGCTTCGAAATCTCCTCTACTCCCTCCTCAGCCTCTCCTGTCCAGAGCATAGTGATGCTGCGGTAGGCGCGGGCTATCGTATGACAGGTTTCGCCTGTGAAATGAGGTCCTTCGGGGCGATCGAGAACTTCGGTAAATACCCGTTTCGCGGCCCAGAGATCTTCTCGCTGCTCTAGGAGCGACAAGCCTTCTTCGAGTAGCAAGACCGAGGAGTCTCCAAGTTTTTCCCGAGCGGCCTCGAGCGCATCTCTGGCGTCATCGTGATTCTTCTGGGCGCGGAGCAACCGAAGATTCTGTATTGCTAATTGCATCGCTGGGGCATTATTTAGCTCTGCTAAATGGAGTTCAGCCTCAGCTTTTTGAAAATCATCTGACTGACTAAATATCTCGGCGCGATGCAAATGGTAGAGCGTCAATGGCAAGCGCACTAAATCCCTGGACTGTGGGCCAATCTTCTCGAGTAGTTCGAGTGCTTCTTTATACGAGCCGCAGAGTCCCAGAAGATAAGATTTCCGAAAGGTGTGAGCAGAACGGCAGAGCATCAGCTGATCGAATAGTATCACTGCAAAGCAGCAACCAAACCAAGAGAGGAGTGTGCTCCACTTCATCGGCACACCCAAGGTATGCCAGGGGACGATGACCGTTACGAAGGTGTAGCAGATGACACAAAGACTCAGTTCCAGACCGATTCGAAGCCCATGGGCCTCGTACACGAGGTGCGTCAAGAAATTGCTCAGCGATGAACGCTTTTGCTGGGCTCTTGCTCCCTGATAAGCAATGCCTACTTGTTCTGAGTCTGGCGCGTCTGGCATAGATATCCTACGAAAATCGGAGTAGTTCCTATTTGCGACCTAAGGTGCTAGTTTCTAACGATAAAATTTGTGTCTGCGATCTGCTACAGCCCAATGAATGCAGTGAGGCGCTGATTGTTTAATTATCGGCAGGATTGAGTCCTGGCATTAGTCGACTGATATGTTTGGAGAAATTGATGAAAACTGACTGGCAACGTCTCTCATATCCCCGACTTTGCGGTCTTCTGGCGGTCCGTCCTTCAAGGCTGAGTCAGGCCATGCATAATGCCGGCTTCCAAACTTTGTCTGAGCCCTTTAGCTATGTCGCCTTCGACACTCAGCGAACGGAAGTTGCTCTCAGCGCCATGCGCGAGATGGGTATTCGCGGTTTCAGTTTGACGATTCCTCATAAAG